>ONBW01000006.1 GCA_900316165.1 uncultured Lachnospiraceae bacterium | reverse complement strand
TTTCTGCCGGAAAGAAAAAAGCTACGGTTTCTTATAAGAAAGTCTCCGGCATAAGCGGCTATCAGGTCAAGGCCGGGACAAACAGAGCAGTCACCAAGGGAACAAAGACAGAGAACACGACAAAGACAAAGTACACCATGAACTCTCTGAAGAGCAAAAAGAGATATTACTTTAAAGTGAGAACTTACTACACCACTTCAGCTGGTAAGAAGGCCTACAGTTCATGGTCAGGCGTAAAGAGTGTAAAGGTAAAATAAGGAAAGAAGAAAATGAAGTATTTTGGAACAGATGGATTTAGAGGAGAAGCAGGAAAAGTTCTTACAGCGGATCACGCGTACAAAATCGGACGCTATCTAGGCTGGTACTACGGCAGAGAGAAGCGCGGCAGGATTGTTATAGGTAAGGATACGAGAAGGTCGAGTTACATGTTTGAGTATGCTCTTGTAGCGGGAATCATCTCATCGGGTTCAGATGCGTATCTTCTGCATGTAACTACAACTCCTTCAGTAGCATATGTGGTCCGCACAGAGGACTTCGATTGCGGAGTTATGGTATCGGCTTCTCACAATCCATACACCGATAACGGTATCAAGCTTATGGATTCGAACGGCCACAAGATGTCAGCCGCTGTTGAGAGCCAGATAGAGGATTATCTCGATGGAAAGTCTGACCCGGTTCCGTTCGCAATCGGTGAAAATATCGGTGTCGCTATCGACTATGCTATTGGAAGAAACAGATATATCGGATATCTGATCTCACTTGCGACACGCTCTTACAAGGGAAAGAGAATCGGACTCGACTGCGCGAACGGTTCTACCTTTAACATCGCAAAGAGCGTTTTCGATGCTCTTGGAGCCAAGACCTATGTAGTAGGAAATGAGCCTAACGGATTAAATATCAACCAGAACTGCGGATCGACCCATATCGAAAATCTCGTAAGCCTTGTAAAAGAAAAAGAGCTTGACTGTGGATTTGCCTTCGACGGAGATGCGGACAGATGTATTGCGGTAGATGAGACAGGTCAGGTAATCGACGGCGACTACATCATCTATATATGCGGTACCTACTTAAAGAAGCATGGTCGTCTCGACGGAAATCATGTCGTAGCGACAATTATGGCAAACCTTGGACTCTTCAAAGCCCTTGAGAAGAACGGTATAGAGTACGATGTTACAACAGTCGGCGATAAGTACGTAAATGAGGATATGGTTGCTAAGGGATATGTACTTGGTGGCGAACAGTCGGGGCATATTATTTTTTCAAAACACGCAACTACCGGTGACGGAATCCTTACAGCCATTATGGTGATGGAAGTCATTATGGAGGAGAAGACGTCACTTCATACACTTGCCTCCGGCATGAAAAAATACCCTCAGCTTCTTAAGAACGTCAAGGTTTCAGATAAGGATGCGATCCTGAATAACAAAAAGGTTCAGGAGTGTAAGGAAGAAATAGAGCAGGAGCTTAAGGGTAACGGCAGAATGCTTCTCCGTGCGAGTGGCACTGAGCCAGTTATCCGTGTTATGGCAGAAGCTGATACGAAAGAGCTCTGTGCGAAGTACGTAGATCAGATGGTTGACGTAATTGAGAGTGAGCTTAAATAAGACACAGCAGGCAGACCTTGTATTGCACTTTAGGAAATACAAGGTCTGCCTTTAAATTGCGTACAACCTATGTTAAAATATTTTACTGTTGACACATGAAGCGAGGTGACATAGCTTCTGGTTTTATTTTTATACAATTGGAGGTTTTATATGTCTAGGAAAAATGGCAGCACCGCGCTCTTTGTGGCACAGGCAGGAATCATCGCAGCACTCTATGTAGTTCTCACGGTATTTGCGGCAGGCTTTGATCTCGCGAGCGGAGCTATTCAGGTCCGTATCTCAGAGGCTCTTACAGTTCTTCCGGTATTTACACCGGCAGCAGTACCAGGACTTTTCATTGGGTGCCTTTTAGCAAACCTTATTACAGGATCAGCTGTCTATGATGTAGTATTCGGAAGTCTGATAACTCTTGCTGCAGCTGTAGTTACGAGATTTTTAAAGGACAGGAAGTTTATCTACACCATTCCTCCTGTACTTTTTAATGCACTTGGAGTACCTGTTATCCTCGTACTTGCATACGGAGTGACTACTGCATATCCGCTCCTCGTTCTTACAGTAGGTGCCGGAGAGGCTATCTCAGTATTTGGATTTGGATTTGCATTAAAGAAGATTCTTGGCAGATACAGAAATACACTCTTTCCCGTAAAAGAGACACAAAGGATCACTAAATAATGAAAGAACTTCTCGAACTTATAACAGACGAAGTGAAAGCCGGCTTTACCAAAGCCGGCTTAGATGCGTCATACGGACGTGTGACCGTAAGTAACCGTCCTGATCTCTGCGAGTACCAGTGCAATGGCGCTATGGCAGCAGCAAAGCAGTACCACAAGGCACCGATCGTTATGGCAGAGGCAGTCGCAGAGTGCCTTAAGGACAGCAGCGTTTTCTCAAAGGTCGAAGCAGTTAAGCCTGGCTTTCTGAACTTCGATTTAAGCGCAGCATTCCTTTCTGACTATGTGAACCAGATGGCATCTAACGATCATTTCGGACTTGAGGCACCAGAAAAGCCGCTTACGATAATCTTAGACTACGGCGGTCCGAACGTCGCAAAACCACTTCATGTCGGTCACTTGAGATCAGCCGTTATCGGTGAGTCAATTAAGAGAATCGCCCGCTATATGGGACACAAGGTTATCGGAGATGTACATCTCGGTGACTGGGGACTTCAGATGGGCCTTATCATAACAGAGCTTCACGAGAGAAAGCCGGATCTCGTTTATTTTGACGAGAGCTATACAGGTGAGTACCCGAAGGAGCCACCTTTTACAATCTCAGAGCTTGAGGAGATTTATCCTTTCGCATCAGGCAGGTCTAAGGAGGACGAGTCCTACCATGAGAAGGCACTCGAGGCTACAAACGAGCTTCAGAAGGGAAGACGCGGATACCAGGCACTCCTTAAGCATATCATGGACGTAAGCGTTACGGACCTTAAGAAGAATTATGAAAAATTAAACGTTTCGTTCGACCTCTGGAAGGGCGAGTCAGACGCGGCTCCATATATCCCTGATATGGTTAAGGATATGAAGGATAAGGGACTTGCGTATGAGAGTGACGGCGCCCTCGTAGTCGATGTAAAGGAAGAGTCGGATAAGAAGGAGATTCCTCCGTGCATGATCCTTA
The DNA here is from genome assembly GCA_900316165.1 of uncultured Lachnospiraceae bacterium. GTDB lineage: Bacteria > Bacillota > Clostridia > Lachnospirales > Lachnospiraceae > Weimeria. The sequence goes on along the minus strand of ONBW01000006.1, from coordinate 145,644 downwards.
AATCAGATGGAGCGGCACTGTATAATACTACAGACCTCGCTACTATGATCTGGCGTGTAAATGACTATCATCCTGACAGGATAGCTTATGTCGTAGATAAGAGACAGGAGCTTCACTTTATCCAGTGCTTCAGGGCTGCGAGAAAGTGCGGAATAGTTCCTGATAACTGCGCGCTCGACTTCATAGGCTTCGGCACTATGAACGGCAAGGATGGAAAGCCGTTTAAGACCCGTGAGGGCGGAGTCATGAGACTCTCAAACCTTATCGCGGATGTCGATGAGCAGATGTATAAGAAGATCAGTGAGAACAACGAGCTCCCAGAAGATGAGGCTAAAGAGACAGCTAATACTATAGCTCTCGCGGCTATTAAGTATGGCGACCTTTCAAACCAGCCTTCAAAGGACTATGTATTTGATATAGATAAATTTACCTCTTTCGAGGGAAATACCGGACCGTATATCCTCTATACTATAGTCCGTATGAAATCTATCATCAGGAAATATGAGGCTCTTGGAAAGAATCTTAATGACTTTTCTATCCTGCCTCCTGAGACTGAGAGTGAGAGAAGTCTTCTCTTAGCACTCGCTCCATTCCAGGACAGCGTAAGAGCCGCTTACGACGAAAACATGCCAAACCGCATCTGTCAGTATATTTATGAGCTGTCAAATGCTTTCAACCATTTTTATCATGAGACAAAAATCCTCGCCTGCGAGGATGACAAAAAACAGAAGAGCTATATGTCTCTTCTTTCACTGACGCTTGATGTGCTTACCACAGGCATTGACCTGCTTGGATTTAAGGCACCGGAGCGGATGTAATTTTTACAGGAGGTAGAAATGACAGAAGTAGATATTGTTTCAGGTTTCTTAGGCGCCGGCAAGACGACTTTTATGAAAAAGCTCGTTGCTGAGGCATTCAGCGATGAAAAAGTAGTTATCGTGGAGAACGAGTTCGGTGAGATCGGAATCGACTCAGGCTTCTTAAAGGATACCGGAATCCAGGTTTCAGAGATCAACGGCGGCTGTGTCTGCTGCACTTTGGTAGGTGATTTTACTACAAATCTCCATGAGGTTATAAAGACCTATCATCCGGACAGGATTCTCGTAGAGCCTTCAGGAGTCGCAAAGCTCTCTGATATCGAGGTTGCTGTTCTCGATGTAGGAAAGACTGAGGAAATCCACATCGGAGCACTTGTCACTATCGTAAATGCCCTTAAGGCTAAGAAGCAGATGAAGGCCTTCGGTGAATTTTTCAAGGATCAGATAGAGCACGCTACAGCAGTTGTTTTATCCCGTACCCAGAAAATGGACGAGGCAAAGCTTGAGGATACCGTAAAAGAGATTAAGGCTCTTAATCCAAAGGCTGTCGTTATCACAACTCCTTGGGATGACCTTAATGGAAAACAGATCATGGATGCTATCACCGGAAAGGACAACCTCGAGGTATTTGAGCTCGCTGAGAAGCATCATGCTGAGGAAGAGGCAGAGCACCATCATCATCACCACGATCATGACAATCATGACCACGATGAGCACGAGCATGAGCATCACTACCATGACCATGATGATCACGACCATGACCACGATGAGCATGATCATGAGGGACATGAGCATCACCATCATCACCATGCTGATGATATCTTTACGACCTGGGGCCGTGAGACACCACATAAGTTTACGAAAGAAACAATTGAGAACGCATTAAAGACTCTCGCTAATAGCGAGGACTATGGCTATATCGTCCGTTCAAAGGGAATCGTTCCTGCAGAAGACGGAACCTGGATCTACTTCGACCTTGTAGACGGCGAGTACGAGATCAGAACAGGTGAGCCTGATGTAACAGGAAAGCTCGTAGTCATCGGAACAGATGTAGTTGAGGACAAGGTTGCAGAGCTTTTCGGATTATAAAGGAGATAAATGAATACTAACGAAGATAACGGTGAGATCCCCGTATACGTATTCTTTGGATTTATGGATTCCGGCAAAACGTCGCTTATCAAGGAGACACTTTTTCAGAACGGCTTTGCCGATGAATATGACAGATGCCTTCTGATAGCCTGTGAGGATGGCGATGAGGAATACGACGAGGATCAGCTGAAGGAGAATGGAATCGACTTTGTCGAGATTGACGACAAGGAGGATTTCACTCTTGAAAAAATGAACGCTCTCCAGAAAGAGTACGACCCGCAGGCGATTTTTATCGAGTACAACGGGACCTGGGAGTCAAGCCTTCTCTATGAGATGGACGGTCCTGATGACTGGGTTATAGTCCAGAGCCTCTGCACAGTGGACGCGACTACCTTTGAGATGTACCTTAAGAATATGGGTACCATGATAAAGGAGCAGATGTTTAGGGCCGACGTTATTATTTTTAACAGATGTGATGACAATACGCCTAAGGCAAAATTCAGGGCGAATGTCAAAGGCCTTAACAGAAAGGCACAGATAGTATACGAGAGGAAGGACGGCTCTATAGATAACAGGCCGGATGAGCTCCCGTTTGATATAAATCAGTCTGAGCTTCACATCTCAGATGCCGACTACGCGCTCTGGTTTATGGACTGTATGGATAACCCTAAGAAGTACGACGGCAAGACGGTTGACTTTTTAGGACTTGTCTATAATCCAAAGGAAGGCAAGGGGAAGCTTCACAAAGGCACTTTTGTAGCAGGAAGATTCGCGATGACCTGCTGCGTACAGGATATCCAGTTCCTTGGACTTCCGTGCAGATACGACAAGGCCGCTGAAATCGAGCACAAGAGCTGGGTAAAGGTCAAGGCAAAGATTAAAAACGAGTTCGCAAGAGAGTACAGAGGCAGAGGCCCGGTGCTTTATCCGATAAGCGTTGAAAAAGGAGATAAACCGGCAACTCAGGAAGAGGAACTGGTATATTTTAACTAGGTCAGGGCGGCGGCAGCTTCCATGACCGCAAACTACATTTTCCACAGAAAGGAAAAAGAAAAATATGTATGAGATTGTAAAGAAGGAACAGCTTGCGGCGAACATCTATATGATGGACGTCAAGGCTCCGATGGTCACACATTCCTGTCTTCCGGGACAGTTTGTAATCGCCATTGCTGAGGAGGATGGAGAGAGAATCCCTCTTACCATCTGTGACTATGACAGGCAGAAGCAGACTGTCACCATCGTTTTCCAGCCAATCGGCGCATCTACCGAGAGAATGGCACAGCTTAACGAGGGAGACTGCTTCCACGATTTCGTTGGTCCTTTAGGAAAGCCTTCAGAGCTCTGCCTTGAGGAAAATCTCGAGGAGACTAAGAAAAAGCACATCGTATTTATCTCAGGTGGTGTAGGAACTGCTCCTGTTTATCCTCAGGTAAAGTGGCTTCATGAGCATGGAATCGATGCCGATGTAATCCAGGGATCGAGATCAAAGGACCTTCTTTTCTTCGCTGACAAGGTTAAGGCTGTTGCCGGAAATCATTATATCTGTACTGATGATGGTTCATACGGATTCCACGGAATGGGCACAAATCAGCTCCAGGCTCTCTGGGACGAGGGCAAGAGATATGACTGGTGCGTAGCCATCGGACCTATGATTATGATGAAATTCGTCTGCAAGCTTACTAAGGAGCTTGGCATCCACACAGTAGTTTCTATGAACCCTATTATGGTAGACGGAACCGGTATGTGCGGTGCCTGCCGTCTTATCGTTGATGGAAAAGTAAAATTTGCCTGCGTAGATGGACCTGAGTTCGACGGACATCTCGTAGATTTCGACAAGGCAATGGCAAGAATGCAGCAGTATAAGACCGAGGAAGGCCGTAAGAAGCTCGAGTTCGAAGAGGGCGAAACACATCATGGCGGCTGCGGTGTATGCGGAGGTGACAAATAATGGCAGATATGACAAAGAGAGTTCCTATCGCAGAGCAGGAGCCACAGGTAAGAGCACATAATTTTGACGAGGTTTGTCTCGGATATACAGAGGAAGAGGCAGTAGAAGAGGCTAAGAGATGTCTCAACTGTAAAAATCCACGCTGCGTTGGAGGCTGCCCTGTATCTATAAACATCCCTGCATTTATCCATGCAGTTACTGAGAGAGATTTCAAGAAGGCCTATGAGATAATCAGTGAGTCTTCATCACTTCCAGCTGTCTGCGGCCGTGTCTGCCCACAGGAGACACAGTGCGAGGGCGTCTGCATCAGAGGTATCAAGGGTGAGGCTGTAGCTATCGGAAAGCTCGAGAGATTCGTAGCTGACTGGGCAAGAGAGAACGGTATCCACCCACAGCCACCAAAGGAAAAGAACGGTCACAAGGTCGCTGTAATAGGTTCAGGTCCTTCAGGACTTACCTGTGCTGGAGACCTTGCAAAGATGGGCTATGATGTAACTATCTATGAGGCTCTTCAGAAGGCTGGCGGAGTTTTAGTCTATGGTATTCCAGAGTTTCGTCTTCCAAAGGAGAAGGTCGTAGCAGCCGAGGTTGAGAACGTAAAGGGCTTAGGCGTTGATATAGAGACTGATGTAGTAGTCGGAAAGTCTATTACAATCGATGACCTGATGGATGAGTTCGGCTATGAGGCTGTATTTATCGGATCAGGTGCCGGTCTTCCTAGATTCATGGGAATCCCTGGTGAGCAGTCAAACGGAGTATTCTCTGCAAACGAGGTTCTTACGAGATCTAATCTGATGAAGGCATACGAGGACGGAGATACTCCTATTTTCCACGGCAAAAAGGTCGTTGTAGTCGGCGGTGGTAACGTAGCAATGGATGCTGCCCGTACTTCACTTCGTCTTGGCGCTGAGGTTCATATCGTTTACAGACGTAGTGAGAAGGAGCTTCCTGCGAGAGCAGAAGAGGTTCATCACGCTAAGGAGGAGGGCATTCATTTTGACCTTCTTCAGAATCCTGTTGAGATCCTTGCAGATGACAAGGGCTGGGTCAAGGGCATCCGCGTTATCAAAATGGAGCTTGGCGAGCCTGACGCTTCAGGCCGTAGGAGACCTGTACCAATCGAGGGAAGTGAGTACGAGATCGAGTGCGATACAGTAATCATGGCACTTGGTACATCTCCAAACCCACTTATCGCTTCTACCACCAAAGGTCTCAATACAAACCAGAAGGGCTGCATCATCGCAAAGGAAGAGGACGGCGAGACCTCAAAGACCGCTGTCTATGCAGGTGGAGATGCTGTTACAGGTGCTGCAACTGTTATACTTGCAATGGGAGCTGGTAAGGCTGCTGCAAAGGGAATCGACGCATACTTCAAGAACAAATGAAATAAAGCTTGCAAATCTTAGTCTTGTATAGTATAATATCTTAGTTGTGACTTACGCATGACTATAATTTATCGGAGGTATATATACGATGACAGCTTTAAAGTATATTCTCATGGCACTGTTCATCATCGTTTCCATCGTCCTGACTATCGTTATCATGATGCAGGAGGGTGAGGACGCCGGCTTAGGTTCCTTAAGCGGACAGAGTCTTGACACATACTGGAGCAAGAACAAGGGACGTTCGAAAGAGGGCGTTATAGTAAAGGTTACTACAGTTCTTGTTGTTGCATTTTTCGTTTTAGCTTTATTACTAAACACGAATACATTTTCACTTTAAGAAAGAAAGGTCATCGCTTCGGCGGTGGCCTTTTATGGTTTAAGAAGAAATGACTAAGAAAGAGAGATGGACAGATCAGAAGGCAGCCCTGTATCAGCTGATGCAGGATCCTTCCTATCTGCCGATGAAAAAGGATGAGCTTAAGGAACTTCTTCTGCTCGAGGACGACAGCGAGCTAAAGGAAGCTCTCTCGTCTCTTGTAGCTGAGAGGAAGATTACGAAGGCTTCTGACGGCACATACAGCATTGTGCTGCAGAAGAGAGAAGTACCGGTTTATCCTTCTGAAAAAATAAACGCGGAGCCGGCTCCTGTCAAATCAGGAGAGGATAAATACCTGACGGGTATTTTTTCAAGTAATACAAAGGGTTTCGGCTTCGTTACCGTCGAGGGCTATGACGAGGATTTCTTTATTCCTGAGAAGTACACGCAGATGGCATTCCACAAGGATACTGTGCGTATCGAGCCGGTCGGCGCGCAGCAGCCTGGTGGCAGGAGAGAGGCCAGAGTCGTTGAGATTCTTGAGCACGCCTACACCGATGTGGTTGGTACCTTTGAGAAGTCGAGTAATTTCGGCTTTGTCGTACCTGACGACAGGCATTTAAACAGCGATATTTTTATCCCGGCGCTTAAGACTATGGGCGCTAAGGATAATTCAAAGGTCGTCTGCCACCTTACATATTACGGGAGTCAGAACAGGAAGCCTGAGGGTGAGATTACTGAGATTATCGGACTTAAGGGCGAGCCGGGAGTCGATATTTTATCCATTGTAAAAGAAAACGACATTCCGACGGATTTCCCTGAGGAGGTCTTAGCTGAGGCAAAGAAGGTTTCCGGCCGTGGAAAGGTAAAAAAGTCTGACATAAAAGGCCGTGAGGACCTTAGGGATGTCATGATGGTGACTATTGACGGTGAGGATTCAAAGGATCTTGACGACGCTGTATCTCTTCGGATGGACGGAAAAGATTACATTCTTGGTGTTCATATCGCTGATGTGTCGCACTACGTAAAGGAGGACTCAGCACTTGATAAGGAGGCTCTTAAGCGCTCGACCTCTGTATATCTTCCTGACCGCGTTATCCCTATGCTTCCAACGGACCTTTCAAATGGTATCTGTTCGTTGAACGAGGGCGTTGACAGACTTGCGATGTCCTGTATCATGAGAATTGACGATACCGGTGCTATAAAGGATCACAGGATTGTAGAGTCCGTTATCCGCTCGAACCACCGGATGACCTACACTTCGGTAAATAAAATTCTCGAGGATGACGACAAGGAAGAATCTGATAAATACGCTGATGCTGTTCCTATGTTTAGGCAGATGGAGGAGCTTGCCTTTATCCTCCATGGCAGACGGACCTACAGGGGTTCGTTAGATTTTGATTTTCCTGAGACTGTAGTAGAGCTTGATGAGGACGGAAATCCTAAAGAAATCCATCCGTACTACAGAGGTGTGGCTCAGAGGATGATCGAGGACTTTATGCTTGCTGCGAACGAGACTGTTGCAAAGCACGCTTTTGATCACAAGCTGCCTTTCCTCTACAGAACTCACGGTTTCCCTGATCCTGAGAAGCTCAATACCTTAAAGGCATTTGTCGGTGGTTTTGGCTACACGCTTGAGGGTGATGTAAACCAGATTCACCCTAAGGAGCTGCAGAGACTTCTTGACAGGGTAGAGGGCGCGCCTGAGGAGAGCCTTATCCAGACTCTGACGCTGAGGAGCATGCAGCAGGCGAAGTACACTATCGACTGCAGCGGTCATTTTGGCCTCGCCGCAGGATATTACTGCCACTTCACGTCACCAATAAGAAGGTACCCGGACCTCTTTATCCACAGGGTCTTAAAGCTTGCGATATATAAGAAACTCACCAAGAAAAAAATAAACGCCTTAAACGAGGCTCTGCCTGGCATCGCTGAACGTACCTCGACTCTCGAGAGAAGAGCTGACAGCGCTGAAAGGGATGCGGTCAAGCTCAAGAAGGTTCAGTACATGGTTCCTCATATCGGAGAGGAGTTCAATGGAAAGATTTCCGGTGTTACCTCATGGGGTCTTTATGTGGCACTGCCGAATTCTATCGAGGGTATGATTCCAGTCCGCACTATGACTGATGATTTCTACGAGTTCTCGGAGGAGAGCTATGAGCTTGTCGGAAAGAGCTTTAAAAGACACTATACTCTTGGCATGATGCTTCGCGTAAAGCTTGTTGCTGCTGAGCCTACGACAAGGCTTATTGACTTTGAGCTTGTAGACGACTTTATGGGCGGAGGTACGAAGAACAGAAAGAAGCCTGTGGGACTCGAAAAGCCGACTCACAATGGCAGATTTTCAAAGAAAGCCTTAAAGCAGTTAAACAGGCTGTCTGGAGGAAAGCAAAGAGATGGCAAAGGAAAAAACAGGAAGAAAAATCATCGCCACTAACCGCAAGGCTAGACACGATTATTTTCTCGACGAATACATAGAGTGCGGAATCGTCCTCGTGGGCACTGAGGTTAAGAGCCTGCGTAACGGTGGCTGCTCTCTTAAGGAGGCGTGGGTCCGTATCCAGAATGGTGAGGTCTGGATCTACCAGATGCATATCGCTCCATATGAGAAGGGCAATATCATGAATAAGGATCCGCTCCGCCCGAGGAAGCTGCTCCTGCACAAAAACGAGATTCTAAAGCTCGAGCAGAAAATCAAGGAGAAGGGTTATACCCTTGTTCCTGTCGAGGTATATTTCAAAAATTCAAATGTGAAGATCGAGATTGCCCTTGCCCGAGGCAAGAAGCTCTACGACAAGCGCGCAGACATCGCCAAGCGCGACCAGCAGCGCGAGGCCGCAAGGGACTTTAAGATCAGGAATCTGGGGTGATAGCGCAGGGGCATGAGCATATATTCTCAATAACGGCCTCTGGCAAAATTTGCACAAGTAAAATTTGAATTACTGAAGCAGGTCCCGTGGATATTCCACGGGATTTTTTATTAAAAAGTTGTAGCGTACGGTCAAAACTCGCTTGAAAAAGTTGCAATATCTGTTAAAAACTCGCTTGAAAAAGTTGCAGTATCCGCTTAAAACTCGCCGATTTTGTAATCCGATATAAGGGCAAATGCACATTAGTAGAAGTAAAGGCTAATACGGGGAATGCCAAGAGCACCAGTACGATCCTCAAACATCCCGAAAAATATCACGTGGATCAGGCTATCAAACTGGGAGACTACAATGTAGGGCGGAGCGGACAGGTTCTGACATTACCTCTTTACATGGCTTTCCTGCTGACAGAACGGTGATGGGCTGGTTAGAAAAAGTAAGATTATAAATCTGGGGTAAGACACAAAAAACAGCCGTCACATAAAAAAGTGGCGGCTGTTTCTTTAAAAAAGTGGAGTAGGCGGGAGTCGAACCCGCGTCCAAAAATCCATTCACTCTCCTTCTACGAGCGTAGTGATCTATTTATCATTCCCTCTGCCGGACGGGAGAGCACGCCCTTCCGGTTTCAGTAGCTTCATGATACGTACTTACGCGCAAAGCTTAACGAAAGCCGTTTCCCATGTGTTTGAAGCCGGTGACTGAACGCATGGGTACGCTCAGGCGACTGCTGCCCTCAGGCAGCGTATGCTAAATTATCTTCAGCGTTTAAATTTAAATTGAGATTTGACGCATCATCCTGCGGCTCGCTTCTAAAGCTTCAAGATCCCTGTCGAGACCTTTACTACCCCGAAACTGATTATATAATAACACCCTCCCTGGAAAAATAAAAGCCATTTATATCAAAAACGCTTAAAAATTGAATGACATTCGAAAATAATGCGGTTATTTTTCAATAAATGCTAAAACTTTTTAATGTGGATTTTACATAAACTTTAAAAATAAAATAGTTGCGAAACTGGGGCGCAAGTGATAATATCAGTTTAGGAATATTTAACATTTTGTGCGTTCTGTATAATAAATTGGCAGAGCGTGGTTTAGGAAAGAGAGGAATTCTATGAACCCAATTGTAGCTGTTGTTATTGTCATTATCATCGCCATCATTCTCCTGGCATCCTTTATAAAGATCGTGCCGGAGTCATCTGAGGCTATCGTTGAGCGGCTTGGAAAATACAACCGTACGATGCATGCCGGAATCAATTTCAAAATTCCGTTTATTGAATCTATCCGCGCAAGAGTTTCACTTAAGGAAGCAGTTCTTGACTTTCCGCCACAGCCGGTTATCACTAAGGATAATGTCACGATGATGATCGATTCTGTAGTATATATGAAGGTCTTCGATTCGATGCTCTACACCTATAAGATTTCAAATCCGAGACAGGGTGTTGAGACGCTTTCTGCTACGACATTAAGAAACCTGGTCGGAGCTCTGACCTTTGATGAGACTCTTACCTCCCGTGACACTATAAATGCCAAGCTTCAGTCAGAGCTTGATGAGGCTACTGATGCCTGGGGAATTAAGATCACCCGTGTCGAGGTAAAGAACATCCAGCCGCCTAAGGACATCCAGGAAGTCATGACGAAGCAGATGAGAGCTGAGCGTGAGAAGAGACAGGCCATCACAGAGGCTGAGGCTCATAAGCAGTCAGTCGTTACCACTGCTGAGGGTGACAAGCAGGCTAAGGTTCTTGCAGCCCAGGCTGAGGCTGAGGCAGCTGTAGCAAGAGCTGAAGGTGAGGCTAAGGCCACCCGTCTTCGTGCAGAGGCTCAGGCTTATGCCCTTAAGACACTTACAGAATCCGGAGTTTCTCCTGAGGTTCTTAAGCTCAAGGGCTATGAGGCTATTCAGGGTGTTGCAAATGGCAATGCCACGAAGATTTTCATGCCGGCTTCACTTATCGACGATGTATCAAATGCTGAAATCCTTGGCGAGGGCATAAAGAGCGCGTTCTCAAATCCTTCTGTCAAAGTAAAGAAGGCTCCGGATATGAGTGATCCTCATATGACGATCGCTCTTTCTCCTAGATCAGAAAGCGCAATCCATAAGAATGTGGCTGACACCTCAAAGGCAATGCAGTACCAGCAGTCCGCTGATGACAAGAAGGAAGAGGATGAGGACTGATTTTACTGCTGGTTTTTATAGATTTAAAAACATTCTGAAGGATTTTATTTGAATTGCAAAAAGACTTCTCACACCGATTAATGTGGGAAGTCTTTTTTGTGCTTGATTATTGGTTTCGGATATTTAGCAGAGATAAACAGTTGAATTAGTTTTCATTTATAATCTCATCTGCCACAAAGACACCGCTGGCGGAGGCGTGGGAGAGGGAGTGCGTGACACCGCTGCCGTCGCCTATCATGTAGAGGCCGTTGTAGCTGGTCTCGAGGTGCTCGTTTAATTCTACCTCCATGTTGTAGAACTTGACCTCGACTCCGTATAGAAGGGTGTCATCTCCGGCGGTGCCCGGAGCGATACGGTCGAGGGCATAGATCATCTCGATGATACCGTCTAAAATTCTCTTCGGAAGAACGAGCGAGAGGTCGCCAGGAGTCGCGTTAAGGGTAGGATGGACAGTGCACTCCTCGATACGCTTTTCAGTCGAGCGTCTGCCTCTTTCGAGGTCTCCGAATCTCTGGACTATGACACCGCCGCCAAGCATATTCGAAAGGCGGGCGATGCTTTCGCCGTAGCCGTTTGAATCGTGGAACGGTTCAGAAAAGTGCTTGGCCACGAGAAGAGCGAAGTTCGTGTTCTCAGTCTTCATAGCGGGATCCTCAAAGCTGTGTCCATTGACTGTTATAATTCCGTTAGTGTTCTCGCTTACGACGATACCATGAGGATTCATGCAGAAGGTCCTGACCTTGTCCTCGAACTTTTTCGTGCGGTAGACTATTTTTCCCTCATAGAGCTCCTTTGTGATATGCTCGAAAATAGGAGCAGCGAGCTCTACGCGGACACCAATGTCTACACGGTTGCTTTTTGTATGGATGCCTAAGTCGCTGCAGACAGTCTCCATCCATTTCGAGCCGCTTCTACCTACAGAGACAATGCATTTAGGCGCCTCGAAGGTCTCTGAATCCGTATGGATTTTATAGATGAAACCATCACCGTCTTCGATGGCATCTATTTTGCGCACAGGGGTATCGAAGTGAAAATCAACCTTATCCTTCAAAAATGAGTAGAGGTGCTCCAATACCACATAGTTCTTATCAGTTCCTAAGTGTCGGACAGAGGCGTCTAATAGCTGGAGGCCGTTCTGCATGCAGAGAGTCTTAAAAGAAGAGCCGGCCGTCGAGTAGAGCTTTGTGCCGCTTCCACCGTTAGCCATATTTATCTCATCGACATAGTGCATCAGCTCAAGAGCCTTGTCACGTCCGATGTATTCGTAGAGAGTACCGCCGAAATCGTTCGTGATATTGTACTTTCCGTCTGAGAAAGCGCCGGCGCCGCCGAAGCCGTTCATGATAGAGCAGCTTTTGCAGTGGATGCAGCTCTTAATCTTTTTTCCGTCGATTGGGCAGTGGCGCTTTTCAAGAGATGTGCCCTCCTCAAATAATCCAATCTTAATCCCAGGAGCTTTCTTTGTAAGCTCGTATGCGGCGTAGATCCCACCAGGACCAGCGCCTATTATAATCACGTCATAATTCATATCAAATACCTTTCCGTGTATATCGAATTTCATTGGCCTGCAAACGAAAGGCCAAACCATCTTCACTTATATACACCTGTATATCATATCAAAATCTTGTGAAAAATAAAAGTAAGTGTTACACTAAACAGGCAGGTTATGCGAAATAAAAAGCTGAATTGAGGAGAACCCCGTGAACAGGCTTAAGGATATACTGAATCAAAAAATACTTATAACAGACGGTGCGATGGGCACCTACTACCAGAGCCTCTATCCAGACGATGAGGATATAGTTGAGCGCGCGGTGCTTAAGTCCCCGGACAGGATCAAGGCAATACATAAAAGCTATATCGAATCGGGCGCTTCACTTATCAGGACTGACAGCTTTGCGGTGGCAGGGCCATTTATTGACTCTGATGAGGAGCGGGAGGAGATTGCCCGAAAATCGTATTCAATTGCAAAAGAGACGGTAGAAGAAAGTGGAAAGAACTGCGTAGTCTGCGCTGATATCGGAACTGTATTCGATCCGGCGATGAACGGTGAAATCCTTACGAGTCTAAGGCCTGTGATCGATGCGTTTTTAGATGAGGGTGCTGCAGTTTTTGATTTCGAGACGCAGACACAGACAGAGGGGCTGTCGGATATTTTTTCATATATCAAAGAAAAAAAACCGGACGCGGAGATCATCCTGTCATTTTCTATAAATAAAACCGGAATGACGACAGGCGGTCTCTCGGTCGATAATATCATGCGCTACGGTGCGAAGGAAGCTAACATCGATGTCTACGGCTTTAACTGCGGCGTCGGCCCTTCCCATATGGCTCAGCTCATAGAGAAGGCAGCGTTCTATATAGATAAGCCATTTATAGTGATGCCGAATGCCGGTTATCCTTACACCCTTAGAGGCAGGCAGATCTACAGGGGCGACAGTGATTTCTTCACTGAAAAAATAAAAGCTATTATCTCTGCTGGTGCCGATATCGTCGGTGGCTGCTGCGGCACTTCTCCTGAGTTTATAGAAAAGCTCTCGAAGGATTTCGCAGAGAAAAAGCCGGAGCAGAAAAGTATAGAGGCTGCTGAGAAAAAGACGACGAGAACCTTCTCGTCATTTTATAAAAAAATCGAGAGCGGCGAGAAGCCTTTTATAGTCGAATTGGATCCGCCGTTTGACAGCGATATAACGAAGGTCATGAATTCAGCCCACACCTTGGCGGATGCCGGGATAGATATCATAACTCTATCAGACTCGCCGATGGGCAGGAGCCGGATGGATCCGATGCTTCTAGGCGCTATGATGCAGCGCGAGACCGGGGTTGATGTGATGCCACATGTCGCCTGCCGTGACAGGAATATCATAGGACTTCGCGGGGCACTTTTAGGAAGCTATGCCGCCGGTATCAGGCATTTTCTTATGATAACAGGTGATCCTGTGCCTGCTGCCGACAGAAGCCAGATCACGCCAGTATTTGATTACAATTCAATCCGCTTTATGAATATGGCAAAGCTCTTAAATGACGAGGCCTTTTCGAAGGACAGGATAGTCTATGGCGGAGCGCTAAACTACCACGGAAGAAATGCCGATGCTATCGCCCGCAGGATGAGCCTAAAAATGGAGCAGGGCTGTTCATTTTTCCTGACGCAGCCAGTGTATGGGGATGAGGATATTGAGAGGTTGTCGTATCTTAAGAATAAGACCGGGGCTAAGATTATGGCAGGCATTATGCCTCTTGTAAGCTATAAGAATGCGCTTTTTATGGCAAACGAGATGCCTGGAATCCATGTGCCTCAGGAGATAGTCGAACTATATAGTCCGGAAATGTCCCGTGAGGAGGCCGAGGAGGTCGCAGTAAGGGTTTCACTTGACATAGCTGATAAAATGAAGGAAACCGTTGACGGATACTATTTCATGGTGCCTTTTAACCGCGTAAAGCTTATCTGTCGGATCATAGAGCAGATAAGAAAAAACAAATGACGACAGGCGGGGTTGATAACGGTTATTTTTTCAACAAATAAAGCCTATAAGCATCAGATAAGGAAAAATAAATGACGATAGACGATTTTAAAAAGCTTTTCGAGAGCGGTCATCCTGTGTTTTTGGATGGCGCTGTCGGAACAAATATGATGAAGGCTGGTATGCCGATGGGAGTCTGCCCTGAGAAGTGGATGGCAGATAATCCGGGACCTATAGGAGAGCTTCAGCATGGCTATATGGAGGCAGGAAGCCAGATAGTCCTTGCGCCTACATTTGCCGCAAATGCCATAAAGCTTAAGGAGTACGGGCTTGAGGATCAGGTTTTATATATAAATAAAACCCTCGCCGAGAATACGAGAAAAGCTACCGAGGGTAAGTGCATCATAGCCGGCGATATGACAATGACTGGCCAGCAGCTGGCACCACTTGGAGACCTCGATTTTGAGGAGCTGGTAGATGTCTATAAGCAACAGGCGAAGGCGCTTTTAGAGGGCGGAGTCGATATTTTTTTCATAGAGACTATGATGAGCCTTCAGGAGACCAGGGCTGCGCTTATCGCTGTAAAGGAGACTGCGCCGGACGTACCTGCTATGACCTCTCTTACCTATAATGAGGACGGAAAGACTCTCTATGGCAGCGCGCCGGCTGAGGCTATAGTTGTCCTTCAGTCTTTAGGAGCTGATGCAGTCGGACTCAACTGCTCTACAGGTCCTGATAAAATGGTGCCGTTAATCGAGCAGATGAGGCGTTACGCGACTGTGCCTATCATAGCAAAGCCAAATGCCGGACTGCCTGAACTTATTGACGAAAATACAGTCTATAGGATGACTCCTGATGAGTTTGCTTCAGATATGGAAAACCTCGTAAAGGCAGGAGCTGTCATAATAGGTGGCTGCTGCGGTACGACGCCGGAGCATATTAAGGCGATGGTAGAGCGCACTAAGGATATGGAGGTGCTTAAACCTTCTCCTGTAACAGAGCGCGTTATCTCATCTGAGCGCAAGGTACAGGAGATAAATCCTGACGGTAATTTTCTAGTAATCGGTGAGAGGATAAATCCTACCGGAAAAAAGAAGCTGCAGGCTGAGCTTCGCGAAGGCTCGATGGATATGGTAAATGACTTCGCGAGAAGCCAGGAGGAAAATGGAGCTGCAATCCTCGATATAAATATGGGCACGAACGGCATCGATGAAAAGGAGATGATGCTTCGCGCGATTGATGAGGTCACCTATGAGACTGACCTGCCACTCTGCATTGATACGAGCTACCCTGAGGTAATGGAGGCAGCGTTAAGACGCTACCCGGGCCGCGCGCTTATAAACTCTATCTCCGGAGAAGAGGAGAGGATGGAGGTCATGCTTCCTATCGCGAAAAAATACGGCGCGATGTTTATCGTTCTCCCTCTTTCCTCGGCAGGACTTCCGAAGACCATTGAGGAAAAGCATAATAACCTCGACAGAGTTCTTAAAGCCGTAAAGGATTCAGAAATGTCGACTGACCGCTGTGTAGTAGATGTAATTACGGCTACAGTCGGGGCTGATGCTGACAGCGCGAAGAAGTGCTTTGCAACCTTGGATTATTGCAGAAAGCTTGGTTTACCAACAGTCTGCGGCCTATCGAACATCTCGTTCGGCCTGCCGGAGAGAGCCTTTGTAAATACAGCTTTTCTTAATATGGCGATAGCTCACGGCCTTACTATGGCTATAGCAAATCCGTCACAGAAGCTTCTTATGCTTACGGCAGCTGCGGCTGATATGCTTCTTAATAAAGCTGGTGCTACCGAAAAGTATTTAACTCAGGCGCAGGACGCTGATTTTTCAATCACCTCAGGTGGTAAAGCCCCTGAAAAAAGTGAAGAGAAGAAATCAGAGCTTCCGCCTGTAATGAACGCTGTAGTTAAGGGCGATACAACGCATATACAGGAGCTTGTACAAAGGGAAATCGACTCAGGACGTGATCCTAGAGAGATATTAAATACAGACCTCATCGCCGGGATAAAGATGGTAGGAGACTTATACGAGCAGAAAAAATACTTCCTTCCACAGATGATTTCCGGAGCCAATGCCATGGAGAAGGGTGTCTCCGTTATTGAGCCGCTTCTTAAGAGTGATTCCTCTGAGGTAAAGGAGACTATAGTAGTCGCAACAGTAGAGGGAGATATACACGATATCGGAAAGAACCTTGTGGCTCTTATGCTTAAAAACTATGGCTACAATGTCATAGACTTAGGTAAGGACGTGCCGGCAGAAGATATAATAAATGCAGCCATCGAGAACAAGGCCTCTGTAATAGGCCTTTCTGCTCTTATGACAACTACCATGGTTCATATGAAGGACGTTGTGGCATTAAGGAACGAGAGGTATCCGTCATGTAAGGTTGTAATAGGCGGTGCCTGCATAACTCCGTCCTACAGTGATGAGATTGGAGCTGATGGCTATTCGGCAGATGCGGCTGAATGCGTTCAGCTGGTCGAAAGGCTCCTGGCCTGAAAAATTTTTGTGAGAATTACGTTTATTTTTTCAAAAATTCCCTTGACATTACTTCCCTGTTTTGGTAGTATATACAAGTCGCGTAAATGAAATCGAGAAAAGCGCGGCTTATATATGGGATCTTAGCTCAGCTGGGAGAGCATCTGCCTTACAAGCAGGAGGTCATAGGTTCGAGCCCTATAGGTCCCATTTAGAAACATTTTTGTTTCTGTGGCGAGATAGCTCAGTTGGCTAGAGCACGCGGTTCATACCCGCGGTGTCAAGAGTTCGAGTCTCTTTCTCGCTACTGCTGTTAAGGGCTGTTACATCTGTGATGTGACAGCCTTTTTTGTACACGAGGTATTTTTATGAGAATTGGAAACGGCTACGATGTCCACCAGCTGACTGAGGGCAGAGACCTGATCATCGGCGGTGTACATATCCCGTATGAGAAGGGACTTCTCGGACATTCGGATGCAGATGTGCTTCTCCATGCGGTAATGGACGCGCTCTTAGGGGCAGCAGGCCTTGGGGACATAGGACTTCATTTCCCTGATAATGATGATAAATACAAGGGCGCTGATTCAAGAGAGCTTCTGCGGCAGGTCAGGCAGCTGCTCTTAGATGAGGGCTTTGTAGTAGGAAATATCGACTGCACCATCATAGCCCAGGCGCCTAAAATGCGTCCATACATAGAACAGATGAAAAAAAATATTGCATCTGACCTTCAGATAGCGGATAATATGGTAAATGTAAAAGCTACAACTGAGGAGCACTTAGGCTTTACCGGAAGAGGCGAAGGCATTTCAGCACAGGCTGTCTGCATCATAGATTCACTGTATGAGGCAGGAATGCCGATAGGCGGTGGCTGCGCTGGATGCTCTGGATGCCCGAAGGTGAGTTAGGTCAAGGAGATTTTTATGATTAAGATTTACAACACGCTTACGAGAACAAAGGAAGAATTCAAGCCTATTGAAGAGGGCAAGGTCAGTATGTATGTCTGCGGACCTACAGTCTACAATTACATTCATATCGGAAATGCCCGTCCTATGATAGTCTTTGATACGGTAAGGAGATACTTCTTATACAAGGGCTATGAGGTAAACTATGTATCGAACTTCACAGACGTAGACGATAAGATCATAAAAGAGTCTATTCAGGAGAATAAGAGTGCGCAGGATGTAGCTGAGTTCTATATCGCTGAGTGCAAGAAGGATATGGAGGCTATGAATATCATGCCTGCCACCAAGAATCCACGGGCTACCGAGGAAATCGACGGCATGATAGACATGATACAGACTCTTATAGACAAGGGTTATGCTTACGTAGTATCAGATGGAACTGTCTACTATAAGACCAGAAGCTTCGCTGGATATGGAAAGCTCTCTCACAAGAATATTGACGACCTCGAAGGTGGGCACCGTGATATAAAAGTAACTGGTGACGAAAAACAGGATCCTCTCGATTTCGTTCTCTGGAAGCCTAAGAAGGAGGGAGAGCCTTTCTGGAAATCTCCATGGTGCGATGGAAGACCTGGCTGGCATATAGAGTGCTCTGTCATGTCGAAGAGATATTTAGGTAATACAATCGATATCCATGCCGGCGGAGAAGACCTTATTTTTCCACATCATGAGAATGAGATAGCCCAGTCCGAGGCCGCAAACGGGGTACCATTCGCCCACTACTGGATGCACAATGGCTTCCTGAATATCGATAACAGAAAAATGAGCAAGTCTCTTGGTAATTTCCTTTTAGTCAGAGAAATTCTCAAGAGATATAACCCTGATGTCTTAAGATTTTTCATGCTCTCAGCCCAGTACAGAAGTCCTCTTAACTATTCTGAAGAGCTGATGGAGTCTGCAAAGAGCGGACTTGAGAGGATAAGGACCTGCGGTGACAGATTAAAGGATCTTATCGCAAACGCTCCTGCAGAGCAGATGTCAGAGGATGAGGACTCGCTTCTCGATACCACTAAGGAATACGTTACTGATTTCGAGAACGCCATGGACGACGACTTCAACACAGCAGACGCCATAGCTGCCATCTTCGAACTTGTAAAGTTTGCGAATACAAAGCTTGACGAGGACAGTTCCTCTGAGATCCTTATGAATGTTTATCAGAAGATTGAAAGACTCCTCGGTGTTCTTGGCCTTGAATTCACTGTAGAGAAGGAAGATGTAGACCAGCAGATCCGTGACCTTATAGAGAAGCGTCAGCAGGCTAGAAAAGAGAAAAATTTCGCTTTAGCTGATCAGATAAGAGATGAGCTCTTAGCTCAGGGAATCGAGCTCCTCGATACGAGAGAGGGAGTCAAATGGAAGAGGGTATAAGCGCAATCCGGAATACCTTTGACATACCGGAGCGTGACATAAAGACCTATTCACCGCTTACCCTTGCCTTTTTAGGAGACGGTGTATTTGAGATAATAGTCCGCTCTATTGTAGTGGCAGGAAGAAATGTCTCTCCATCGAGACTTCACAACGCCTCTGCACATATAGTAAAGGCTGCTTCTCAGCGCAGAATTGTCGAGGCTATTGAGGGCGACTTAACTGAAGATGAGGCAGATGTTTTCAGACGCGGAAGAAATGCCAAAAGCTATACTCACGCGAAAAATGCCTCTGTGTCAGATTATCGGATGGCTACAGGATTTGAGACGCTCCTTGGCTATCTGTATCTACTAAAAAAAGACGACAGGATTCTTGAGCTTGTAAAAATGGGACTTGAGAGGACCGGTCTTCTCTCGGATAAGACCGGAGATTTTGAGGAAAAAAATCATGCATGACGAAAGTACGATAATTGAAGGAAGAAACGCGGTTCTTGAGGCTCTGCGCTCAGATACGACAGTCGAGAGAATTTTTGTGTTGAAGTCGAGCTTTGACGGCCCGATTCATACTATCCTCCGCGAAGCTAAAAAGCAGGGCATCAGAACTGACCTTGTCGATAAGGCCAGACTTGATGAAATCTGCCCTGATAAAAAGCATCAGGGAGTTATCGCCTATGTGGCTGCTTTTTCGTATTCTACAATCGACGATATTCTAAATAAGGCAAAGGAAAAGGGCACGGATCCGTTTATTTTTATCCTCGATGAGATAGAGGATCCGCACAACCTCGGAGCTATTATCCGTACGGCCGATATGGCCGGTGCCGATGGCGTCATTATTCCAAAGAACAGGGCAGCAGGCCTTACCGCCTCAGCTGTAAAGGCTTCAGCCGGAGCTATTGCCTACGTTCCTGTAGCTAAGGTTACAAATCTCTCAAGGACTATTGATGAACTTAAGGAAAAGGGTGTCTGGATCTACGCCTGCGACTTAGACGGCGAGAGCATCTATAAGACAGCTCTTACCGGACCTCTTGCCATAGTCATCGGAAACGAGGGCAAGGGTATTTCAAAGCTCGTAAAGGAAAAGTGCGACGCTGTAGTAAGAATTCCTACCTTTGGAGATATCGATTCCTTAAACGCTTCGGTATCATGTGGAGTTGTAGCTTTTGAAGCAGTAAGACAGAGGCTTGAAAAAAAGTGATTTACTTGGATAATGCAGCTACGACGCAGATGAAGCAGGAAGTTCTTGATGAGATGATGCCGTACTTCCGCGAGTATTACGGGAATGCGTCTGCTGTCTATGAGCTAGGAAATAAAAGTAAATACGCAATTGATGTGGCAAGGGACAGGGCTGCGGCTCTTTTGCACACTAAGGCTGAGCGTATATTTTTCACATCGGGAGGCTCGGAGTCTGACAACTGGGCTATCATAAAGACGGCACAGATGCTTAAGGGCAAGGGACATCATCTGATAACAACTGCGATAGAGCATCCGGCTGTGATAAATACGATGAAAGCTTTAGAGGATGAGGGTTTTGAGGTTACCTTTCTTCCTGTAGATGAGAAGGGGTTTGTAACTCCTGAGCAGGTTGAAGAGGCCATAAGAGACGATACGATTCTTATCTCTGTGATGTTCGCAAATAACGAGATAGGCACTATAGAGCCGATTGAGGAGATAGGTTGTATCGCACATGAGCATGGTATCCTCTTTCATACTGATGCTGTGCAGGCCTTTGGACAGCTGCCTATAGACCCTGATCAGATGAATATCGACCTGCTTTCTGCCAGTGCTCATAAAATCTACGGGCCAAAGGGTGTCGGGCTTCTCTACTTAAGTCCTAAGGCCAGCCGTATCAGGTCGCTTATTCATGGCGGAGGACAGGAGAGAAACAAGAGAGCGGGAACTGAGAATGTCCCTGGTATTGTAGGATTTGGTAAGGCCTGTGAGCTTGCTGCTTCAACTATTAATGAGAGAATGCAGCAGGAATCGTCGCTTCGTGATTATTTCATAAAAAAGGTTTTAGATGAAATTCCATTTACGTATGTAAATGGTGCTTCGGGAGATGACAGGCTTCCGGGGAATGCAAATATTGGTTTTAAATTCGTAGAAGCTGAGTCAGAGCTCATAATGCTCGACCAGAAAGGCATTGCGGCTTCAAGCGGTTCAGCCTGCACGGCTGGAAGTATCGATCCGTCACATGTCCTTCTTGCTATAGGACGGGATGAGACAGAGGCAAGGGAGTCTCTCCGTTTTACTCTTTCTGATGCGACGACAAAGGAAGAGCTTGATAAGACTGTCGATGTTCTTAAGGAGACAGTTGAGATGCTTCGCAGTACGAATTTATTTTATCAGGATTATCTGGAAAAAAATGGCTAAGGTAGTAGTTGGCATGAGCGGTGGCGTGGATTCTTCAGTCGCCGCTTATTTATTAAAAAAACAGGGATACGAAGTCATAGGAGTCACTATGCAGATCTGGCAGAGCGAGGACGCTGCCTGCCGTCTCGAGGAGAGAGGCTGCTGCGGCCTGTCTGCGGTAGAGGATGCGAGAAGAGTCGCCGGAGTTCTTGGAATCCCATACTATGTGATGAACTTCAAGGAAGATTTCCGTAAGTATGTGATGGATTATTTCGTAGACGAGTATAAGCACGGCAGAACTCCAAATCCATGCATCGCCTGCAACAGGTATATAAAGTGGGAGGGACTCTTAAAGAGAAGTCTCGATATCGGAGCTGACTATATAGCTACAGGTCACTATGCGAGGATTGAGACACTTCCAAATGGTAGAGTTGCTATAAAAAATTCTGTCACTGCCGAAAAGGACCAGACCTATGTGCTCTATAATCTGACGCAGGAGCAGCTTAGGCACACTCTTATGCCTATTGGCGACTATGACAAGCCCACTGTAAGAAAAATAGCCGAGGAGGCCGGCCTTCCCGTAGCACACAAGAGGGACAGTGAGGACGTCTGCTTTATTCCTGATGGAGATACAGGCGCATTTTTAGACAGTGAGCTCGGAGGTGAGGCTCCGGGTGAGGGAAATTATGTGGATAAGGATGGTAATATCCTTGGAAAACACAAGGGAATCACCCACTACACTATAGGTCAGAGAAAAGGACTTGGCATAGCCTTCGGACACCGTGTTTTTGTACAGAGCCTTAATGTCACGAAAAACGAGGTTGTGCTCGGTGAAAATGAGGAGCTGTTTACTGATAGTCTCACGGCATCTGATCTCGTCTATATGAGTGAGGAAAGCTTTTCTCCGGAGAAGACATACATAGGAAAAATCCGCTACTCAGATCCTGGTACGCCGTGTCATGTGGCCTATGACGGTGATTTTTTAAAGGTAAAGTTCGAAAAAAAAGTAAGAGCTGTCACTCCGGGGCAGGCACTTGTCCTCTATGACGGAGACTATGTGGCTGGCGGTGGAGTTATCTACGGGAGGTGTTAAGTGATGTATTTTGATACTCATATGCATACCTGTTTTTCAGGTGACAGCGATGCAGATCCGATTGATATGATAAATGCGGCAAAGAAAAATGGTCTGGGCGGACTTTGCTTTACTGATCATCTCGATATCGACTATCAGGAGGAGCCGCATCTCTTTGACCTGGATTTTGATAAATACTGGAGCGAGATGCCCCAGATCAAGGCCTTTAATGAGACAAATGATTTTAAGATCTATATCGGTGTGGAGATGGGACTTCAGCCGTATCTGGCGCCTAAGCATCATGAGCTTGTACATAAGTACCCGTTTGATTTCGTAATCGGCTCTGTACATGCCGTAGATGGCAAGGATCCTTACTATAAGGAATTCTATGATGGAATCAGTGCAGCTGATGCTTATCACAGGTATTTCGACCAGGTGCTTGAGAATATCCGCGCGTTCGATGAGTACGATACCTTAGGACACCTCGACTATGTGGTGCGCTATGGACTTAAATACTTCAATGAGCCTTTAGTATTTTCTGACTATAAGGATCAGATTGAAGCGATACTTAAGCATCTTATCATGCATGGTAAATCACTTGAGGTAAATACCGGAGCCTTCAGATACGGCATGACAGAACCAAATCCATCGTATCAGATTTTAAAGTTTTACTATGACTTAGGCGGCAGGGATATAACTCTTGGGGCCGACGCGCACGCTCCAGATACTGTTGGTGACCATTTCGCTGAGGTATCTTGTAAGCTTAAGGACATAGGCTTTAGGTACATAAATGTCTATGTGAAGAGGCAGCCTCAAAAAATAGAGATAGTATAAATTTCATCCTGAATCCAGGCTGATTTAAAAAATTACGTTAAATCTTTATCAAACTTGAAATCAAGGGTTGCAAAATCAAATGAAAACCGTTATTATATAAAATGTTTATGGAAATTGTTCCACTGACAAAACAAAATAATTTTTCGTAGGAGGAATTAACAAATGGCAGTTAGAGTAGCAATCAATGGATTTGGACGTATCGGTCGTCTTGCATTCCGTCAGATGTTCCAGGCAGAGGGTTATGATGTTGTAGCTATCAACGATTTAACCAGCCCTGAGATGCTCGCATATCTTCTTAAGTATGATACAACACACGGAAGATACAACGGAAAGGTTGAGAGCACAGATCATTCAATCATCGTAAACGGCAAAGAGATCGAGATCTACAAGGAGAAGGACGCAGCTAACCTTCCTTGGAAGAAGCTTGATATCGATGTTGTTCTTGAGTGCACAGGATTCTATACATCAAAAGAGAAGTCAATGGCTCACATCAATGCTGGAGCTAAGCATGTAGTTATCTCAGCACCTGCTGGAAACGACCTCAAGACTATCGTTTACAATGTTAACCACAAGACACTTACTGCTGATGATCAGATTATTTCTGCTGCATCATGCACAACTAACTGCCTTGCACCTATGGCTAAGGGATTAAATGACCTGGCTCCTATCAAGAGCGGTTTCATGACAACAGTTCATGCTTACACTGGTGACCAGATGATCCTTGATGGACCACAGAGAAAGGGTAACCTTCGTCGTTCAAGAGCAGCTGCTATGAACATCACTCCAGCTTCTTCAGGTGCTGCAAAGGCTATCGGTCTTGTACTTCCAGAGCTTGATGGAAAGCTTAACGGAGCTGCTCAGCGTGTTCCGACCGCTACAGGTTCTACAACAATCCTTGACGCAGTTGTTACTGGTAAGGTTACAGTTGACCAGATCAACGCTCAGATGAAGAAGGAAGAGACAGAGTCGTTCGAGTACAACGAGGATGAGATCGTTTCTTCAGATATCATCAACAGCACAGCTGGTTCAATCTTCGATGCTACACAGACTAAGGTTCTTCCTATGGGTGATGATACATTAGTTCAGGTAGTTTCATGGTATGATAACGAGAATTCTTACACAACTCAGATGTGCCGTACAATCAAGTACTTTGGTTCACTGATCAAATAATGAAGTCTCGTATCTAATCAGGACTTTAAAGGGTCCGGTCTCAAGGACCGGGCTCGTTTTCTTTTGATGAAAGGATTTTTAAAATGGGACTTAATAAAAAATCAGTTGATGATATCAATGTTAAGGGTAAGAGAGTTCTCTGCCGCTGCGATTTCAACGTACCTTTAAAGAATGGTGAGATCACAGACGAGAACAGACTCGTAGCTGCCCTTCCTACGATTAAGAAGCTTATTGCCGATGGTGGAAAGGTTATCCTTTGCTCACACCTCGGTAAGGTTAAGACAGAAGAGGATAAGAAGACCAAGACTCTTGCTCCTGTAGCAAAGAGACTTTCAGAACTTTTAGGACAGGAAGTAAAGTTCGCTGCTGATCCTGAGGTCGTTGGTCCTAACGCAAAGGCTGCAGTTGCAGCTATGAAGGACGGAGATGTTATCCTTCTCGAGAACACCAGATTCCGTCCAGAGGAGACAAAGAACGGTGAGGCTTTCTCAAAGGATCTCGCTTCACTCGCTGATGTCTTCGTAAACGATGCTTTCGGAACAGCTCACAGAGCTCACTGCTCAAACGTTGGTGTAGCTGAGGAGCTCCGCAAGGAGGGTAAGCCGGCTGTAGTTGGTTACCTGATGCAGAAGGAGATCGACTTCCTTGGAAAGGCTGTCGAGAATCCTGTTCGTCCATTTGTAGCTATCCTTGGCGGTGCTAAGGTTGCTGATAAGCTCAACGTTATCTCAAATCTTCTTGAGAAGTGCGATACACTTATCATTGGCGGCGGTATGGCTTATACTTTCATTAAGGCAAAGGGTTATTCAGTTGGTAAGTCTCTCTGCGACGATACAAAGATCGATTACTGCAAGGAGATGATGGAGAAGGCAGAGAAGCTTGGTAAGAAGCTTCTTCTCCCAGTTGATGCTGTAACCGTTAAGGATTTCCCAGACCCAATCGATGCAAAGGTTGATACCACAGTAGTTGATATAACAGCTATCCCAGATGATATGGAGGGCTGCGACATCGGACCTAAGACTGCTGATATGTATGCCAAAGAGGTTGCTTCTGCAAAGACAGTTGTTTGGAACGGACCTATGGGCGTTTTCGAGAACCCAACTCTTGCAGCTGGTACTCTTAAGGTGGCACAGGCTCTTGCAGATGCTGATGCTACAACTATCATCGGTGGCGGTGATTCAGCAGCAGCCGTTAACCAGATGGGACTTGGTTCTAAGATGAGCCACATCTCTACTGGTGGCGGTGCTTCACTTGAATTCCTCGAGGGCAAGGAGCTCCCAGGAATCGCAGCAGCTGACGAAAAGTAAAGGAGAATATTCCGAAATGAGAAAAAAGATAATTGCCGGAAACTGGAAGATGAACGAGACTCCAAGCGAGGCATTAAAGCTCGTTGAGACTCTGAAGCCTCTGGTAGATAATCCGGATGTAGATGTAGTTTACTGTGTTCCATCTATTGATATCGTACCAGTAGCAGAGGCAGTAAAGGGAACCAATGTCCATGTAGGCGCTGAGAACCTCTATATCGAGGACAAGGGTGCTTACACAGGTGAGATTTCAGCTCCAATGCTTAAGGATGCTGGTGTTGAGTATGTAATCATCGGTCACTCAGAGAGACGTGGTTACTTCAACGAGACAGATGAGTTCCTTAACAAAAAGGTTAAGAAGGCCTTCGAGTATGGCTTTACTCCAATCCTTTGCTGTGGAGAGTCTCTTGAGCAGAGAGAGCAGGGCGTTACTCTTGACTGGATCCGTATGCAGATAAAGCTTGACCTTTCAGGCATTTCAAAGGAGCAGGCAGCTTCTATGGTTATCGCATATGAGCCTATCTGGGCTATCGGAACAGGAAAGACTGCTACAGCTGAACAGGCCGAGGAGGTCTGCAAGGCTATCCGTGAGACTATTGCTGATATCTATGATACAGACACAGCTGAGAAGATCCGCATCCAGTACGGTGGTTCTATGAACGCTGGAAACTGCAAGGAGCTTCTTGCAAAGCCTGATATCGATGGTGGACTTATCGGTGGAGCTTCACTTAAGCCGGATTTCGGTCAGATTGTTAACTACAATAAGTGATTTTCTTATTGATTTTATACTTCAGTTGAAGTAAAATACTTAAGTTGGTTTTCTGTCCTTACAGGGAGGATAGATTATCATACAATCAATTAAAAAGCACCTGTCCAAATGCGTCTTGGATAGGTGCTTATTTATAATTTTTATTTTTTGTATTGCTTTATGACATCAGAAAGGAAACGTATGGCAGGATATACAGAACAGGAAGCGCTCGAATACGTAGAGGAAAACGATGTGCGCTTTGTCAGACTGGCATTTTCAGATATGCTTGGTAATCTCAAAAATATATCGATACAGCCAGATGTTCTGGCACAGGCCTTTGATTCTGGAATAGCCTTTGATGCTTTTAGAATTCTTGGCTATGATGATCCGGATTACAGAGATCTATATCTCGTGCCGGATTCTTCCACACTTTCAGTGCTGCCATGGAGGCCACAGACAGGAAGGGTAATCAGATTTTACTGTAATATAGTCACGTCAGATGGTTCACCTTACCCGTACGACTCGAGAAAATTTCTTGCTGATACCATAAAGGAATGTAAAAAAGAGGGATTCACTGCAAGACTTGGACTTAGAAGCGAGTTCTATCTCTTTAAAAATGATGAGGAGGGTATACCTACAGCGGAGCCAATGGATCAGGGAACCTACTTCGATGTAGCCCCGTTGGACCGTGGTGAGAATATCCGCCGTGAGATCTGCCTTTCGCTTTCAGATATGGATGTGCCTCCTATTTCAAGTCATCATGAGGCTGGTCCTGGACAGAACGAGATTGAATTCAGAGAGGCTGGAGCTCTTCAGAGTGCCGACCATTTTATGACCTATAAGAATGTCGTAACGACTATTGCAGCGAGAAACGGAATTACCGCCTCCTTCGATCCAAAGCCTCTTGAGGGACTGCCTGGAAATGGTTTCCATGTAAAAATCGGTCTTTACCGGGAGGCGCAGAACCTTTTTGATACAGAGCCTGACAAGGTATTTTCATTTATGGCGGGTATTTTTAACAGGATTGACGATATCACTGTTTTCTTAAATCCGAGAAAAGAGTCATATCTGAGATTTGGTGAGAATGAAGCGCCTAAGTACGTGACCTGGTCGAGACAGAATGAGTCGCGGCTGTTCAGAGTTCCACTTGTTCATGGTAAACACACTTCGATTATTCTGCGTTCGCCAGACTCGATGTTAAATCCGTATATCGCCTTTGCCATGCTTCTTCAGGCAGGACTCCTTGGAATAAAGAATGGAGAAAAGCTTCCTGAGCCGCTTGAGAAACAGGGATATCTGATAACTGATGAGGAGAGAAAGAAATACCTTAAGCTTCCACTTTCACTTGCTGAGGCAATTGATGACGCAAGAGAATCCAAATTCTTAAATGAGGGAAGCAGGAAGCTTATCACAGAACGTTTTTTGGAAACACTTAAAGAAAATGAACTGTAAGGAGGCATTCCTTTGGAAAGAGCTTTAATTATCAGTGATGCTCCAAAGGCGATGAAATTTTTCAAAGACTTTCTTTCAGCAAATGGTTATGACAAAATAAAACTGGCTGCTACCGCCGAGGAAGGGCGGCAGGCTATGGAGGAGTTCTCTCCGGATATCTGCGTTATTAACGCTCCACTCGGTACAGAGAGTGGCGAGGAGCTCTCTATAGAGCTTGCTGCAGAGGTGAGCTGCCAGGTGATACTTTTTGTAAAAGACGATTATTTTGAAGATATCGCCAGCAATGTGGAGAAGGAGGGTGTGATCTGTCTCTCAAAGCCGGTCAGTGTGTCAATGTTTTATCAGGCACTAGGCTTTGCAGAGGCCGCAGACAGCAGAATGAAAAATGCCTGCGCTGAGATAAAGCGGCTTGAGAGAAAGCTTTCAGAGGTCAGGGTGGTAAATCACGCCAAGAGTATTCTTATGAGCCAGAAGGATATGACAGAGGCTGAGGCTCACAGATACATAGAAAAAACCGCGATGGACAGAAGAGTGTCACGTGGTCAGGTTGCAGAGGAGATCATAGATTTTTACACAGATTGATTTCAAGTTGATTATTTTGAGATAATAGTTTATAATCGATTGGTTATTTGAGGATAAATAACGATAATTATCAGTCAGCAAGAAAGGAACAGAGATGGCAAAGAACACAAAGTTTGTTTTCGTAACCGGTGGTGTGGTTTCAGGTCTTGGAAAAGGAATCACAGCAGCTTCGCTCGGAAGACTTTTAAAGACACGCGGATATAAGGTAGCTTCTCAGAAGCTTGATCCTTATATGAATGTGGATCCGGGAACCATGAGCCCTTATCAGCATGGTGAGGTATTTGTTACTGAAGATGGTGCGGAGACAGACCTTGACCTCGGCCACTATGAGAGATTTATCGATGAGAACCTGAATAAATTCTCAAACCTTACTTCAGGAAAAGTATACTGGAATGTCCTTAACCGTGAGAGACAGGGTGAATACCTCGGACAGACTGTTCAGGTAATTCCTCATATCACAGATGAGATCAAGCATTTCATCTATCTCGGAGCTGAGAGTTCAAATGCCGATGTACTTATCACCGAGATTGGTGGTACAACAGGTGATATCGAGTCACAGCCGTTCCTTGAGGCCATCAGACAGGTTTCTCTTGAGAGAGGTCATGAGAATACTATTTTCATCCATGTAACCTTAGTTCCGTTCCTTGCTGGTTCAAATGAGCATAAGAGTAAGCCGACTCAGCATTCAGTAAAGGAACTCCGTTCACTTGGTATCTCACCTGATATCATTGTAGCCCGTGCTAATGAGCCGCTTGAGCAGAGCATCAAGGATAAGATCGCACTCTTCTGTAACGTAAAGAAGGACTGCGTTATCGAGAATACTACTATGGATTCTCTCTATGAAGCACCTCTTATGCTTCATGAAAACGGTCTTGATACAGTAGTCTGTCGTGAGCTTGGCCTCGATAAGAAGAAGCCGGATCTCACAGAGTGGCAGAACCTCGTAAAGCGTATCCACAGTTTAAAGAAAAACGTTAAAGTCGGCATCGTAGGTAAGTACGTAGCACTTCACGACGCATATCTCTCAGTTCGTGAGGCTCTCTACCACGGCGGATATGAAAATGACGCTTCAGTAGATATCTCATGGATTGATTCAGAGAAGATTACAAATGAGAATGTAGCTGAGACATTAAAGGGACTCGATGGAATCGTAGTTCCTGGTGGATTTGGTGAGAGAGGAATCGAGGGTATGGTTGCGGCCTGCAGATATGCCCGTGAGAATGATATCCCTTACTTAGGTCTCTGTCTTGGAATGCAGATTTCTGTTATAGAGTATGCCCGTGATGTCGCAGGAATCGAGGACGCCAACAGCCGTGAGTTCGATGAGAACGGCAAGCACCTCGTTATCGATCTGATGGAGGATCAGATGCGTATCGTCAGAAAGGGCGGCAC
The DNA here is from genome assembly GCA_900316165.1 of uncultured Lachnospiraceae bacterium. GTDB lineage: Bacteria > Bacillota > Clostridia > Lachnospirales > Lachnospiraceae > Weimeria. Next base: position 115,866 of record ONBW01000006.1, on the reverse strand, counting down.
AATGCGTCTTGGCGCATACCCTTGCAAGATTGTTAAGGGCACAATGCTTGAGAAGGCATACGGCTTAAAGCAGGTCGATGAGAGACACAGACACAGATTCGAGTTCAACAATGAGTATAAGGATGTCCTTTCAAAGGCAGGCCTTAAGATTTCAGGAACATCTCCAGACGGCGCTATCGTAGAGGCTGTCGAGGAGCCAAAGAACCGCTTCCATGTAGGTGTTCAGTTCCACCCAGAGTTCAAGAGCCGTCCAAATAAAGCTCATCCACTCTTCAGAGAGTTCATCACAGCCTGTGTAGATAAACAGCAGTAAAAAATAAGGGCCACGCGGAAGCGTGGCTCTTTTTATTAAAGGACCGCGTATCTGCGCGGTCTTTTTAGATTTCAAAAACAGTTTTTTTGATGGCCTCAATCGGCATATCAAGTCCTGTCCACTCCTTAAATGAGGCAGCTCCCTGGAAAAGAAGCATGTCCTCACCGTTTTTATATCTGCAGCCGACTTCCTTTGCATATGAAAGAAGAGTCGTCTCAGCAGGGTGGTAGATGATATCTGATACAAACAGGTCAGGCCTTAAAAATGACTTCGGGACCAGGCTTGTCTTGTCATCCTCCATTCCCACATTTGTAGCATTTGTAAGGATATCAGATGAGCAGATAGAATCCCTCATAGCCTCCTCATCGTCCATAGGAAAGACGAGAATGTCGCAGTCTGTAGAGGCGTTTATTTTTTCAGCAAAAGCCTCAATCTCCTCGAAGGTAGCATTGCGGCGCTTGAAGATATCAATCCGTTTTACGCCTGAGAGGGCAGCAGAAACCGCGATGGAGGTGGCAGCTCCGCCGGCACCAAGAAGAGTCATTTTCTTACCGTGGTAATCGAAGCCTGAGTCGAGCAGCGAATTCAGATAGCCGACTCCGTCAGTTGTATCTCCAATCAGGACACCGTCCTTATTTGTCACAGTATTTACTGAGCCAGCGAGCTCAGAGGCCTTTGTTATCTTATCTAAAAACGGGATTACAGTGCGCTTAAAAGGCATCGTAAGGTTAAAGCCGCCGGCTTTTAGGAGGCGCAGCGCTTCAACCGTTATAGCAATCTCATTTGGCTCTATGTCGAAAGCCAGATAGACCATATTTACGCCAAGGAGCTTTGCAGCAGTCGTATGCATCCGTGGTGAGATGCTGTGTCTTGCTGGATGCCCCAGAAGGCAGTAGAGAGTAGTGTGGCCGTCTATAAAAGAGGCCGGATGTATTTTTTCCATGTCACACCTGATCTGCTATCTCGTAGAGCAGCTTCTCAGTATCGTCCCAGCCAAGGCATGCATCGGTAATAGACTGTCCATAGGTCTGGTGATCTGAGATCTTCTGATTTCCTTCAACTAAGTAGCTCTCAATCATGACGCCCTTTACAAGAGTACGGATGTCAAGTGAGAAGCGGCGGTTGTGCATGACCTCGTGAACGATACGGATCTGCTGCTTGAACTGCTTGCCTGAGTTCGAGTGGTTGGCATCGATGATGGTAGCTGGATTTACGACGTCCATCTTATCATACATATCGATAAGCCTCATCAGGTCCTCGTAGTGATAGTTCTGAGTCGTGTTGCCGTGCTTGGATACAGCTCCACGGAGAATTGTGTGCGCCAGAGGATTTCCTGAGGTCTCTACCTCATAGCCTGCAAAAGCAAAGTGATGCGGATGCTGGGCTGCATATACAGAATTAAGCATTACGGAGAAATCTCCCGATGTTGGGTTCTTCATTCCGCTTGCTACATCAAAGCCTGAAACAGTCAGTCTGTGGTGTTGGTCCTCAACAGAGCGGGCACCGATAGCTACGTATGAAAGAAGGTCGTCTACATAAACCCAGTTCTCAGGATAGAGCATCTCATCGGCAGCAGAGAGACCGTACTCCTCGATAGAGCGGATGTGCATATGTCTCATGGCCTTGAGGCCGGCAACCATATCAGGCTTTCCCATCGGATCAGGCTGGGTGGCAATGCCCTTGTAGCCCTCTCCAGTCGTACGTGGCTTGTTCGTATAGATACGCGGTACTACTAGAACCTTGTCTTTTATTTTTTCAGCAACCTTAGCGAGGCGGCCTATATACTCGAGGACAGCGTCCTCATTGTCAGCTGAGCATGGTCCAACGATAACTAAAAATCGATTGTCCTTTCCTCTGATTATATCACCAATCTCTTTATCTCTCTTGGCCTTTACGGCTTTTCCCTTAGCGGAGAGAGGGAGCTCATTTTTTATGTCATCAGGAGATGGCATTGGATTTAAAAAATTGAAACTCATTGTCTTTTTTCCTTTCCTTGATAATTTAACTTTAATATGATAAAGTATAAGCCATATTTTGTCAATCGGAGGACTTAGATGAAAATAAGAAATCTTGACTTAAACAGCGGAAAACCGGCGGTCTGTGTGCCTGTCACTGAGAAGGACCAGGAGGGCATTATAGAGCACATTCAGGAATTGGCTGGTTCCGCAGACATGATAGAGTGGAGAATAGACTACTTCGAGGATATTTATTCTCTTGAAAAAATAACCGCTGTCCTTAAAAAAGCTCGTGTCGCCGCTAAGAACACTCCGCTTCTTTGCACCATTAGGACTGATCTCGAAGGAGGAAACTTTCCTGTAAAGTCCGGTGATTACAAAGAGACAATAAAAGGCATAGCAGAAAGTGGCTGTGCAGATCTTATTGATATCGAATATGATACCTTAGGAGACGACAGAGGCCTAAGAGGTGAAGTGGAGAATTGTGGAGTAAAGACAGTTCTCTCTCATCATGATTTTAACTGCACTCCGGATACTAAGACCATGTATGATTACCTGATTTCTATGAAGGATGCGGGGGCTGATATAGTAAAGCTTGCTGTAATGCCAAAGGAGTCAGCGGATGTATTAAGGCTTCTTCAGGTAACAAATGATTTTCATAAGAATTATCCTGAAACACCGCTGATAACTATGTCTATGGGAAGCATAGGGACGATAAGCCGACTCTGTGGACAGACCTTTGGAAGCTGTGTCACCTTTGGCGCAGACAGAGAGGCAAGCGCTCCGGGGCAGATTGATTTTGAGGAATTAAAGGAAATCGTAAGGATTTTAGATGAGGCAGAGTGATGCAGATATATCTGATTGGATTTATGGGAACCGGAAAGACCACTACCGGAAGGAAGCTCTCAAAGCTTACAGGTAAAAAACTGCTCGATACCGATGAGCTGATCGTAGAGCAGGAGGGCAGGTCGATCTCTCAGATTTTCGCAGAGGATGGCGAGGCAGGCTTTCGTGAGATAGAGACTGGCGTCTTTAAAAAGCTCTCTACCGAGGAAAAGGAGTATATAATCTCCTGCGGGGGCGGAGCGCCGCTTAGAGAAACAAATGTCTCTTATATGAAAAAAAATGGTGTAGTAATAAGGCTCACTGCTACGGCAGAGACAGTGTATGAGAGAGTTAAAAATAATACAAGCCGTCCACTTCTTAAAAGTCCGGACCCGATGCAGAGAATAGTTTCGCTGATGGGAGAGAGAGAAGAGGCATATTCTTCCGCAGCCGATATTACGATTAAAACGGATGGAAAGACCCCTGACCAGGTCGCTTCAGAGATTTTATCAACCTTGACAAAATAGCACCAGGTTGGTATCATTATTTAGTACGGCATTTTTAAAAATACCGACTGTAGGCGTAGCGCAGCTGGATAGCGCGTCAGACTCCGACTCTGAAGGCCGTGGGTTCGAATCCCATCGTCTACACTTTAGAGGGGACTATTTTTACAGGTGATATCATGGAATATTTATATAAAGTATTAGATTTTTTAAAAAATAAAAAGCACATAGAAGCTATTATCGTTGCAGTAATTGCTGTTATTATCATTGGAGCTCTTGCCGGAAGTAACGCTAAGTCGAATTCTTCTGGTGGTACTTCTTCATCAGGAGATGCTGTAGTTAAGACCCGGCCTTTTATCCTGGATGATTCTGATTCCAATTCGGCTTCTGGTTCATCTTCGTCTAAAGCAGATTCTAAATCTTCAACCTCTTATAAAAAGGAAGAAGAGGGTTCTGACATTCACAGCCTGCTTACCGAATACTATAAAGAATATGCTGAAGGAGATACAGATGCGTTAGAAAAGGTCGCTTCCCCTGTATCCGATATGGAAAAGAGCTATATCAAGTTCATGTCAAAGCTCTTAGACTCATATGAGATAAAAGAGATTTACACTAAGGACGGAGTAACTGATGGCTCAAAGCTTGTGTCTGTATATGTACAGATGCATTTCAAGGGTATAAAGTCTGCAGCTCCTGGACTTGATTTCTTCTACGTAGAAACAGATGATTCAGGTGCTCTTCACATCAATAACCTCTACAGTTCTTTCAACCAGACGAATAAAGAGAACGCTATGGATCCGGCTGTAGTATCTGCTATAGCTTCGTTTGAGGAACAGAAGGACGTCGTTGATCTCCAGACAGAGGTACAGAAAGAATACAACGAGATTTCTCTTTCTGACAAAGACTTTGATAAATTCATGAGTAAGACTTACCCTTCAAAGGTTAAGTCCTGGCAGACTCAGTACAGAAAGGATGCCAAGGCAGCCGCTGCAAAGAAGGCCGCTGAGGAGAAGAAGGCAGCAGCTGAAAAAGCAAAGGCTGACAGCACAAAGTCTTCTGACAGCACAGATACCAGCAGCACCTCATCGAAGACTATCTATAAGACTACGACAAAGACGAACCTCAGGAAAAAGGCTTCAGTCAATTCTGATATCATAAAGACCTTAAGCAAGGGAACAAAGGTTACGAAGATAAGCACCAAGGGCAAATGGCTCAAAGTTTCCTACAAGGGAAAGACAGGATACATCAGAAAGATGTATTTAAAGAAGGTGTCATCTTCCTCTTCATCATCAGATAAGAGCAGCAGTTCTTCCTCATCTGATAAGAGCAAGAGCACTTCAGCTTCGTCAGGTCCAACAGAGGGAAAGAAGCTTGTCTTAAAAGATACTGTAAATGTTCGTAAGAAGCCTTCTACCTCAGTTAAGCGTATTAACCTGGCATATAAGGGAGATAAAATCCTTGTCATAAAGAACAGAGATGACGGCTGGACGAAGATACAGTATCATCACAAGAAGGGTTACGTTAAGACAGAATTCTTAAAGTAAAATAAGGAGCTGTGATTTTTCACAGCCCCTTTTTTAAAACAACTATGGAAGAGATAAGAATAAACAAATACCTGTCAGAGTGCGGTTACTGTTCGAGAAGAGCAGCCGACAAGCTCCTTGAAGAAGGCAGGATTACGGCAGATGGAAGGGTACTTTCTCCAGGAGACAAGGTTACGTCTGAGATGGATGTAAGAGTTGACGGTAAGAGTGTTCATCTAGAGAATACCCGCGTTGTTCTTGCCTTTAACAAGCCGCGTGGTATTGTCTGCACCGCAGAGAAAAAAGAAAAAAATAACATCGTAGATGCTATAGGTTATCCGATACGTATCTATCCTGTCGGAAGGCTCGACAAGGATTCGAGAGGACTTATACTTCTTACAAATGACGGAGAGCTGATGAATAGGCTCACTAGTGCGAGATACAATCACGATAAGGAGTATGTAGTAACAGTCGATAAGGAGGTTACAGCTGACTTCGTAAAAAAGATGTCGGCTGGTATTTATCTCACTGACCTGAAAAAGAAGACAAGGCCCTGTCAGGTCAGAAAAATCAAATACGATGCATTTTCAATTGTACTGCATCAGGGACTAAACAGGCAGATCAGACGAATGTGTGCTGCCTTGGACTACGAGGTGAAGGACCTCGAAAGAATCAGAATCTCAGGACTTACACTTAAAAGCCTTGAGCTGAATGAAGGCGAATACAGGGAGCTTAATGCAGATGAACTACGAAGATTATAAGGCTCTGTGTGAAAAAATTAATTATCACATGGACCTCTATTACAATAAGAATACGAATGAGATCAGTGACTACGAGTACGACCAGCTGATGAGTCAGCTTAAGGCAGCTGAGAAGGAGCATCCAGAGTGGGTTACACCTGATTCCCCGTCCCAGAAGATCGGCGGAAGCGCAAAGCGTGAGGCTGGAGTCAAGGTCGTACACAGGGTTCCAATGCTTTCTATCGAGGATGTCTTTGATATCTCTGATGTAAGAGCCTATGTCGCAAAGGTCCAGTCGCTTCATAAGGATGCTGTCTTTTCAGTCGAGAGAAAAATAGACGGTCTCTCCATGACTCTCCGATACCAGCACAGCGATGCCGATGGCTTTCTGCACCTGACTCTAGCCGAGACCAGAGGTGATGGCCATATAGGTGAGGACGTTACACTTAACGCAAGGGTTATTCCTGACGTTAAGGAAGTAATAGAGCTTCCATTTGAATACCTGGAGCTTCGTGGCGAGGTATATATGAGCCACGAGGATTTCTTTAAGTACAATGATGAGATGGAGGAGCTTGGGAAAAAGCCAGCAGCTAATCCGAGAAACCTGGCTGCGGGAACTTTGAGACAGCTTGATCCAAAAATAACGAAGCAGCGCGGACTACGTATGTTTATTTTTAACGTGCAGGATGGGCCGGCTGACTTTATGGCTTCACAGACGGGAGCCCTTAAGGTGCTTTCTGACAAGGGCGTTCCGGTCGTTTTTCACAGAAGATGCGGGAGCGCAGATGAGGTTGTGGCAGCCATTGAGGAAATCGGCTCTACCCGAGACGGACTTCCGTTTGATATAGACGGCGCTGTTGTAAAAATAGATCAGGTAGCTTACAGAGCTGACTTCCCAGCTGGTGCAAAGTACAGCGCAGGACACATAGCGTTTAAGTATCCGCCTGAGGAAAAGCAGGTCAGGATGGATGAAATCGAGGAGACTGTTGGCCGCACTGGAAAAATAGGTTTTATCGGCCATATCTCCGATGTTAATACAGGAAAGCCGGTGCGCCTCAACGGAACCAATGTCTCGAGGGTAACTCTTCACAATCAGGACTACATAAATGAGAACAGGATTGGTCTGGGAGGAGTATATCTGCTTAAAAAATCAGGAGACATAATTCCAAAAATCAGCGGGACAGTAAAGGATCCTGAGGTTATTTTTCATGTAGGTGAAAAATGCCCGGTCTGCGGCTCAGAGCTTGTAAAGGAAGAGGATACAGCCGATTATTACTGCGTAAATCCGTCCTGCCCGTCACAGCTCGTGCGCACTCTAAGCTATTTCACATCAAGGGGCTGCATGGATATAGCGGGCTTAGGTGAAAAGCAGATTAAAAACCTGATAGACGCGGGTTACCTGAAGAGCTTTACAGATATATACAGACTTCACTTAAAGCGTGATGAGCTTGTATCAGACGGAATCATAGGCCGGGAGAAAAATACTGACAAGATTCTTGCGGCAATTGAGGCCTCGAAGCAGCAGGGACCTGTAAGGCTTCTTACAGCATTAGGTATCAGAAATGTGGGTGGAAGAACTGCGCAGACTCTTATAGATAAGTATCACTCAATCGAGGCAGTGGAAGCTGCTTCAAAGGAGGACCTTACACAGATACCTGACGTCGGTGAGACGATTGCAGAGGATATCGTTTTATTTTTCGCACAGGACGATACTAAAAGGCTTATAGAGGAGTTAAAGAGTGAAGGCCTTGTGATGGAAGAGGCACCAGCTGAGAAGGGAACGGCCTTAGAAGGACTTACGATAGTAGTCACAGGAACGCTTCCTACACTTGGGCGTACTGAGGTAAAAGAGCTTATAGAAAAAAATGGTGGCAAGTGCACCGGCTCAGTCAGCAAAAAGACCAATTACCTCGTGGCAGGAGAGGCCGCAGGAAGTAAGCTTACCAAAGCGCAGGAGCTTGGAATACCTGTCATTAGCGAGGCAGACCTTCTCGAGATGATAGGGAAGTAAAACAGATTTTAATTTTTGAATATTGAAAAAATAAAAAGAGAGTGTGAAGATATATAAAAATAAAGGAAGGAGCTTTTTACTATGCCAATCAGAACACCGGCAGATATGCCAGTAAATGAAATACTCGAGAAGGAAAATATCTTTCTGATGGATGAGAACAGAGCCATGCACCAGGATATCAGACCTATTGAAATCGGTATTTTAAATCTGATGCCTTTAAAAGAGGACACTGAGCTGGCACTGCTTCGTTCGCTTTCTAATACTCCTCTTCAGATAGATGTTACTTTTCTCTGTACGAAGTCACACATGGCTACCCATACCTCAAAGAGCCATCTGAATAAATTCTACGAGACCTACGATGATATTAAGGATCGGACTCTTGACGGCCTTATCGTGACAGGTGCTCCTGTAGAACTGATGCCGTTTGAGGAGGTCGATTACTGGGAAGAATTCACGCAAATCCTCGACTGGGCGAAGCAGAATGTGACGAGTACGATGTTTTTATGCTGGGGCGCTCAGGCAGCTATGTATTATTACTACGGAGTACCTAAGGTTACTCTGCCTAAGAAGCTCTTTGGTGTCTTCCCGCACAGAGTCTTACACAGAAAAGTGCCTCTTGTACGTGGTTTTGACGATATCTTCTGGGCTCCGCATTCGAGAAATACCGAGGTGGATGACGAGGCTGTAAGGAAAAATGATAACTTCATTATCCTCGCAGAATCGAGAGAGGCTGGAATCTTCCTCTGCACGACCTGTGACGGCAGCGAGATCTACTGCATGGGCCACCCGGAGTACGACCGCATGACACTCGACAAGGAGTATAAGCGCGACCTGGCAAAGGGTATCAAAATCGACATGCCGGTTAATTATTACCCAAATAACGACATAAACAAAAAGCCACTCCTTCAGTGGAGAGGCCACGCAAACACTCTCTATACGAACTGGCTCAACTACTACGTATATCAGAACACACCCTATGAGATGAATCGAATAAAAAAAGAATTGATCTAAAAAGAAATCCCACGCTTAATCGCGTGGGATATTTTTGGCTTATAGAAGCTGCCACAGATGAATGGCGAACGATTGTTGCGTTTTTCGTCGTGAACGAGCGCGCTAGCTGCGGCCCGGGTGACAACCGTTCAAACAGAATTGCTTAAAAAATTGCGTCAGCAATTTTTATAAAAGCAATTCTGTGCGTTTTGTCAGAGGGCCGCTAATCAGCGCGCGCGAGCGAACAGAAAAACGTGACCTAGTGAGCCATCATCTGTGGCAGCTTTTAATATGGTCATTGGTTATTCGATTTTTCTTTCTCCTCAACTTCGCGCATCTTCATAGCTCTAACCTTCATAGGCAGACCGAAGAGGGTAATGAAGCCCTGAGCATCGTGATGATCATAGAGGTCACCAGTAGTGAAGCTTGCAAGAGACTCATTGTAGAGAGAATACGGAGAGGTGGTGCCGGCCTTGATGATGTTTCCTTTATAGAGCTCGAAACGAACTTCACCGGTTACAGGTTTCTGAACAGTCTTAGTGAAAGCGATAAGACCTTCCATAGTAGGAGTGTACCACTTGCCTTCGTAAACAAGCTGTGCCATACGGTTGGCAACGTCCTTCTTGAAGTCCATGGTATCACGGTCGAGGCAGAGCTCCTCGAGCTGCTTGTGAGCCTCGCAGAGGATAGTTCCACCAGGAGTCTCATAGACGCCACGGCTCTTCATTCCAACTACACGGTTCTCTACGATATCTATAATACCGATGCCGTGCTTTCCGCCGAGACGGTTGAGCTCACGAATGATATCTGCGACTTTCATTTTCTTTCCGTTGATGGAAGTAGGTACACCAGACTCAAAGGTCATTGTTACGAACTCACCCTCGTCCGGAGCCTTCTGAGGTGTGTTTGAAAGAACGAGCAGATGATCATAGTTAGGCTCGTTTGAAGGATCCTCGAGCTCAAGTCCCTCGTGGCTTATGTGCCAGAGGTTTCTGTCACGTGAATATGACTGGTCAACTGAGAATGGAAGATTGATTCCATGTGCCTTTGCATAGTCTATCTCGTCCTGACGGGACTGGAGCTTCCACTTGTCATCACGCCATGGAGCGATGATTTTGATATCAGGAGCTAAAGCCTTGATAGAGAGCTCGAATCTGATCTGGTCGTTACCCTTTCCGGTAGCACCGTGGCAGATAGCGACAGCATTCTCTTTTCTGGCTACCTCAACGAGCTTCTTTGCGATGCCTGGGCGGGCCATTGATGTACCAAGCAGGTACTTATCCTCGTAAACAGCGTCAGCCATTACACAAGGCATGATGTAGTTTTCAGCGAAGTCGTCTGTGATATCCTCGATATAGAGCTTGCTGGCTCCTGAAAGCTTTGCACGCTCCTCAAGTCCGTCGAGCTCCTCCTCCTGACCGCAGTCAACGCAGCAGCAGATTACATCGTATCCATAATTCTCCTTGAGCCATGGGATGATAGCCGTGGTGTCAAGTCCGCCTGAGTAGGCGAGTACAACCTTATCGTTTGCCATTTAAAAAATCCTTTCGTATAAAAATTTACCAACTACATTATATTACACTTAATCACGTCAGACTTCAAGTGTAAATTTATACATTTTATTGACAAATTTATGAATAAATAATCAAAATAAATCTTGATTTTTCAAATCTAAAGATGTATTATTATGCACATGTAAAAAATATCGCAAATAAAGCGTATTTGTGCTATGATTATTATTTGTGAGCGCGAAACGCTCATAAATCTATATTATGGTGTCTGAGAAGCTGATTTTAAGCTGATCTCATGATATATCACCAGAGGTTTTATGGTTAGTTTAAGAGAAATGACAATTGAAGACTTTGAAAAGGTCCATGCTCTATGGATGTCTATCCACGGTTTTGGCATCAGGTCTATAGATGATTCGAAGGAGGGAGTAGAGGCTTTTCTTGACAGGAATCCAGGTTTTTCAGTGGTGGCTGTAGATGGAGACGATATTATAGGTAGTATCCTCTGCGGACACGATGGCAGAACCGCCTGTTTTTACCATGTCTGCGTGAGAGAAGACAGACGAAGACAGGGAATCGGAAAGGCAATGACAGTCTTCTGCATGAAGAGACTGCATAAGGCAAAGGTGAATAAAATTTCATTAGTAGCTTTTAAAGACAATTCAGTCGGAAACAGCTTCTGGCAGGGGGAAGGCTGGAAAGAGCGGGTCGACTTCAACGTCTATGATTTTTATCTCAATGAGAAAAATATAACGAACTTCAACAAATAGAAAGGAATCAGATGAAGGTTATTTCAGGCGGCGTTACATCGCCAAAGGGTTTTGAGGCAGCAAATACAGCTGCCGGTATCAAGTACACCGGCAGAGACGATATGGCTATGATAGTAAGTAAGAGTCCATGCGTGGCAGCGGGTACTTTTACAAGGAATGTCGTAAAGGCAGCTCCTGTACTTTTCGATAAGAAGGTTATCGAGGAGTCAAAGGGCATCCACACCGTAGTCGTTAATGCCGGCATAGCAAATGCCTGCACCGGAGAAGAAGGTTTCTTCTATTGCAACGAAACGGCAAAATCAGCTGAGGCAGCCTTAGGCTTCGAGGATAATTCAACTCTCGTCGGCTCGACTGGTGTAATCGGAATGCAGCTCCCTATTGAAAAAGTAAAAGCTGGCGTTAAGGCACTGTCTGGAAAGCTTTCAGACACAGAGGAGGCTGGTCTTGATGCTGCAAAGGCTATCATGACCACGGATACCAAGCCAAAGCAGATTGCTGTAGAAATCCCGATGAGTGACGGAACTACTGTAACGATCGGCGCCATGGCTAAGGGCAGCGGCATGATTCACCCTGATATGTGTACGATGCTCTGCTTTATCACAACTGATGCAGCTATAAAGAAGCAGCTTTTACAGCAGGCACTTTCATCAATAGTCTGTGATACTTTTAATATGATTTCGGTAGACGGCGACACCTCTACAAACGATACCTGCGTAGTCCTTGCAAACGGTGAGGCCGGAAACAAAGAGATTGCAGCAGAAGACGATGACTATAAGGCATTTACAGATGGACTTTTCTATGTGGCAAGAGAGATTGCTATGAAGATGGCTGGTGACGGCGAGGGCGCGACAGCTCTTTTCGAGGTAAAGGCTATCCACTGCAGAGACAAGGCTGAGGCCAAGACATTTGCGAAGTCAGTTATTACTTCAAATCTGACAAAGGCAGCAATCTTCGGACACGACGCGAACTGGGGCAGAATCCTCTGTGCCTTAGGATACTCAGGAGCTGACTTCGACCCTGAAAAAGTTGATATAACTGTTGAAAGTGAGAACGGACAGATAATCTTAGTAAAGGACGGAATCGCCACTGATTACAGTGAAGACGAGGCCACAAAGGTCTTATCTTCAGAGAAGGTCACCTGCATCTGCGATATGAAGCAGGGAACTGCCGAAGCCACAGCCTGGGGCTGCGACCTCACCTACGATTATGTAAAAATAAACGCGGACTATAGGTCATAATAGGAGAATTTCAAAATGATAATGAGAAAAGAAGAGATGCAGACAGTCATGAAAAAGGCTGAGATCCTTATCGAGGCACTGCCATACATCCAGAGATTCAATAGAAAAATCATAGTCATCAAGTACGGTGGCTCGGCTATGCTTGACGACCACTTAAAGAAACAGGTCATCCAGGATGTGACCCTGTTAAAGCTCGTAGGCTTCAAGCCTATTATCGTCCATGGCGGCGGAAAGGAAATCTCGACCTGGGTTAAGAGAGCAGGAATGGAGCCTAGATTTGTAAACGGACTTCGTGTCACAGATCAGCCGACAATGGATATAGCAGAGATGGTCCTCAATAAGGTCAACAAGTCTCTTGTAACCATGGTTGAAAGCCTTGGTGTCAAGGCCTGCGGCATCAGCGGAAAGGACGGAAACCTCTTAAACGTCGAGAAGAAGTATTCTAACGGTGAAGACATTGGATTCGTAGGAGATGTAAAAAAGGTCGATACCAAAATACTTTACGACCTGTTAGACAGAGACTTTCTTCCAATCGTCTGCCCTATAGGAATGGACGACGATTTCAACACCTATAATATCAACGCAGACGACGCTGCGACAGCTATAGCTGAGGCACTAAAGGCTGATAAGCTCGCCTTCCTTACAGATACTCCTGGAGTCTTAAAGGATAAGGACGATCCAACCTCACTTATTTCTGAACTTTCGGTAACCGAGGCAAAGGGGCTTATCGAGGACGGAACAGTAGCCGGCGGAATGCTTCCAAAGGTTAAAAGCTGCATAAGTGCAATCGACAACGGAGTTCACAGAGTCCATATTCTCGACGGCCGAATTGAGCACTGCCTGCTGCTTGAGATTTTTACCAACAAAGGTATTGGAACTGCTATTATTTCAGATGACGAGGAAAGATACGATGAACAAAACTGATTTTATAAAAAAAGCCGATGAACATCTGATCCATGTTTATAACCGTTTTCCGGTTATTTTTGAAAGAGGAGAAGGCGTATATCTCTACGATACAGATGGAAAGAAATACTTAGACTTCGGCAGCGGAATCGGCGTTATGGCCTTTGGATATAATGACAAGGAGTATACCGATACGCTTAAGGCTCAGATAGATAAAATCCTCCACACCTCAAACCTCTTCTACCATGAGCCGCTTCTTGATGCAGCTGAGAAGATCTGCAAAATCAGCGGAATGGACAAAGTATTCTTTACGAACTCTGGTGCAGAGGCCATCGAGGGTGCCCTTAAGACAGCAAAGAAGTACGCATATAAAAAGCACGGCAAGGGAAATTACGAGATAATCGCGATGAACCACAGCTTCCACGGAAGAACTGTCGGTGCCGTTTCTGTTACAGGAACCGAGCACTACAGGGAACCTTTCTATCCTCTGATGGATGGAGCAGAGTTTGCGACCTTTAATGACTTAGACAGTGTGGCAAAGCAGATCGATAAAAATACCTGCGCTATAATCACTGAGACTGTTCAGGGTGAGGGTGGTGTAACTCCTGCCACAAAGGAATTCATGCAGGGCTTAAGAAAGCTCTGTGATGACAACGGCCTTTTACTTATAATCGATGAGATTCAGTGTGGACTTGGAAGAACTGGTTCAAACTATGCATTTGAGCAGTATAGAATAAAGCCTGATATCCTTACTACCGCCAAAGCTCTTGGCGGCGGTGTTCCGGTAGGAGCCTTCCTTGTAACAAATGAGGTGGCAGAGAATTCTCTTGAGCCGGGAGACCACGGCAGCACCTACGGTGGAAATCCATTCGTTCTTGCAGCTGTATCTAAATCTCTTGACATCATCCAGAATAGACATCTTTCTGATCATGTAAAGGAGCTAACACCTTACTTCGAGGGAATTCTTGATAAGCTTACAGAGAAATATCCATTCGTCCATGGACACAGAGGCTTAGGCTTCATGCAGGGACTTATAATCGACGAGAGCATTCCGGTTGGTCAGATATTGAACAAAGCTTTAAATAACGGACTTGTTTTATTGTCAGCCGAAGGAAACCTGATTCGTTTCCTGCCGCCGCTTGTTATGGAAAAGAGCGGGTTTGACGAGATGGAGAGGAAACTCACAGAAGTTTTGGACAGCTTTTCATAAAAATTTTAGCTTGTAAAAATAAATAGTTTCCTTTAGAATAGAAGGTGCAGTGCAGTTATCTCCATGTTTTTACAGGAGATGCTTATGAGAAAGTTAATTTTTCTTCTGCTCCTTCTATTTTCTATGTCTTTTTGTGGCTGTGGTAACACTTCTTATCTGGAAACCAAAACAGCTAAGACCGAGTCAGATGGTGTAATTGAAGGCGAAGAGCAGGACACAGATCTGATCTACGTTCAGATAGATGGAGCTGTAAAAAAGCCAGGAGTCTATAAGCTCCCGGCTGATTCGAGAGTCTTTCTTTTGGTCGAGAAAGCAGGTGGCCTTAAAGAGGACGCTGCGGACTCAGAGCTCAACCTCGCAGAGCTTTTGACTGATGGACAGAAGCTTACTGTACTTACCAAAAAGGAGCTTAAAGAGCAGAAAAAGACTGCAGAGGAGAGCGGGACAAAGGCTGATGGAAAAGTCGATATAAACAGGGCTGATCAGGATACTCTTACTACGATAAGTGGCATAGGTCCATCTAGAGCGGCTGCGATCATAGCTTACCGCGAGGAAAACGGCCCGTTTAAAAAGACAGAGGATATTACAAATGTAAGTGGGATAGGAGACTCCACTTACCAGAGGATAAAGGACAAAATAACGGTTTAAGGAAAAATGGCACGGATTCTGGTAGTTGACGACGAGAAGATTATTGTTAAAGGAATAAAGTTTGCATTAGAGCAGGACGGAATGGAAGTAGATACAGCGTATGATGGAGAGGAGGCTGTAGAAAAGGCCTTATCCAATAACTACGATATGATTCTGCTTGATCTGATGCTTCCTAAGCTCGATGGCTATGAGGTATGTCAGCGTGTCAGAGAAAAGTCCGATGTCCCTATTATGATGCTCACCGCAAAGGGCGATGATATGGACAAAATCATGGGACTCGAGTATGGTGCAGATGACTATATCACGAAGCCGTTTAATATTCTTGAGGTTAAGGCTAGAATCAAGGCCGTGCTCCGCAGATCTAAGCCTGAGGAAAAGCCTGACACCGATGTGATTACAAGTGGCGATATCCGTATAGATACAGCGAGCCGCCGTATCTATATAAAGGATAAGGAGTATAACCTCACATCCAAGGAGTTTGAGATGATGCTTCTTCTCGTAAATCATCCTGGCAAGGTCTACAGCAGGGATGCCCTGTTAAAGGAAGTCTGGGGCGCTGATTTCCCAGGTGATGCCAGAACGGTTGACGTACACATCAGACGTCTTCGTGAAAAAATAGAACCGAACCCAAGTGAGCCACGTTATATACATACCAAGTGGGGCATGGGTTACTTTTATCAGAAATAATTATGGATCAGGCAGATGAAGCAGAGGTTTTCATTTTTTAAAAAACTGCATAGTTTAAAGACCGTTCTGCTGGTGGCCTTTATCATTTTAGGATTTGTCCCTGGTTGTGTTATCGGGGGCATTTTCTTGTCCTTTTATCAGAACAGGGCTTTAAGTAATGATACTATTTCAATGACAAGCCAGGCCCAGCTTCTAAACGATCAGATCATTTCGACAGGGTACTTAAAGGATACAGATATCGATACGATAAATACCCAGCTTAAGGCTTTAGGTAATATCTATTCCGGACGAATCATTATTATTGATAATACTCTCCGCGTCGTAAAGGATACTTACGACTTAAGCGATGGAAAGACCTTTGTCTGGGAGAATGTCATAAAAAGTCTTAAGGGCGAGAGGACCAGCGTTTATGATAATGTAAGCAAGTGTCTTATACTGACTGTTCCTATCACAGCGTCTGATAAGTCAAATACAGTCGAGGGCGTTATCCTTATCACAAAATCCACAGATACCTTAGAGCAGAATATCACCTTTTTCAGAAACCTGTATACGTACATACTCTTAGTTTTGATTGTTGTAATAGTTCTTATCGCGGTATTTTTCTCAGACCACTTCACTAATCCATTTGAGAAGCTTGCGGACCTAATCCTGTCATCTCAGGATACTCATAAAGAGGTAAAGGTTGATAACTATACAGAGACAGAACAGATCTCCGATAATTTCAACGAGGTCATGCAGAAGATGCGTGATATAGATGAGTCGAGACAGGAATTCGTATCAAACGTGTCTCATGAGCTTAAGACTCCTCTTACATCGATGAAGGTGCTCGCGGATTCTCTAAATTCTATGGGTGACGGTGCAGCAATCGAACTGTATCAGGATTTCATGCAGGATATCACCCATGAGATAGACAGGGAGACAAAGATCATAAATGACCTGCTTTCCCTTGTTCGTATGGACAAATCCGGTGCTACGATGAACATCGAGTCGAAGAATATAAACGAGATGCTCGAATCCCTTTTAAAGAGACTTGGACCTATCGCAGAAAAGCAGAAGGTCGAGCTCGTGCTCGAAAGCTTCAGACCTGTAAATGCCGAGGTCGATGAGGTAAAGCTCTCGCTTGCTATAATGAACCTGATTGAAAACGGCATCAAATACAATAAGGAGGGCGGCTACGTCCACGTATCATTAAACGCTGATCATCAGTATTTCTATATCAGTGTCGAGGACAGTGGTATGGGAATCCCTGCCGATTCCTTAGACAGGATTTTTGAGAGATTCTACCGTGTCGATAAATCACATTCGAGGGAAATCGGAGGAACCGGCCTCGGTCTTTCAATAACGAAAAATGCTATCGACATGCATCACGGTGAGATAAAAGTACATTCAGTAGTTGGAGAGGGAACGACCTTTGATGTCAGAATCCCGCTCATCTATATAAAGGAGCAGTCATGATAAAGCATTTTCTTAAAAAAACAGGCTGCGTACTGCTTTGTATGCTCCTTGTTCTATCATTAATATCATGCGGAAGTAAGAGCGCTAAGAAGACTTCCGCGAAAGGAAAAATAAACGTTTACTACTTAAATCAGCTCAAGACTTCACTCTATCCAGTCTCTGAAACTGTCAAGGGTGACAATACTCACCAGAAAATCAGGAATCTGCTTACGGAGCTTTCAACTGCCAAATCTGACAAGAACTATACAAATCCTATCCCTGAGCAGATTACGATAAGAAATTTTTCCCTTAAAGGCGGACAGCTTATGATTTCATTTTCGAGAGACTATGAGACACTCAGTAAGGTTCAGGAGGCACTTCTTAGGGCAGCTGTAGTAAAGACACTTGTCCAGCTGCCTGATGTGAGTTCGGTTACTTTTCGAATAGTAAACGAGTCACTTTTAGACAGCGAGGGCAATGCGATTGGTGCAATGACGGCAGATTCCTTTGTCGACGATTTTGATTTCGAGCAGGATTCGACCAAATCTGTTTCGCTTACTCTTTACTGCCCGGCTGTGGATGGAAGTGGACTCTTAAAGGAGACCAGAGAGGCACATGTAAATGAGAATGTGCCGATTGCACAGGCGGTGATCAGCCAGCTTTCAAAGAAGCCTGATGACAAGAACGCCGATGTGACCCTGCCTTCCTCTGTTAAAGTTCTCTCTGTAAGTGTTAATGACGGAATCTGCTATGTAAATCTCGATTCTACACTTGATAATGCCGGTGGCAATGTCTCAGAGCAGCTTAGAATTTACTCTATTGTAGACTCACTCTGTGAGCTCGATGCGATAAACAGGGTTCAGATAATCATCGGTACAGGAAATGACGCAACTGTCATTAATGATGAAAACGACAACAGTACCTACAGTCCAAACATGAACCTGGTCATTTCTGAGGAATAATAGGAACAGCCTTCCCATTCTTTATCTGAATCTGACCTGTATCTATAGTGCAGAATGATTTTATGCCAAGTTCGTTTATCCGATTTACCGTATCTCTTCCAGGATGGCCGTAGCGGTTATTTTTCCCAGCAGAGATAATAATAAAATCTGGGTTTATAGTTTTAAGCCATTCGCTGCAGTTTGAATAATTACTGCCGTGATGGGCAGACTTAAGAATAAGGGTTTCGCCTGCGGAGCTCTTTTTTATTTTGCGCCTGTAGTGTTCTAGGATATAGCGTTCCTGCTCCTCACCGATGTCACCAGTTTCTATAAGCTTAACTGCGTGCCCTGAATCAGGCTCTATTGTAAAAATAGTTACAAGACTGTTTTCATTAGCTCCACTAAAGTCAGACCTCTTATCCGGGAAAATGGTCTCCACTGTAAAATACTTACATGACAGGGTATCAGCATTTTCAAGATATGTGATTTTTGTCCTGTTAAGCTCACAGAGATTTTTAAGCCTTTCAAGCTTTTCATCGCGTTCTACATGCTTTGAGAGATAGACTGTATTTACCGGGTAATTTTTCTCCAAGAGCTGTATAAGCCCGTTTACGTGATCGTCATCCATATGCGTTATAAACCAGCCTTCAACAGAGCTTATACAACGGTATTTAAGAGAGGGCAGGATCACATTTTTTGCAACCGAGCTGTCGGTCGTACTTCCTCCGTCTATCATAAAGGCTTTGCCATCTGCCGTAGTCATTAGAATCCCGTCTCCCTGTCCGACATCGAGCATCGCAGTTCCATCGCGATGAACCGGGATAGACAGTATTAGTAAGATTGAGGCAGAGAGAGCTGCGACAGCAAAAGAGGCTTTCCTGCTTCCAAAAAGCGGGAACACGAGATTTTTCTTCCATGGAATCCTGGTGAAACGCCTCTCAAACATTTTACGGCTCTGTCTTTTAAAAATAAACGCCATCGCGCAGGCTGCAAATAGACATAGAATGACCTTAACAGGTGTAACTGCGCCTGTTACGATATTTGTGAGCGGAAGAGAAGAATATGCAGATGAGGAGAGCTCGTACCAGTAGAGAATCAGATGGCAGGGGAAAAGCATAACCTCAGCTATTGGTAAAAAGATTGTTCCTAAGAGTCCTCCCAAAAGTCCAAGGAAAAGAGCAAACGGCAGAAGAGGCAGTATCAGGACATTTAAGACGCATGAGAGCATAGGCAGGCTGTAGAAATACTTAGCGGTTAATGCAGCCATCGATATCTGTATGAAAAATGAAAACACAAGAGAGGAAATCAAATCATTAACAGCGGTTGGCTTGAACCTGTTTCCCTTGATCTCCTTGTGGGTATTCTCCCATTTCAGGACGCAGTACGAGTGGTAGCACTCTGTGGCAGGACTGGCAGTCATAGCCAGCATAAACACAGCTCCAAATGACAGGGTGAAGGCTGTCTGCATAACTGAGAGAGGATCTAAGATCGTTAAAATTATACAGACTAAGGATAAAGATGTTATGATATCGCAGCCGTCACCGATGATTTTTGAAATCATAATAACGGCATACATAAGAAGGGCTCTTTTAGCGGAGACCGAATCGGAGATAGTTATGGAATAAAAGAATACAAAAATAAGCGAAAGGACTGCTGAGGTCGTGACCTTGCATTTAAGCCTCTTTAGGAGCTTATAGATAAAGGCGCCGGCAATAGATATATGAAGTCCTGAGACAGCGAGGATGTGACTGATTCCTGCATTCTGAAACATCTCCTTTACCTCTGGGTCTAAGAGGCTCTTGGTTCCGATGCAGAGCGCTGCAAGAAGAGCCCCTTCCTCACCTGGAAGAGCTGATGTAAATACGTCCTGCATCCTGTACTTCAGGCGGTATAGAACATCCAAAATCTGATAATAGGCTCTTTTTATTATAAAAATCTTAATGCCAGCAGGTTCTATTTCTGCGTCCTTTATTTCTGAAACTATAGAAAGTGATTTATAGTAAGAGGCTTCATCAAAGCAGCCTGGATTTCTTAATACCTCAGGAGCTTCTGGATTTCCTGTTATCCGCACGATGGAGCCAAGGTCTGGTTCTTTATCTGATAGAACAGACACCCGGAGATGTCTTTCTCCAAGAAGATTTACGGTAAGCTTCGTTCCGTAATCTGTTCTCTCTTTACGACATACTCTGCCGAGGAGCGTTATATTTTCTGAAGAAAGTATCTGCTTACCTGCGTCCTCGTACGCTTTTACAGCTGAAGCTGCAGAGATGAAGCCTGCTGCAAAGGTCACAAAAACTGAGACGAGCAGGATCAGCGCTTGTTTACTTTTTCTTCTGTAAAAAATAACCGGAATAAGACAGAACGGTACTGCGATAAGTATGTAGTAACCGTATAGAACTGTACAGACTGCTGACAGTGCTGAGACTGCCGCTATCAGAGCTGGCCTCTTATACATAACTCTCCCTCTCGTAAGCATAGATTTATGTGCTGCGAATAATGAGTTAATTATGCACTGATTTTTTAAAAAATGCAAGAGAAAAATATAGCAAATCTTTGTTTGGCGTGATATAATTGTTTTTAATTGGGAGGTATTTTATGGATTATTCTGCTGAGAATCAGCTGGTATCACGTAAGGACAGGGAATATCACGTTATAGAAGAGTATGGAATGGATATACTAAAATCCACCGAATTCCAGAGAATTGTGGGGCAGAGACATCATATTTTTTCAACAGTTGGATATCACAGCGTGCATGTGGCACAGAAGATGCTTTTTCTTTCACGCTTCTTTAAAATGAATGAGAGGGACATCGTCCGCGGAAGCCTCTGGCACGACGTAGGTATCTATGACAGGTCCTCATTTAAGGGCACTACAGGTACAGCGAATGAGCATCCGAAACGTTCGCTTAAGGCTGCAGAAGACAGCGGTACGCTTGATGCTACACAGTCAGATATGATTGCAAACCATATGTGGCCGGTAACGCCTGATATGCCAAAGACGAAAGAGGGTTTTCTTATCACTTTGGCTGATAAATGGTGTGCTGTGACTGAATTTTTGAATTTCCACGATGACAGGATTGATGCCGTTATTGGTCAGGCATCCGGAGAAGGTAATGCGCTCTCTTGATAATGAAATAGCAAACAAATCTTTTAAGAATATCTATCTGCTTTTCGGTAAGGAGCATTATCTCCTGAAGGAAAACCGGGAAAAGCTCTTAAGTGCCCTTGGTGTAACTGACAGATCCGATATGAATTTTACCCTGCTTTCTGAGAAGAATTTTAATGTTCCGTCACTGATTTCAGACAGTGACACGCTTCCCTTTTTTGCAGAGAGAAGAGTGATTCTGGTAGAGGAAAGCGGGTTTTTCAAGGGAAATAAAAAAGACAAGGACAGTCTGGTTAAATACATTCCGGATATTCCTTCTACTACTGTGATCGTCTTCGTAGAAAGTGAAGTCGACAAGAGAGACAAGCTCTACAAGGCTGTTAATAAGTACGGAACTGCTGAAGAATTCGTAAAGGGAGATCAAAATGAGCTCTTTCGTTGGATTGGCGGACGCTTGAACGAAGATGGCCTTCGTATGAAACGCGATGCTTGGAGTGAGTTCTATATGAGATGCAGCTCTTCAATGGATCTGATGGATGCTGAGTATCAAAAACTTTCGGCTTACTGCTGGGAGAAGAAGCATATAGAAAAGGCAGATGTAGAGGCTGTCTGCTCTAATGCCTCTGAGACAAAGATTTTTGAATTAAGTGACGCTATCTCAGAGAGAAATGCTGCGAAGGTTTTTAACGTCTATCACGATATGCTCAGACAGAATGAGAGTGCGCCAGGAATACTTTCACTTATTGAAAGGCAGCTTACTTCGCTGTATAATCTTAAGATTATGGACCGTGATGGTGTATCATTTGCGGATAAGAAGAAATACCTTGGTATCTCATATGATTTCATAATTAAAAAAATGGAGACATACCAGAAGAGATTTAAGGAAGAGGAATTGAGAGAGCTTCTAAGCAGGGCGGCTGATCTCGAGTGTGATTTTAAAAATGGCAAAATAGACGATACAATAGCAGTCGAGCTGCTTTTAAACGATACCTTATAAAAAAATAAGCCTGTCCGGAATGACGGTACCGGACAGGCGTTTATTTTATAATTTAGTCCATAGCGTTAACGGCTTTGGTAAGGCGTGATACCTTTCTTGCTGCATTGTTCTTATGCAGGATTCCCTTTGACTCTGCCTTAGGGATTGCTGTCTGTGCAACCTTTAATGCTGCCTCAGCTGCTGCCTTGTCTCCGCTTGCTACTGCCTTCTCGACGTTTGTAACTACGGTCTTAACATTGCTCTTTACAGCCTTGTTTCTCTCTGCCTTCTTAGCACTTACAAGAACTCTCTTCTTTGCTGATTTGATGTTTGCCAATTCGATTCACCTCCGTTGCTTTGATATTCACGTGAATATGACGCTTCTGGATTGACACGGTTCTCCCAAGCAATCATACTTTTCTATAATACAGATGTGAGATGGATTTGTCAAGGGGAAGTTTGTCTGATATAATGGATAGGGTATAGGGTATAGGGTATATATAAGATACTACTATTCCCTAACCCCTAACCCCTAATAATACAAAGGAGACCAGAATGGATCAGTCACATATCAGGAATTTCTGTATCATTGCGCATATAGATCACGGCAAGTCCACACTTGCTGACAGGATGATCGAGATGACGCATACTCTGACAAAGAGGGAGATGCAGGAGCAGGTCCTCGATAATATGGACCTCGAGCGTGAGAGAGGAATCACTATTAAGTCTCAGGCAGTGAGACTTATATATCACGCAAAGGATGGAGAAGAGTATATTTTTAACCTGATTGATACCCCAGGACATGTCGACTTCAATTATGAGGTATCGAGGTCCCTTGCAGCCTGTGATGGTGCTGTTCTTGTAGTCGATGCGGCTCAGGGAATTGAGGCTCAGACCTTAGCAAACGTCTATCTGGCCTTAGACCATGATCTTGAGGTCCTCCCTGTCATCAATAAAATCGATCTGCCTTCAGCTGACCCTGATAAGGTCGCAAAGGAGATTGAGGATGTTATCGGACTTGACTGCGAAAATGCTCCAAGGATTTCTGCTAAGACTGGTGTCGGTGTGGAACAGGTCTTAGAGCAGATAATCACTGAGCTTCCAGCTCCTACAGGCGAAGTAAATGCGCCTCTTAAGGCTCTTATTTTTGACTCACTCTATGACTCCTACAGAGGAGTTATAGTATTTGTACGTATCAGGGAGGGAAAAGTCCGCCCTAAGGATCATATCAAAATGATGGCTACAGGCGCAGAGTTCGAGTGCGTTGAGGTAGGCTACTTCGGTGCCGGTCAGTTTATCCCTTGTGATGAACTTTCTGCCGGTATGGTAGGCTATATCACAGCTTCTATTAAGGATTTAAGGGAGACCAGAGTCGGTGACACTGTGACATTAGCTGATAATCCTGCTTCAGAGCCACTTCCTGGCTACCGTCCTGTAAAGCCAATGGTTTTCTGCGGTATCTACCCGGCTGATGGCGCCAAGTATCCCGAGCTTAAGGATGCCCTTATGAAGCTTCAGCTAAATGACGCAGCGCTTGTTTTTGAGCCAGAGACATCACAGGCACTTGGATTTGGTTTCAGATGCGGCTTCCTTGGACTCTTACACTTGGATGTCGTACAGGAGAGACTTGAAAGGGAATACGACCTTGACCTCGTAACGACAGCACCAGGAGTAGTATATAAGGTCTATAAGACTGACGGTACAGTAATGGAGCTTACGAATCCGTCAAATCTCCCTGATCCATCGGAGATAGACTATATGGAAGAGCCTGTAGTAGACGCGGAGATCATGGTCACAAGCGACTATATCGGACCTATCATGGATTTATGCCAGGAAAGAAGAGGACAGTATGTCTCTCTTGAATACATTGAGGAGACCAGAGCTGTCTTAAAATACGTCCTTCCGTTAAATGAAATCATCTATGATTTCTTCGATGTGCTTAAGTCCAGATCGAGAGGTTACGCTTCATTTGATTATGAATTAAAGGGATATCAGAGATCGGAGCTTGTAAAGCTTGATATCCTTATCAACAGAGAAAAGGTCGATGCGCTTTCATTTATTGTCTTTAAGGACACTGCCTATGACAGGGCCAGGAAGATGTGTGAAAAATTAAAAGAAAATATTCCGAGACACCTGTTTGAAATCCCAATCCAGGCAGCAATCGGCAGCAAGGTAATAGCCCGTGAGACTGTAAAGGCTATGAGAAAGGATGTCCTAGCGAAGTGTTACGGCGGTGATATTACCCGAAAGAGAAAGCTCTTAGAGAAACAGAAGGAAGGAAAAAAGAGGATGAGGCAGGTCGGCAATGTCGAGATACCTCAGGAAGCATTCATGAGTGTATTAAAGCTCGATGATGACGAATAACTATGGAAGACTATAGAAGATTTGAACTTTATATACATATACCATTCTGTGCCAAAAAGTGTCTTTATTGTGATTTCCTTTCAGGAGTCCATGATCCGATTACTCAGAGAGACTATGTGAACTCACTCTGTAAAGAGCTTGAATTTTATTCCGAGAAAGTCTTTGGAACGGTCTCATCTATTTATATAGGAGGAGGAACACCGACCTGGATTAATCCTGATTACATAGTGAAAATCATGCAGACTGTAAAGGAAAATTTTGACTTGGATCCGCTTGCTGAGATTACTATAGAAGCAAATCCGGGCACAGTTATAGCTGAGGCTGCAAATATCTACCGTTCTGTCGGTATTAACCGTGTATCGATTGGACTTCAGTCTGCAAATGACGACGAGCTTAAAATGCTTGGCAGGATTCATACTTTTTACCGCTTTCTGTCCACATATGAGATATTAAGAAAAGCCGGCTTCGAGAATATTAATGTCGATATAATGAGTGGACTTCCAGGCCAGACACCTGAGAAGCTTCTCTATACCTTAAATAAAGTGACGTCTTTTCGCCCTGAACACATCTCATGCTATTCACTTATTATAGAACCGGGTACTCCATTCTATGATAAATATCACGAAGATGCCGAAAGACAGGAGAGAGGCGAGGATACAGTCCTTCTTCCGAATGAGGACCAGACCTATGAGCTTATGAAGAGGGCTCAGTTCTATCTCGAGGAGAAAGGCTACCATAGGTATGAAATATCAAACTATGCCAGAGACGGTAAGGAGTGTGTCCATAATTTAGGCTACTGGAGACGTGTTCCTTATTTAGGTGTCGGCCTTGGAGCCGCATCCCTTATTCCGCCAGGCTTCCTCGTTAGAGAGCCTGAAGATCCTGAGGAGACAGGTGGAATGGGACTTGAGTGGCGCACTTCGAATATCCGTGATCTGTATGAGTACATAGAGGAGGCATCACATCTGCCGATAGTTCCTGAGGAGGTCGGTTACGAGGATATCGCGACTATCGGCTCTTTCACGCAGATATCGAGAAAGGCTGCTATGGAGGAATACATGTTCCTTGGACTCCGCCAGACAGCCGGCATAAAGAAGTCTGAATTCAAAAAAGCCTTTGGTGTGGCTATTGAAAAAATATACGGCCACGAGATTTTTGAGCTCGAGAAGGAGGAGCTCCTTACTATGACAGGTGATACTGTTGCACTTACTGACACTGGGCTTGACCTCTCCAACTACGCACTGGCTAAATTCATTAAAGAGTGATCAAATTATTTATCCGCATTTTTAAACCGCTGACCTGTCTCAGCGGTTTCTTTTATTTTTACAAGAAAAAAATCCTGAAGACAGTGAAATCGCCCGGATATTTTTATTTTTTAAAAAAGTTGTTGACAAAGTGAACGAACAAGCGTATATTATGTGTTAGTAGATATTAGCACTCCAATCATTTGAGTGCTAACAATAAACAGACAGGAGGTGAAGCACAGTGAGTGAGGAAAAAGAGCTTACAGAGAGACAGAAGAAAATCCTTGATGTAATCATTAAGAATTACCTCGAGACTGGTGAGCCGGTAGGATCCAGGACGATTTCGAAAAGCTCGGATTTAAACCTCAGCTCAGCGACCATCAGAAATGAGATGAGCGATCTCGAGGAGATGGGATATATATTACAGCCGCACACCTCCGCAGGCAGAATTCCTTCTGATAAAGGATACCGCTTCTATGTGACAGAGCTGATGAACGAGAAGGAGACAGCTCCTCCGCCGGATGCGACAAGTGAGATGCTCGTGCAGCGTACAGACAGGCTCGAGAAGATGCTGAAGCAGGTCGTAGATGTACTTGCAGCCAACACCCAGTACACCTCGATGATCTCAGCACCAGCTATCACAGGTGTAAGAGTCAAGTTCGTACAGCTTTCAGCAGTTAACGAACACCAGCTGCTCTCAGTAGTAGTGATGGATGGAAATGCCGTCAGGAACCGTATCATTGATATCGATTCTCCACTTAATAACGAGGATCTCCTGAAGCTTAACATGCTTCTGAACACTAATCTTTCAGGACTTACAGTAAACGACATCAACCTCGCACTTATCCAGAAGATGAAATCCTCGGCTGGGGAATATGCAGATATCATTGAGAATGTCCTGCAGAACGTCGCAGGAACTATAGAGCAGGACGAGGGCCGCACGATTTATACGAGCGGAACTACGAATATTTTTAAATATCCTGAACTTAGTGATGCGAATAGGGCGAGCCACCTGATTTCTACATTTGAGAATAAGGAAGAGCTTGAGAATCTGATAAATGAGATTGAAACCGATGATGAGGGAAATCCAAACGGTATTTCAGTTTTCATTGGTGATGATATACCGAATATGCCGGATGTATCACTTGTCACCGCCAAGTATGACTTAGGTGAAGGTTTCAAGGGAACAATTGGTATCTTAGGTCCTAAGCGAATGGACTACGAAAATGTTATGAAAAATCTCAAGTCTTTAAAGACTCAGCTTTCAGATATTGTAAATACATCAAGGATACCTGCCAAGCATGAGCCGAAGAGATTAGACGATAAGCAGAAACAGAAGTAGAGGTACAAGGTTTTGAGTGAAAAGAAAGAAAAGAAGGACGAAGAGTTAAAGGAACCGAAGTCTGAAGAAGAGGCTTCAAAGAAAGCAGAAGAAAAGACTGAATCAAAAGAAGCCGGAACAGAAAAGACTGATGATAAGTCAAAGGAGACTAACGAAAAAAAGCCTGAATCCAAAAAGGATAAGAAAGAAAAGACAGATCCTAAGGATGAAAAAATCAAATCTCTTCAGGATCAGGTTTTAAGGCAGATGGCCGAGTTTGATAATTTCCGCAAGCGTACAGAGAAAGAAAAAGCTTCTATGTACAGTGCAGGAGCAGGCGATGTGATAGCGAAGTTTCTTCCTGTTCTCGATAATTTCGAGAGAGGGTTGGCGGATGTATCTGATGATACAGATGATGCCTTCCAGAAAGGAATCTTAGCTATATACAAGCAGTTTAAGACAGCGCTCGATGGTCTCGGAGTACAGGAAATAGATGCCTTAGGCAAGACCTTTGATCCGAATTTCCATAATGCAGTGATGCATGTCGATGATAAGGATAAGGGAGAGCAGGAGATTGTGGAAGTCCTTCAGAAGGGCTACACATACAACGATAAGGTTATCAGATATGCAATGGTTAAAGTTGCCAACTGATTTTCAGTAAGGCTTTTATATAGATTATAAGTGACAATAGTCATATTTAGGAGGAATTAACAATGGGTAAAATAATTGGTATCGATCTTGGAACAACTAACAGCTGTGTAGCTGTTATGGAAGGCGGACAGCCTACAGTTATTGAGAACAGTGAGGGCATGAGAACTACCCCTTCAATCGTAGCTTTTACAAAGGACGGACAGAGACTGGTAGGTGAGCCGGCTAAGCGTCAGGCAGTCACAAACGCTGAGAACACCATCTCATCTATCAAGCGTAAAATGGGTACAAACGATGGCCCTACAATCAACGGCAAGAAATATTCACCACAGCAGATTTCAGCTATGATCCTTCAGAAGCTTAAGAGCGATGCTGAGGCTCATCTCGGTGAGAAGGTTTCAGAGGCAGTTATCACAGTTCCTGCTTACTTCAATGATGCACAGCGTCAGGCTACAAAGGATGCCGGAAAGATTGCCGGACTTGATGTAAAGCGTATCATAAACGAGCCTACAGCAGCAGCTCTTGCATATGGACTTGATAATGAGCAGGAGCAGAAGATCATGGTTTATGATCTTGGTGGTGGTACATTCGATGTATCAGTAATCGAGATTGGTGATGGAGTTATCGAAGTTCTTTCTACAAACGGAGATACACATCTTGGCGGTGATGATTTTGATAACCGTGTAATGCAGTGGATGATCGATGAATTCAAGGCTAAGGAGGGCGTTGATCTTTCAACTGATAAGATGGCTATGCAGCGTATTAAGGAAGCTGCAGAGAAGGCCAAGAAGGAGCTTTCAAACGCCACTACGACTAATATCAACCTGCCATTCATCACAGCTACAGCTGATGGCCCTAAGCACTTAGACTTAGACCTTACCAGAGCTAAATTCGATGAGATCACCTCAGACCTTGTAGAAAAGACAGCAATCCCTGTACAGAACGCATTAAGAGATGCCGGACTTACAGCAGCTGACCTTTCAAAGGTACTTCTCGTTGGTGGTTCTACACGTATCCCGGCTGTTCAGGCAAAGGTTAAACAGCTTACAGGCAAGGAGCCTTCAAAGAGCCTTAACCCTGATGAGTGCGTTGCACTTGGTGCCTGCATCCAGGGTGGTAAGCTCGCTGGTGATAAGGGAGCAGGAGAGGTTCTTCTTCTTGATGTCACACCTCTTACACTTTCTATCGAGACCATGGGAGGTATCGCTACACACCTTATTGAGAGAAACACAACCATCCCTACAAAGAAGAGCCAGATCTTCTCTACAGCAGAGGATAACCAGACAGCCGTTGATATCAACGTTGTACAGGGTGAGAGACAGTTCGCCCGTGATAATAAGTCACTTGGACAGTTCCGTCTCGACGGAATCCCACCAGCAAGAAGAGGTGTTCCACAGATCGAGGTTACTTTTGATATCGATGCAAATGGTATCGTAACTGTTTCTGCTAAGGATCTTGGCACAGGAAAAGAGCAGCATATCACAATCACCGGAGGAAGTAATATGTCCGATGAGGAAATCGATAAGGCTGTTAAGGAAGCAGCTGAGTATGAGGCTCAGGATAAGAAGCGTAAGGAAGCTGTCGATACCAGAAATGATGCTGATGCTTTTGCTGTTCAGACAAGAAAGGCTCTTGATGAGGTAGGCGACAAGCTTGATGCTGGAGATAAGAGCGCAGTTGAGGCAGACCTTAAGGCTGTTGAGGATCTCGTTAACAAGTTCCAGAAGCCAGAGGATATGAGCGATGCCGATGTAGCTGAGCTTAAGAACGCTAAGGAGAAGCTCGAGCAGTCAGCTCAGAAGGTATTCTCAAAGATGTATGAGAATGCTCAGGCAGCTGGTGCCGCCCAGGGCGGTCCTCAGGCAGGTCCTAACCCAGGAGCAGGTGCAGGTCCACAGCCTAATACGGGCAGCACTAATAACAGTGGTAACAATGGCGATGACGTCGTTGATGCCGATTTCAAAGAAGTATAACTTCAGGAAAACTGAGTGCAGATAGCACAAAGACGGCAAAGAACCTTTTTGAGAGCCGTCTTGTGTGCGTATCTGCACGTAATATTTTACAGAATAAGAGGAATTTGAAATGGCAGAACAGAAAAGAGACTACTACGAGGTTCTCGGGGTAGATAAGAATGCCGATGAGGAAACCATAAAAAAGGCATACCGTAAGCTGGCAAAGAAATATCATCCCGATATGAATCCCGGGGATAAAAATGCTGAGGCGAAGTTTAAGGAAGCCTCAGAAGCATACGCCGTTCTGTCTGATCCAAAGAAACGTCAGCAGTATGACCAGTTCGGACATGCTGCATTTGATGGAGGTGCCGGCGGCGGTGGCTTTGATTTCAACAATATGGACTTTGGAGACATCTTCGGTGGATTTGGAGACATATTTGGAGATTTCTTTGGTACAGGTTCAAGAAGCAGTGCTTCAAATGGCCCTATGCCTGGGGCAAATGTCAGAGCATCTATCAGGATTTCATTCAAAGAGGCAGCGTTCGGCTGTGAAAAGGAGCTTGAACTGGTTCTTAAGGATCCTTGTCCTACCTGCGGTGGCAGCGGATGTAAGCCTGGCACCAGTAAAGTAAAGTGTACAAAGTGCGGCGGAACTGGACGTATCGTTACAACACAGAGATCAATGTTTGGAATGGTTCAGCAGCAGACAGTATGTCCTGACTGCGGAGGTACTGGTCAGATTATTCCAGATAAATGTCCTGACTGCCATGGAACCGGGTACAAGGCTCAGAAAAAGAGAATTGTTATAGATGTTCCTGCAGGTATTGATGATGGACAGAGTATCAGGCTTCGTGGCAAAGGAGATCCGGGCATAAATGGTGGCCCTAGAGGAGACCTCCTGGTTCAGGTATCAGTTGCCAGAAGTGATGAGTTCCACAGAAATGGCTATGATGTCTATTCGGAGGTTCCTATCTCATTTGCACAGGCAGCACTTGGCTCAAATATCGTAATAAATACTATAGATGGTAAGGTTGAATACGAAGTAAAGCCAGGTACACAGCCAGGTACAAGGATCAGACTCCGTGGCAAGGGTATCCCTACTATCCGTAATAAAAATGTCCGTGGTGACCACTATGTGACACTGAATGTCGTTGTGCCACGTACACTTAATGCCTCTCAAAAGGCAGCACTCAAGAGTTTTGATGATGCCTGTGGAGGCACAGTAAGTGAGTCAAAAAAAGCCAGAGGTCCATTCGGACGTAAGAAATAAAATATTTTTGGCGGAAGGCAGAAGTCTTCCGCTTTTTTTATGAAATATTAATTTTTTTTGATTATTTGACAATAATAATGTATAATATCATAATGAATTTAAAATTTTTGAAAGGAAAATAAATGTCTATATTTTTTATTTATTCAAAAGCTGATGGATCATATATGCCTACAATGGCAGGTTATGTACTTTTAGTAGCTGTTCTTCTGGCAATCCTTATAATAGGGGCTGCACTTACAGGAAGAGGCAGAAAGGCTTCAGCGAAGCAGATTGCATTTTCAAGTGTAGCTATAGCACTAGGAACTGTTACTTCAATGATCAAAATCTTTGAATTCCCTATGGGTGGTTCACTGACACTTTTCTCAATGCTATTTGTAACCCTTGTCGGTTACTGGTACGGAACCAGAGCTGGAATTACAGCTTCTGTAGCCTATGGTATTCTTCAGCTCGTATTATGGCCATATATCATTAATCCGGTCCAGCCTATTGTAGATTATGTTCTTGCCTTCGGAGCTTTAGGACTTTCTGGAGTTTTCCATAACTCAAAGAATGGCCTGGTAAAGGGGTATATTCTTGCAGTTATTGGCAGATATTTCTTCGCATTTTTGTCGGGACTTATTTTCTTTGGATCGTATGCATCAGACTACGGATTCACCGGATTTTTCGGGCCGGTTCTCTATTCACTCGTATATAACGGAATCTACCTCGGAGCAGAAGCAGGTATTACTCTGGTCCTTTTAGCTATTAAGCCGGTCAGAGATGCAATGACTTCTGTCAAGAAGCTGGCAACAGAGTAACCTTAAATTAGTAAAAGAGCTTATGGGGTATATGCTATGACAGCAGAGCGGGATATGATACTTTTGGACCAGTTGTTTAATGAGTACAGGTTTCATCTTTTGACTGTTTTTGAATCGATTGGAATAATTGTTATCCTTATACTTTTTATATCTTATGAGATATACAGAAGGAAGACATCTAAGGCAGAGGCTGAGCTTGAGATAGCAAAACAGCAGATAGCCATGGGAAATGAATCAGTTCTCGCTATGGCGAAGGCTCTATTCCTTAAAGACAGGAATACCGGAGAGCATTGCCATAGAGTGGCTTACTATTCAGCTAAGCTTGCGAAGGCCTATGGTTTCTCTGACGAGGAAACCAAGAATATCAAGAAGGCAGCTTTGCTTCATGACATCGGAAAAATAGCTATTCCTGACGCTATCCTGAATAAACCTGATAAGCTTACTCCTGAAGAGTATGAAATCATGAAGACTCATACTACTGCCGGAGCAGATCTCCTTAAGGGTTTTACTATGGTAGAGCATGTATCAGAGGGTGCATTGTATCACCATGAGAGATACGATGGCAAAGGTTATCCAAAAGGCATTTCTGGCAAAAATATCCCGCTCTATGGCAGGATTATTGCTGTTGCTGATACATTTGATGCTATGACAGCAAACAGGGTATACCGTGGTGCGCTCGATATGGACCAGGTCATAGAAGAGATTAAAAAAGGTCGTGGAACACAGTTTGATCCAGAGCTCGATGATATTTTTTTAGACCTTATATACAAGGGTGAGATTGATCCTAAGAAGATATTTGAAATGTTCAGGGACAGAGACCTGACAGAGGATATTCAGTAATGAGAAGTCTTGAGTTTGAAGACGTTTTAAAGTATAAGCAGCTGGATTTTGCAGCATTTATCGATGAAGACCAGAAGAAAGAGCTTTACGATTTCTGGAAGCAGCTTCGTGAAGAAAATCATGATAATATCAGCAGTGCTGATATAGATGCTGTGCTTTCGAGCTATATAAAGCTTGGACTTCTTGTAAGAACTGATGGAGCTGAAGTATCACAGGATAAAGCAAGAACTACGCAGCTTCTTCCGGCTATAGAGAATACTGATATTCTAATGGTATTATCCAAGCCAGCGCAGCCAGATCTTAAAAAAATAACCGGAGGCTTTTCAAAGTCGGATTCATCTTATGCTTTTGAGTATAAGATTGACGAAGAGCTGTTTTCACTGGATGTGAAAGCCCTGGATGTCCGTTATGTCAAGCTTCTCGATTATTTTTCAGAGACACATTATGCTATAAAAATTACTGGAAAAAATTCCGGGGACAGTTTTTATGTAAATAAAATCAGAGCCGGACAGGCAATGGAAAGTGATTCCTTAAAGCCAGTCTCTGAGAATCTGATAAAGTCAATGGTGGAGAGGCTTCGTACCTCACAGATAGTCCCACAGAATCCCGACAGTGACAGGACTTTCTCTATTACAAGGATTCCGGATTTAAGGGATTATGTCAGATGTACGGAAGAAACTCTTCCTGAGAATATCCGTGATTGGGCTCACGCTACTCTGCGTCTTCTTGATGATGATACGATAGGAGCCGATGAAAAGAGACATGCCCAGCATGCACTTTCTCTTATGATGAGTGTACAGTGGAAGACATCATTTTTTGAACCAATCGATCCTCATGAGGCCAGAAGAATCCTCGATGAGGAACTTTATGGACTTGAAGAGGTAAAACAGAGGGTTATTGAGACTATTATTCAGATAAACAGGACTCATACGCTGCCTTTCTATGGGCTTCTTCTGGTAGGCCCTGCTGGTACTGGAAAATCGCAGATAGCCTACGCTGTTGCAAAGATTCTTAAGATGCCATGGGCAGTTCTCGACATGAGTACTGTCCGCGATCCGAGCGCTCTTACAGGCAGCTCTAGAATCTATATAAACGCGAGAACCAGAAGAATAATGGATGCCTTTGTAAAGGCTGGCTCATCAAATGTCGTGTTCGTCATAAATGAGCTCGATAAGGCTGATACAAATACATCGAATGGAAATTCAGCAGATTCGCTGCTTACTCTCTTTGATAACCTTGGATTTACAGATAACTACATGGAGTGCGCTATTCCTACAAACGGCGTCTATCCAATAGCTACGGCAAATGATATTTCAAAAATCAGTGGTCCTCTTCGTTCCAGGTTTGCTGTAATTGAGATTCCTGACTATTCACCGAAGGAAAAGAAGATAATTTTCAGAGATTATTCTATGCCTAAGATTTTAAGGCACCTCGGAATGAAACCTGAGGAGTGTTCTCTTACTGAGGCTGCAATTGACAGGATCATTGAGCACTTTCACAATACACCAGGATGCCGTGACCTCGAGCAGGCTGCCGAGCATCTGGCAGCACATGCTCTGTATGAGATAGAGGCAACCGGAAAAAAGACTATCCGCTTCAATGAGACAGCAGTAAACAGGATACTTGGATTTTAATTGACGAAAAAGTCAGTTTCAGATAAAATTGCTTTATCTATTTTGAAATGAGTTTATTTATAAAGCAGGGATGAATTATGGGAATAGGAGATAGTTTAAAACAGGCTGGAAATGATCTGATGAACAGTGTAAACAACGCTGTTTCCAGTGGTGATTTTTCTCATTTGAGCTCAGATATAAACTGGCAGTTGAGGGAGATTCAGCGCCAGATGATGGACAGTGCTGTTCAGAAGGGTCAGACAGTCTATCGGGAAAGCCATATGAAAACGGGTTATTATACCAATGGAACGCAGACCTTTACTCAGAACAGTTCTTATTCACAGGAGAATCCATATAAAAATTCAAATGGAAGTGCAATTGGAAAAGAGCACCAGACTGATTTTACAAATCCAACCAAAGATGGCATTGGACTTAAATCGGCAAATATAGTTGAGATTGTTTTCCTTGTTATTTTTACAGTGATATTAATCCCAACACTTTTAAGCAGAATCTTTATTAAAAGTGCGGCACTCTTTGCGTTGGGAACCGTTTGTTTTATCGCTGATATTATTATTCTTCTTTTACATTCGCGTACCAAAAAGGCTCTTAAGATCTATTCTGATTTTGAGAAATACAGGAGCTTAATTGGCTCTGATGAGTATGAGACCATTGATGAGCTTAGCCTTAAGACAAGAGAGCCAAAGGAGATGATTCTCTCTGAGCTGAAGGCTCTTAAAAAAGCAGGCTTCTTGCCAAAGGCTGTCTTAGATGACAAAGAGACAGTGGTTGTTCTCTCAGATTATGCATACCGCTACTATATGGATTATGAGAAAAATCAGCAGAAGGTGAAGGCTTCTGAGGCAGCAGATGAAGCTCTTCCTGAAGAGGCAAAAGCTGTAATAGCCCAGGGTGAGCAGTATATAGCTGATTTTCATCACCTGAATGATATTATTCCTGATGAGGGCCTCTCAGAAAAGCTGGATAAGCTTGAAGAGATTATAAAAAAGATTTTTGCAGAGGTAAGGAAGAGACCCCAGAAGGCAAATGATCTGCACAGACTTCTCGACTATTATCTGCCTACGACAAAGAAGCTGGTTCAGGCTTACGCAGATTCAGAGAATAATCCAAATACTGCAAATATCGCTCAGATCAAGAGTGAGATTGAAAGCTCGCTTGATATGATAAATGGCGCCTGTGAAAAGATCTTTGATCAGATGTTTTCGGAGGACGCTATGGACATTTCATCTGATATCAATGTAATGAAGCAGATGATGGAACAGGATGGTCTTGTAAACGACCAGAAGAAAGGGTAAAAATGGAAGAAACGAAAAATGACGCAGGAATCAAGCTTGAGTTTGGCGCTGATGATATGCCACAGGCACCTGAAACTCCAGCACCAGTAGATGAAAAGAAGCTTCAGAGTGACCTTGAGGAGTCAGCTAAGCTGACACCTGAGGAAAAGGAGCAGATAAACGCTTTTGTTGATAAGATTGATATCACAAATTCTGCTGCAGTCATGAACTATGGTGTTGCTACACAGAGAAAGCTTGCTGATTTTTCACAGTCTACTATTGAGAAGGTTAAGACTAACGATATGGGTGAGGTGGGAGACCTGCTCACCGGTCTTGTGACTCAGCTTAAGGGCTTTGACATCGAGGAAAATGAAAAGGGACTTAAGGCATTTTTCAAAAAGAGTACCAATAAGCTTACGGCACTGAAAGCGAAATATTCATCTATTGAAACCAATGTCACTGCAGTTTCCCGCGAGCTTGAAAAGCATCAGGTTACTCTTTTAAAGGATATTGATATCCTCGATAAGATGTACGATCTGAACCTGAGCTACTTTAAGGAGCTTACGATGTATATCCTTGCTGGAAAGCAGAAGCTCGAGCAGGTAAGAAATAACGAATTAAAGGATTTACAGGCGAAGGCTGAGGCCTCGGGACTTCCTGAGGATGCCCAGAAGGCAAAGGATTTAGCTGATAAGTGCAACCGCTTCGAGAAGAAGATTTATGACCTTGAGCTCAGCAGAAACATCGCTCTTCAGACCGGTCCACAGATAAGGCTCGTTCAGTCAGCAGACACAGAGATGGCTGAAAAGATTCAGTCTACTATCGTAAATACCATCCCTCTCTGGAAAAACCAGATGGTAATCGCTCTCGGAGTGGAGCACTCCAACCAGGCTGCCCGCGCTGAGCGTGAGGTCAACGATATGACAAATGAGCTGCTTAAGAAAAATGCTGATAAGCTCAAAACTGCTGTTACAGAATCTGCAAAGGAGGCTGAGCGCGGCATTGTAGATATCGAAACTCTTAAGCATACCAATGAGACTCTTATCTCCACTATCGATGAGGTCATCTCAATTCAGCAGAATGGTTCTGCGAGAAGACATGAGGCTGAGAAGGAACTTAATGAGCTTGAGATTACACTGAAACAGAAGCTTATGGAGGCATCTAAAAAATAACCATGATTAATAAAAAAAGAATTGTCGTAAAGGTCGGTACATCAACCCTTACAAATGAGCTTGGAAATCCGAATTTAAAGGAATTCGACAGGCTCGCCCTTGTTTTAAGTGATGTCCACAATATGGGATATGATATAGTCTTAGTCTCATCGGGAGCTATTGCTGTAGGTGCATCGGCTCTTCACTTAAAGGAGAAACCTACTGAGCTCAGATATAAACAGGCCTGTGCGGCAGTCGGGCAGTGCTCAAATATGTTCCTCTACGACAAGTTCTTTGGAGAGTACAATCAGCAGGTAGCACAGATACTTTTCAACGCGGACGATCTCGAAGTAGAAGAGAAGAAAGAAAATCTTTCGAATACAATCAACACTCTGCTTGAGATGGGAATTATCCCAATCGTAAATGAGAATGATTCAGTCAGTTATACTGAAATTGATTCAGAAGAGCACCTGTTTAGTGATAACGATAAGCTCTCAGCTGTAGTTGCGATTCTCTGCAATGCCGGAAAGCTGGTTATTTTTTCAGATATTGATGGATTCTTTGACAAGGATCCAAGGCTTTATTCTGATGCAAAGCTTATAGACAGGATTGATAATATAACAGAAGAGACTTTTGATCTGGCCGGAGGAGCCGGTAGCAGGAGAGGAACAGGCGGAATGAGGACAAAGCTCGAGGCTGCCCGCCTTGCAACTGCCCAGGGAATCAGCACTATTGTAACGAATGGAGCTCATCCAGATGCCCTCTATTCGATAGTTGAAGGCAAAAAGGTCGGGACACTTTTTAAAGGAAACAGATAAGAAAATGACGCACCTTCGGGTGCGTTTTTTTATGTAAAAATCAGCTGTAAGGTATGTAAAATTGTACAAAAAATTCGAAGTGTTTAGCTTTTTTTATATGCAAAAGTGATATAATAAATTCCGTATGAAAGGTTTTCTAATTGAAAATCAATCTATTTCTATTTTATTAGAAAGTGGGGTAACTGAATGAGCCTTAGAACATTTAAAGGCGGAGTCCATCCTTTTGAAGGCAAAGAGCTTTCAAAATCAAAGCCTATCAAGGAACTCCTCCCACAGGGCGAGCTCGTTTTTCCGGTATCACAGCATATCGGTGCACCGGCTAAGCCTCTTGTAGCAAAGGGAGACACAGTTCTTCGCGGTCAGAAGATTGCAGAGGCAGGCGGCTTCGTATCATCACCGATCTATTCTTCCGTTTCAGGAACGGTAAAAGCCATTGAAAAGCGACGTACCGCAACTGGTGACATGGTGGATGCCATCGTAATTGAAAGCGATGGGAACTTCATGGAAGCGGGCTTTGAAGAGACCGAGGATGTAACAAAACTTTCAAATCAGGAGATCATCAAGAAGATCCAGGATGCAGGTGTTGTAGGAATGGGCGGTGCCGGATTCCCGACACATGTAAAGCTTTCTCCTAAGAATCCTGATCAGATAGACTACATCATCGCTAAC
Source organism: uncultured Lachnospiraceae bacterium (assembly GCA_900316165.1). Lineage (GTDB taxonomy): Bacteria > Bacillota > Clostridia > Lachnospirales > Lachnospiraceae > Weimeria. The sequence goes on along the minus strand of ONBW01000006.1, from coordinate 77,607 downwards.
TGCGCTGAGTGCGAGCCTTATCTGACAAGTGACTATCGTGAGATGGTCGAGGAGCCAGAGAAGCTTATCGGAGGACTGAAGATTGTTCTTCAGCTGTTCCCGAATGCAAAGGGTGTTTTTGCTATAGAGAATAATAAGCCTGACTGCATCGATAAGATTTCTGAGATGATAAAGGATGACGACAGGCTTTCTGTTCAGCCTCTTTTAACCAAATATCCTCAGGGTGGTGAGCGTCAGCTTATCCACGCAGTTACAGGTCGTGACATCAATTCCAAAATGCTTCCAGCCGATGCAGGCTGCATAGTAGATAATGTTGCTACACTGATGGCCATCTATGATGCTGTAAAGCTTGGCATTCCAGTAATGAACAGAGTATTTACAGTAACAGGTGATGCTGTATGTGAGCCTAGAAACTTCCGAATCTGTATCGGAACCAGCTTCCAGGAGCTTCTCGATGCTGCCGGTGGTCTTATTCACGATGCCAGGAAGATGATAAGTGGTGGTCCTATGATGGGATTTGCCATGTATGGTCTTGATGTTCCTACTACAAAGACTACATCAGCACTTCTGTGCCTGACACAGGATGCTGCAAGTGAATTTGAGACTACAGCATGTATCAACTGTGGCCGCTGCGTAGAGGCCTGCCCTGAAGGGCTTGTTCCATCAAGACTTGCTGATTTTGCTGAGCACTGTGAGAAGGAAGAGTTTGAGAAGTGGTATGGACTTGAGTGCGTAGAGTGCGGAAGCTGCAGCTACGGCTGCCCGGCAAGACGTCCTCTTGCCCAGTACATAAAGACCATGAAGAAACAGGTCTTAGCAGATAAGAAGAAAGCTGCTGCGGCAGCAAAGGATAAGAAGTGAGGTGAGCGAATTGGAAGAAAAGAAAATGCTTAATGTTACTTCCTCACCTCATGTGAGGGCAAAGGATGATACCCAGCGTATCATGTTATATGTTATCATAGCCTTAATGCCGGCTACGATTTTCGGTATCTTTAATTTTGGTATCAGAGCTTTACTAATCATTGTAACTACTGTTGCTGCAAGTGTACTTTCAGAGTACATCTACTGCAGAATAGTACACAGAAAGAATACTACAAGAGATCTTTCAGCTGTTGTTACGGGACTTCTCTTAGCGTTAAACCTTCCGAGCTCTGCTCCAATCTGGCTTGGCATCTTAGGTGGTGCCTTCGCCATCATCATCGTTAAGGAGCTGTTCGGTGGATTAGGTCAGAACTTCATGAACCCGGCCTTAGGCGCCAGATGTTTCCTGCTTATCTCATTTGCAGGGCTTATGACTGATTTCTCGAACTATCCTGGATATGCAGATACTTTCGGTGGAGCAACTCCACTTGCATCACTTAAGGCTGGAAAATCTGTTGATACAATGCGTATGATCCTTGGTAATATCCCAGGAACCATTGGTGAGACATCAATGATAGCCATCGTTATCGGAGCTATCTTCCTGATTCTGATGGGTGTCATTACACTTCGTATCCCAGGTACCTATATCCTGACTTTCGCTATTTTTACAATAATATTTGGCGGACATGGATTCGATATGAACTTCCTCGTAGGTGAGCTTGCAGGCGGCGGACTTATGCTTGGTGCATTCTTCATGGCAACAGACTATGTCACAAGCCCTATCACTCCGAAGGGACAGATCATCTATGGTATTCTCCTTGGTGTTATGACAGGATTATTCAGATTCTTCGGTTCATCTGCTGAGGGTGTATCCTATGCTATAATCTTCTCTAACCTCTTTGTACCTCTTATTGAGAAGGCTACTATTCCAAGAGCTTTTGGTATCAAGAAGGCTAAGAAAGAAAAGAAGGAGGCTAAAGCATGAGTGATAAGAAATCAATCGTAAAAGATGCCATGAGACTTACAATCATCACATTGGTCTCAGGTCTCCTTTTAGGTCTTGTTTACCAGATTACACTTAAGCCGAGAGAGGCAGCTGCTGCTAAGGCAACAAATGACGCTTACATGGCTGTTTTTGACGGAGCCTCATCGTTTACTCCGTATAAGGACTTTGATTCTGACAAGGCTACAGCTCTTATTAAGAAGGCTGGTTATAAAGACATTTCAATCACTGCCTGTGTAGAGGCAAAGGACAAGAGCGGCAGCGCTTTAGGATATGTCCTTACTGTTGTAACCAAGAGTTACGGCGGAAATGTTACTTTTTCAATGGGTATAAAAAATGACGGCACTATGAACGGATATAAGATTACTGATACATCTGATACTCCGGGACTTGGTCTTAAGGCTCGTGACGATGCATCATTCTATAATCAGTTCAAGGGTATTGCTGTCGGAAAATACACAGTAACCAAGTCTAATCCTGGTGACAATGAGATCCAGGCCATCAGTGGTGCTACCATAACATCACGTGCCATCACAAATGGTGTAGATGCTGGTTTTGAGTATTATAAGAGTATAGCAGGAGGTGAGGATTGATGGATAGCCCAAAGGAAAGACTTTATAATGGTATTGTAAAGGAAAATCCTATATTCGTCCTCGTACTTGGTATCTGTCCGACTCTTGCGGTTACGACATCTGCCATGAATGGACTTGGAATGGGACTTTCCACGACACTCGTACTTGCGCTTTCAAACGCACTTATTTCAGCCCTTCGTAAAATGATTCCGGATCGTGTTCGTATGCCGGCTTTCATCGTAGTTGTGGCTTCATTCGTTACTATAGTACAGTTCCTGATTCAGGGTTATCTGCCAAGCCTTTATGATTCACTTGGTATCTATATCCCTCTTATAGTTGTTAACTGTATCATCCTTGGACGTGCAGAGAGTTATGCATCAAAGAATCCGGTTATCCCGTCACTCTTTGATGGTCTTGGTATGGGACTTGGATTTACTTTTTCACTTATCTTCATCGGAGCTGTCCGTGAGCTTTTAGGCTCAGGAAGCATTTTTGGAGCACAGATCCTTCCGTTAGCTGACAAGGCTGCTGGAAAAGCTGGTTATACCCCAATCTCTATTTTCGTTCTTGCTCCTGGTGCTTTCTTTATCCTTGCTCTTCTCGTTGTTATCATGAACATCGTAAGAGAGAAGCAGGCTGCAAAGGGCAAGCCATTAGCTCCGATTCAGAATTCATGCCTCTGCAATGATGAGGACAGCCTAGAGGCTTCTATGGATTCTGATAACCCGAACGTAAAAGAGGCTGTTTCAAACCTCAAGGAAAAGCAGAAGGAGGCGAGTGAGAAATGACAAATCTGGCGCTTATTTTTATCGGTGCGTTCATCGTAAATAACGTACTTTTAAGTCAGTTCCTTGGACTGTGTTCATTCCTCGGAGTATCAAAGAAGACTTCTACAGCTGTAGGAATGGGTGGTGCCGTTACCTTCGTCATCACAATCGCTTCTATAGTTGCCGGACTTCTCTATAAGTACATCTTAGTTCCTACCGGATTTGAGTATCTCGATACCATCGTTTTCATCCTGGTTATCGCAGCTCTTGTTCAGGTAGTTGAGATGTTCCTTAAGAAGAATGTTCCTTCTCTTTACAGAGCCTTAGGTGTTTACCTTCCTCTTATCACAACAAACTGCGCAGTTCTTGGTGTAGCCTTAAAAAACGTTACAAATAACTACACTATCCTCCAGGGTGTTGTATATGGTATTGGTACTGGCCTCGGTTATTTCCTGGCTATTGTTATCCTTGCCGGTATCCGTGAAAAGTATAAGTATAATGATTATCCGAAGTACTTTAAGGGAACCGCGATGACACTTATCACCGCCGGCCTTATGTCAATAGCCTTCTTCGGATTCTCTGGAATGATTTAAGGAGGAGTAAAACGTATGGCTAGTGGAATTATTATGGCAACCATCATAGTCGGAGTTGTCGGCTGTGCTATTGGTTTTCTTCTCTGTCTTGCTTCAGAGAAATTCAAGGTTGAGGTGGATCCTCGTGAGGAGCAGATCCTCGGTGTTCTGCCTGGCAATAACTGTGGTGGCTGCGGTTACCCTGGCTGCCCAGGCTGCGCACATGCTATTGCATCTGGTGAGGCACCTGTTAACCAGTGCCCTGTCGGTGGAGCTCCTGTAGCCGCTAAGGTCGGAGCTATCATGGGTGTTGATGCAGGTGAGCAGGTCCGTATGGTAGCTCATGTCAGATGTATCGGTGACTGTGATATGACTACACCTAAGTATAATTATGCTGGTGTTAAGAGCTGCTCAGCTATGGCTTTTGTTCCAGGCGGTGGTCCTAAGGAGTGTAAGTACGGATGCATGGGCTATGGTGACTGCGTAGAGTCATGTCAGTTCGATGCTATTCATATCGTAAATGGCATCGCATTAGTTGACAAAGAGGCCTGCAAGGCCTGTGGCAAGTGCGTTGAGGCCTGTCCTCGTGACATAATAGAGCTTATACCTTATGAGGCATCAGAGGTTGTTGACTGCCGCAACAAGGATAAGGGTAAGGATGTTATGGCTGTCTGCAAGACTGGCTGTATCGCCTGCCATCTCTGCGAGAAGACCTGTCAGCACGACGCTGTCCATGTAGTCGATAACATCGCCTACATCGATCAGGACAAGTGTGTTGGCTGCGGTGACTGCGCTGCCAAGTGCCCTAAGAAGGTAATAACTGTTCTTAAGAAGGCCGCTGAAGCAAAAACAGCCTGAAAACGTATTTTATAAAAAAGGTTGAGCTGTCGCAATGATTGTTCGCGCATCGTTGCGGCAGCTTATTTTTTCTGAAAAAATAAAAGAGAAAAAGAAGGATTTACTTAATGTCTGAGTCAAAAAAGAGAGAACGGTTCGGTTCACGTATAGGATTTATTCTTGTTTCAGCAGGCTGTGCCATTGGTATTGGAAATGTATGGAAATTCCCGTATCTGTGCGGTCAGTACGGTGGAGCTGCATTTATTCTTATTTATCTGGTTTTCCTGCTGATCCTTGGAATTCCTGTTATGATCTGTGAGTTTGCAATGGGCAGGAGAGCACAGCACAGTGCAGCACTGGCATATGAGACTCTTGAACCAGAAGGAACACGCTGGCACCATTTGAAGTGGATAAGTATTATCGGCAACTACATGCTGATGATGTATTACACGACTGTCTGTGGATGGATGTTTGACTATTTCGTAAGACAGCTTTCAGGTGAGTTTGTAGGCGCCTCATCAAAGCAGATTACCGGTGGCTTTAATGAGATGCTATCAAACCCCGGGGAGATGGCTTTCTTTACAATCCTTGTATGTGTTATCGGTTTTCTAATTTGCTTTTTTGGCGTCCAGAATGGAGTAGAGCGTATCACTAAATGGATGATGACGGCTCTTCTTATACTAATGGTGATTCTGGCTGTTCACTCTGTATTCCTAAAGGGTGCCGGTGCAGGTATAAAATTCTACCTTGTTCCTGATTTTAAGGATATGGCGAAGAAGGGTATTGGTAATGTCGTATACGCTGCGATGAGTCAGGCATTCTTTACTCTCTCGATTGGTATTGGTTCAATGCTGATTTTCGGCAGCTATCTGGGCAAAGACAGGAGCCTTACAGGTGAAGCTGTGACTGTTACAGCGCTTGATACTGCTGTGGCTCTGATGGCTGGCTTTATTATCATCCCTGCCTGCTTTGCGTTCGGGATCGAACCTGATGCGGGGCCGAGCCTCATCTTTATCACAATCCCGAATCTATTTGTGAAAATGCCGGGAGGAAGGATCTGGGGCGCTCTGTTCTTCGTATTTCTGTCATTTGCAGCACTCTCGACTGTCATTGCAGTCTTTGAGAATATCATTGCCTTTGACATGGATCTGTTCAAATGGGACAGAAGAAAGAGTGTGCGCATAAGCGCGCCTCTTGTGATTGTTTTATCTCTGCCGTGTGCCTTCGGGTTCAATCTGCTGTCCGGGTTCAGACCACTGGGAGAGGGTACTACAGTTCTGGATCTCGAAGATTTTATAGTTTCGAATAATCTTCTTCCGCTGGGGAGTCTTGCCATAGTGCTTTTCTGCACAAGAGATGATGGCTGGGGATTCAAGAATTTTATTGCAGAGGCTGATACCGGTACTGGTCTTAAGTTTCCCGGAAAGCTCAGATGGTACATGACCTGGATCCTTCCGATCGTTATTCTCGCCATATACTTTAAGGGGTATTATGATAAGTTTGCCCCGATGGGTACAGTCGCTCTGACAGGCTGGATGATCTTTGCAGCATTGCTCGTTATCTTTATCCTGTTATGTGCATTTCTTAAGTCCGATAAAGATAAAATAATGTAACTAAAACTTCCCATACCAAAAATCCGGTGTCGGCCCTTCGTTTGCAGGCTTGTCTGCTTCTCTAAATGCGTCTCTGTCTGTATTTGAAGTTTGGCAGCCCCTGTTATCTCTTTACTGGTAAAACAGTAAGGAGATTTTTATTTTTTTTGAAACTTTTTTCTGTGGTAGAATGTCTAACAGTTGTAAGATAAAGATAGACGAAAGGATGTGAGACAAAAAATTGTTTTCCCGGGATAAAAAACTTACGAATGAACAGGTTGTAGAGAAGGTTCTACTTGAAAAATATAACAGCTTTTACAGGATGGCTATAAGCTATACTCACAATGAGGCAGATGCTGCAGATATCGTGCAGGAGGGTGCCTACAGGGCTATTAAGAACTGCAGGAGTCTAAAGGATCCCCAGTTCGCTTCCACCTGGGTTTACAGGATCATGCTGAATGAGGTTTACCGTTTTGTTACACAGAAACGGCCCGATTCTCTTGATCAGATGGATGACTACCAGGAAGAGGGTAAGAGTGACAGCTATGAGGATACCGACCTGCGCAGAGTTTTGGATTCTATGGATCCGGCTGATAAGGCTGTTATTGAGCTTAAGTATTTTGAAGAACTAAAGATTAAGGAAATCGCCGAAATTCTCGGCGAAAATGAGAACACAGTAAAAAGCCGGCTATACAGAGGGCTTCGAAAACTGAGAATTGATCTGGAGGCAGAAGGCTATGACAGATAAGCTAGAATCTTTAAAAAATGAATACGCCGGTTTTTCTATGAACGAAAAGGCGGTAAATCAAATGAAGAGCAGAATTGAAATGGCTAAAGTGGAGAATAAGATAGAAGCAAGAAAGAGACATATCAGAGGATGGGCGATTGCTGCAGCTGCGGCTCTTACGATTTTCATCCTTCCGAATTCAAACGCATCTGTAGCTAATGCTATGGGCAATGTTCCTGTTCTGGGTGGTTTTTTCAATGCGATTACTATCCGCGACTATCACTCAGACAGTAAAAATGCAACTGCCTCAGTTGAGGTAAATGGACTTAAGTCCAATGACAAGACTGGAAAGAAAACTGCGGATGAGATTAACAGGGAAATCAAGAGCCTTACCAATAAGTACGTGGCTGATTTTAAGCAGACCAAGAAGGCTGATGGAAAGGTTGACCTCGATGTAAGTACCGATATCATTGCAAAGACTGACAATTATTTTACCTTAAAGCTTACTGCTGTTGAAACTCAGGCAGACAGCTATCAGGAGAATCATTACTACACTATCGACTTAAAGACAGGAAAGCAGATACAGCTTAAGGACCTTTTCAAGGACGGAGCCGATTACAAGAGTGCTATCAAAGCTGATATCAAAAAGCAGATGATAGAGCATGAGAAGGAGACTGAGGATGTAAACTACTTCGTTGCTGACAGCAAGGAAGATCAGGAGATCACAGGATTTTCTGAGGATGATCTGATATCGAAAGCTTCATTCTACTTAGACAAGGATGGCAATATCGTGATCTGCTATAATCAGGGTGATGTAGCTCCTATGTACATGGGTGCTCTCGAGTTTACTCTCGAAAAGAGTGCAGTAGCTGATATTCTGAAATAAATAATTTTCCTCAAACGAAGGGCGGTCCGCTTCATGTGGGCCGTTTTTTGTTGTATTTTTCGGCATAGGAATTTTTATAGAAAAGACAAGAGCATTATATCAAGCGGCAGCAGTGCGAAATAGAGGATTGTCGTAAGTGCCACGACTGAGCTTGCCATTACCTGGTCCTTTTGATAGCGCTCTGCAATTACCGCATTAAGCGAGCCCGATGGCATTGAGTAGAGAATGAAAGCAACGCCTTTTACTTTTGAATCGAGTGGTAGAATCAAAAGGACTATGAAAAATACAGCTGGTATCAGAAGCATCCTGAAAATGGTAAGTGATATGACTTTCTTATCGAAAAAGGCTGCGCCAAGCTTTAGAGCTCCGATCTGAAGACCTACTATGATAAGTGAGAGTGGTGTCATCATAGAGCCTATGGCGCTGATTGAAGTCGTTAGTACCTTTGGAAATCTGAATGGAAGTACATAAAGAACCATTGAAAGAATTGATACCAGGATGATTTTGTTGGTGAAAATGGCTTTGGGACTCAACATATCCTTTATCGAATGAGAGGACTCCTCGAATAAATCCATTCCTATCGTAAAGAACAACAGCTGAAACATGAAATTGTGAGAAATCGTAAACAGTGTTCCGCTGTTTCCGAATATCAGTGGTGTAACAGCAAATCCTAAAAATCCTACATTGGCGAAGGTACAAAGGTCATAGGCTGCGGCGGAGATTTCCATCGAGTGGAAGAGTAATGGCAGCACCAGCTTAAGTATTACTAAAGTAAGCAGGTAGTAGACAAGTGAGAGAACAATCGATAGAAGAATTCCCTTGATTGCCTGAATAGAGAATTCCTGCTGAGAGGATGAGATAAGTGAGAATGGAAGAATCATCTTGAGCAGCAGATCTGATAGCTTTGCTGACATATCTGCCTCAAGTATATGGAACCTGCTGAAAGCAAATCCAATCAAAACAAAGATTAAAAGCTCAACAAGTATTCCGTAAACTGATCCTTCCATACTATTTCTCCTACTTCAGTAGTTCTTTGTTAACTACGCTGTTGTATTCGCCCTTTCCTTTGGCAGAAAGCTTTAGTACCAGATGATGAAGACAGCGCTCGCGGCCCTCGTAGAATGAATCCTCTGAGAGAAAAGCTGAATGCGGTGTCATGATGCAGTTTGGAAGACCGAAGAGTTCACTTGTCTCAGTTATTTCATCCTCGATGACATCTACAGCAGCAGCTAATATCTTTTTCTCTTTTAAAGCCTTTACTAAAGCCTTCTCATCTACTACTGAGCCTCTAGCTGTATTGATAAAGAATGCTGTAGGCTTCATCATATCGAACTGCTTATCGCTCATCATATGCTCTGTAACACCTGGAATCAAAGGGCAGTGCATGGACACATAGTCTGAGGCTTTTAAGAGATCGTCTATGGTTTCGGCCTTCTCACATCCGAAATCAGCCAGATACTCCTTAGTCTTAGTAGGGGCATAGACTAAAATCTTCATCCCAAATGCATGAAGGACAGGTACTATCCTTTTTGGAATCTCACCGAAGAATACCATTCCAAATGTCTTTCCCTTGAGACGGTGCATAGGGTAGGATAGAAGCGGATCCCATTTTCCGGACTGGACAGTCCTGTCCAGAAAGGTAATGCTTCTCGTCAGATCAAGCATAAAACCTATTGTATGTGTTGCGACCTCATCCGCACAGAATGCAGGGATGTTACAGACATAGACTCCGTGCTTTGTGGCAGAAGGGATATCAACATTATTATAGCCTATACTTTGAAGAGATACAATCTCAAGTGACGGACATTTTTCCATTATTTCATCAGTAATGCTGTCGTATTCGACAACAACTCCGCTTACCTGATTTTTATTGATAAGGTCGTAGAGTGGAGTTTTTCTGTCAGCGTCTTTTATCTCTATAAGATTTACATCGTCAATGTCCCAGTCCTTAAGCAGCTTGTTTTCATAATCGAGGTTATCATCGATATTGTAATAGAGAACATTCTTCATTCTTCTTCCTCCTCATTTAATCCGAAGCGGATCTGTATTGTTTTATAAAGAGATTCTGCACTTCCACTTACACCAAGGAGATTTGAATTAATAAGCAGATCATGGTGCATCAGATCCTCTGGCAGATAGCCGGCGTAATGAAGATGATAGGCCTTTCTAGCACGGTCTACTTTTTTAATCATGCGTTCTGCCTCGTCCCGGCTCATTCTTAAGACATCAATACTGTTTCTTAGCCTGTCCTCGTATGAAGCGTAGATATATATATGCATTGCATTTTTTTCATTGCCAAGGATAAAATCAGAGCAACGTCCTACGATGATACAGGATTCACGGTCAGCTATATCGCGGATTATCCTTGTCTGCTCGTTAAAAATCATATCCTGGGTTTCAGTAGCTCCGCGTCCAAGAGGAAACATCATCCGGCTGAATCCACTGCCGCCTTCTTCCTTTTCTTTAATTTCTGAAACAGCCATTCCGAGATTTTTAGCTGTCATCTCTACGATGTCACGGTCATAGAAATTTACACCAAGCATTTCAGAGAGCTTTATTGCTATAGGACGTCCGAGACTTCCGAACTGTCTGGAAATGGTCACGATAAAATGTTTTTTCATATGTAGCCTCCTTATAGTGCCTGTTCAGGATTTGGCTGCTTTTGGGAAACGTGCATCCTAGCTGGTTTTCTGAACAGATGGAAACGTCGACGTGTGAGAGCACCAGGCTGCAGGTATCGGCCGGCCTTCTTCTCAATGAACTGGAAGAGACGTTCAAAAATCTCAAATACCAGCCAGTAGAGCAGGGCGCAGGCTGTGTAGGCTTCGAGGAAGGTCTGGTTCATTGTTGCAAAGTTTCTCGCTGTACCCATCATCTCCATTATCGTTACCATACAGGTAAGAGAGGTAGCCTTGAGCAGATTTACAAAATGATTTCCGAAGTTAGGGACAGCAATGACAGTCATCTGTGGTATGATGATATGAAACATCGCCTGAGATTTTGTAAAACTAAAAGCCTCAGCTGCTTCAAACTGTCCATTTGGAATAGCCCTGTAGGCAGACAGTATCATATCTGCCATATATGGGATGTAAGAAAGAGCAAGAGCTAAGATTGCAAATTGCAGTGTCGGGGTATTTCTGTTACTGTATGTCAGGTTAAACAGGGCATAAAGCTTAGTCATTACTGAATCAATCGAGACACTGAATACATAAAGAAATACCAATATTGGAATTCCTTTTAGAAATGAGGATACCACTTTAAAAATACCTCTAATAATCTTTACAGGGCAGGTCATAAGGAGTGCTAAAATGATACCTCCTAAAAGTGCCAGCACACATGAGGTAACAGTCAGTATCAGTGTTGTTGGCATCGCCCTAATGATTGGCAGAAATGACTGAAAAAACATTGACTGATCAAACATGGGCCAGACCTCCTTTCCTGTCACAGCGGCTGATCCGCTCTTCAATCATATTTGAAATAAAAAGTATGATAAGTCCAAGAATCCAGAAAATAATACCTGCCTCGATATAGAGCTCGAGCTGACCAAGGCCATAGTTGTTTTTCCCAAGCTGCTGGGCCTTACCAAGAATATCATAGACACCGATTACAGAAGCTATCGAGGTATTTTTCATAAGCTCTATAATCATATTTGAGGTGTTTGGAAGGGCAGCAATGGCTCCCTGGGGCAGGATAACTCTCCTGAATATCTGCATTCTTCCCATTCCAAGGCTTTTTGCAGCTTCAATCTGTCCGTTATCGATTGAGACATATGCTGATCTAAAAATTTCTGCGAAGAAGCAGGCCTCGTTGATTGAGAAGGAGATGATTGCATAAATTGAAGGACTAAAGGATGAGGTATCAACTCCGTTGGCATAGGCAATCATCGGAATCAGGATGAACACAAGTAACAGCTGAACCATCATTGGAGTTCCCCTCATAAAGGATATTATGATGTAGGAAATGCCATTTGCTATCTTATTTTTCCCGAGCCTCGCCCACGCGAAGAGAAGCCCGAGAAAAAGTGCTATGATAACTGAGATAAGCAGCAGCATTAAGGTCGTGGGAAGTGCAGCCATCAGTGCCGGAAAATACTGCGCCATTAGTTTTAGAGATTTAATCATATAATCCTCCTTTCTGTTAAGGGGATTTTAGTCCTTATACCAATCTGCCTTGTCGCTAGTATAGCCTTCATAGTCAAAGAGCGAACCAGTGTCCTTAGCTGTCTGCAGGTAATCCTTGCCAAGCCACTTTTCAGAAAGCTCCTTTAAGGTGCCATCTTTATAAAGCTCTACAGTTGCTTCATTGATAGCCTCGCGGAGGTCAGTCAGGCTCTTGTTAAATACTGGTACGCAGGCAGCAGTCGTGATAGGATCTGAGCAATATGTCTTATCTGCAAGGGATGAGTCTGACTTTATCAGGTCGTTATACATCGATTCACCGCCGAACCAGCAGTCGTATTTACCACTGATAACATCGTTTAATCCATCCAGATAAGGGATATACTCACTTGTAGGATCCTGAGTGTACTTGACATCCGGATACTTCTCATGCATCTGAGACAGAACTACTGAAAGTCCATCATTTGGTGGGTTTGGAACTAATGACTTTCCATCGAGATCTTCGAACTTGGTGAAACTGTCTTCCTTTCGTGAGATAAGGTTTACAGGATAGTAGCCTTCTGGAATGCCAAGGATGAAATTTTTCTCTCTGGCTGGTGTTACAAAGTGTGCCGAGGCTGAGAATGCGTAGGTTCCTGCCTGAATAGCGGCAGGAGCTGCGTCAGCACTGACTGATACATATTTGAATGTGTAATCCTTAAGCTTCTCATCTACTGCCTTCATCCACTCGTAATCATAGCCCTGCATATCGCCATTAGCATCAGTATAGGTGTATGGAGCCATACCATCCAAAACGGCAACTGTTACCTCGTAGGTACCGTCAGCCTGCTTTTTTACAGCTGCAATACTTTTTCCATTTCCAGATGAAGCGCTTCCTGAACTGGATGAACCACATCCGGAAAGGAGTGAAAGCGCTGTAACGCCAGTGAGGATAAGTGCGAATAATTTTCTTTTCATAGTGTTGCCTCCATTTCTTTTTTGATTGTTAAACAGCCTGTGGATGGTTTATCCTTTCGAGGAAAACCTGGGCTCTTTCTGTTTTTGGGTGATTTATCACTTCATCAGGTGTTCCGTTTTCTACAACGACTCCACCATCCATGAAGATGACTCTTGTTGCGGCCTCCTTTGCGAAGGCAATCTCATGTGTCACAATTATCATTGTGATACCGGTTTTGGCTACATCTCTAATGCATTTTAATACTTCACCAACGAGCTCGGGATCCAAAGCTGATGTAGGTTCGTCAAAGAGGATGACCTCTGGTTTCATCACAAGAGCTCTGGCTATTGAAACTCTCTGTTGCTGGCCACCTGAAAGCTGAGCCGGATAAAGTGCGGCCTTATCAGAAAGTCCAACCTGTGCTAAGGCTGCTTCAGCTATTTTTTTAGCTTCAGCCTTAGGCACCTTCTTTACAACGGTAAGGCCTTCCATAACATTTTCTATGGCTGTCCTGTTTCTGAACAGGTTGTACTGCTGAAATACCATCGCCGTTTTCTGGCGTAGTGCCCTGACCTTCTTTTTGTTTTTCTCCTGGCACTTAACTGTCATCCCGTCTATGGATATCTCACCGGCATCTGCCGGATCTAAGAAATTAATAGTGCGAAGCATTGTAGTCTTACCGGATCCGCTTGGTCCTAAGATTACGATGACCTCACCCTTTTCAACTGAGATGTTTACTCCATTCAGAACGTTGTTGTCGCCAAATCTCTTGTAAACGTTTGAAATCTCAAGAATTTTGTCTGCCATGATCTATCCTCCTTTCTGGAAATGTCAAAAAGCAAAGACGCTTATCTGTGATAGATAAGCGCCTTTGCTTTCTGGCAATTGATTCATTTGTTTTGTTGTGTGCAATGATATTCTAAAAAATTATCGTTGTCAAGTACAAATTTTTTGAACATTGGCAAAAAAACAGATGACTCTTTTTAGTAGGAATTATTTTAAAAAAAATTTTTCGAGAACTCGATAAAGGTCCTTGCGGCAGGTGAAAGGAGACTTTGATCAAGGCAGGCGACGCCCAGGACTCTCTTGGCTGGAGGATAGAGAGCTAGCACATCAAGGTTATCACTCATTCCCCTGATTATTAGTTCTGAGAGAATAGAGACTCCAAGTCCGGAACTGACCATAGATATGATAGAGCGGTCATCAAAAAATGAAAAATTGGCAGCGCTGGCAATCGTGGTATCTCTGAGTGCCTGGTTGATGTCGTAATCATTTCCGGCAGCGGACAGAATGAAGTTCATATCACTCAGGTCGGAGATTACGAGCTTTTTATGTGTCTTTACATATTCGCTGCCTTTTGGAAAAATAGCAACCAGCGAATCATCCATCAGCGGAATAAAATCACCAGTAAAGTCATCAGGAACACTCATGAACGCGAAATCTATATAGTGTTCATGCAGGTCCTTTAAGATACTGTCGACTCCGCCTTCTCTTATTGAGAACTGTATAGTAGGATGCATTCTTGAAAACTCTTTAAGGATTGCCGGCAGTAGATGAATTGAAATGGAAGCATAGGTACCAATGCTTATTGTTCCCTCTTCTAGTCCGTTTATTGCAGTGATTGTCTCCATCAGATTTTCTCTGCGCTTTAATAAGCTTCTGACAGCGGGGAGCAGCTGCTCACCCATAGGTGTTAAAGTAAGACCGTATTTCTGTCTTATTGCCAGAGGAAAACCACATTCTTCCTCTAAGGTCTTTAAGATATGGCTTACTCCCGGCTGAGAGTAACCCAGACGCTCAGCAGTCTTAGATATATTCTGTGTTTCACTTAAATCAACAAATACTTCACATTGACGTAAATCCATTTTGCCACCTTTCTGAAATCCACGTTTTACAGATATAATTATAATTTATATCTGGTATAAAAACAAGGAACTTTACTTATTGCTGTTAGAAGATTATGCTTTGTACAACAAATCAAAAACAGCAGGCCTTCACGACAAAGGTGTCGATGCCGCTTAAGCACACGAAAGGAGAATTACTTATGAACAGAACACAGCTTACATCAGATTTTTGTGGAGAAGAGCATGGACCTTACGCACTTGGAGTTAAGATGGGAAACGTAGTTTTTACTACCCAGATTGGAACTGACAAGAGCGGCGAGATGGTCGCAGGTGGAATCAAGGAGCAGACAAAAGCTCTTATGGAAAATGCCAAGCATGTGCTCGAGGCAGCCGGAGCAGATTTCTCAATGGTAGGAAAAGTAACTATCTATATAAAGGACATCAACATGATCCCGGATATGAATTCTATCTACAAGCAGTATTTTACGGAGGGAGATTATCCAGCCAGATGCTGTACTCAGTGTGTTGACATGGTTGATGGATGCCTTGTAGAGATGGAATTCGTAGCAATTATCTAATTTAAATAATAGGGGGAGAGAAAACGGGGATTGGAAAGGATGTGATTGTGATGAGTCAGAGAATTAGCGAACATGTGGTTCTCGATGTGGAGCCAACAGGAAAAAAGGTAACTATCAGTGTAGATGGTAAAGAGATTGAAGCCTATGAGGGAGAACCTATTCTTTCAGCCCTGTTAGCAGCAGGAATCAGAATCAACAGATACACGGTAAAAAGGCATGAGCCGCGTGGCCTTTTCTGTGGAATAGGTCAGTGCAGCGACTGTTCGATGGTAGTTGACGGCAAGCCAAATGTCAGGACCTGTATCACACCGGTAAAAGCTGGAATGATTATTCAGACACAGGATGGACTTCAGGCAGAAAAGGAGGCAGCATCATGAGCATAAAAATGACAGATTTACTTGTGATAGGCGCTGGTCCGGCAGGACTTTCGGCTTCTATTGAAGCTGCCAGACTTGGAGCAAAGGTAATCATAGCTGATTTAAATATGAAGCCGGGCGGACAGCTTTTCAAGCAGATCCATAAATTTTTCGGTTCAAGCGCTCATCACTCTGGAACAAGAGGAATTGATATAGGAAGGATGCTTCTTGAAGAGGCTAAAAGCGCCGGAGTACAGATATGGCTCAAGAGCACAGTTATAGGAATTTTTCCTGGAGGCAAGGTCAGCATCGAGCGTGAAATGGATGACGGTACAACCGAACTCGTTACACTGATGCCAAAGGAATTAGTCATAGCGACAGGAGCTTCAGAAAACGCAATCAGATTTAAGAACTGGACAGCTCCTGGGGTTATGGGTGCGGGAGCCGCGCAGACCATGATCAATGTAAATCATGTAAAGCCAGGCAACAAAGTCGTAATGCTTGGCAGCGGAAATGTAGGTCTTATCGTTTCATATCAGCTGATGCAGGCTGGTTGTGATGTCTGTGCTCTTGTTGAGGCAGCTCCAAAGGTTGGTGGTTACGCCGTACATGCGGCAAAAATCAGACGTGCCGGAGTTCCAATCCTACTCAGACATACTATTATAGAAGCAAAAACTGATTCAAATGGAACTGTCAGCGGATGTGTTACAGCTGAGGTCGATGATCACTTTAATCCGATTCCGGGAACTGAAGAGACAATCGACTGTGATGTAATTACTATCGCTGCTGGACTAAAGCCTACGATGGATCTGATAAAGCTCGCTGGATGCAAGCTTACCTTTGACGGACCATTTGGCGGATATGTCCCTATTCATAATGAAAAAATGGAGACTAGTGTCAAGGGTGTATTTGTTGCTGGCGATTCAACAGGTGTTGAGGAAGCAAATACAGCACTTGATGAAGGAAAAATAGCTGGAATCTCCGCTGCAGAGGCACTGGGACTTATTTCAGAAACAGATGCTGATGAAAAAAGAAAAGAAATCTGGAACAGACTAGATTCTCTTCGAATGGGACCGTTTGGACAGAGACGAAAGATTGAAAAAGAGCATCTGATAGATCTATATAATAAAGAAGTAAAAGAGCAGAAGGCATTTGCATAGGAAGGAATGGTGATTGCTATGTCGATAGCTGAATGTGGATATCTGACTTATGACGAGCTGAAGGAAAAGCAGAAACTGCCTTCAGAAGAGAGATATGAGAAGGGACCTGTAGCTGTTATTGAATGTGTTCAGGAAATCCCGTGCAATCCCTGTGAGGCAGCCTGTCACTTTAAGGCAATAAAGATTGGTGATCCAATTACAAGTCTTCCTACACTTGCTCCGGAGAAGTGCGTAGGATGTGGTGTATGTGTCAGCAGATGCCCGGGACTTGCTATTTTTGTAGTGAATAAGTCCTTTACCAGTAAAACCGCAACAGTATCATTCCCTTATGAATATGAACCTCTTCCTAAGGAAGGCGAGATGCATAAGGGTGTAAATCGTAAGGGTGAAGTGGTCTGTGATGGAAAGATTGTTAAGGTAACAAACCCAGTTTCCTACGATCATACTCCTGTTGTAACGATTGAAATACCAAAGGAATATGCCGATGAGGTACGTTCTATTGAAAGAGAGAGGGGGAAGTCAGCATGAGTGAATATTTAGATGATGATATGATTGTCTGCCGCTGCGAGGAAGTCACCGTCGGTGAGATACGAGCAGCAGTGCGTGACGGAGCTAAGGATGTAGTCGGAGTTAAGAGACGTACCAGAGCTGGAATGGGGCTATGTCAGGGAAGGACCTGTGAAAAAATGGTAATGGCCATTATAGCTTCTGAACTTGGTAAAAAGACTGATCAGGTAGGAACCTCTTCAGCCCGTCCACCTGTAAGACCGCTGACATTTGGAGAATTGGCTGACGCGGAGGTGATCTGATATGGAAAAATTTTACGATATAGTTGTAATAGGTGCCGGGGCAATCGGTTCAAGTGTTGCGTATCATCTGCAGGAAGCCGGTTTTTCAGTAGCGCTCCTTGAGAAAAAGGATGTAGCCAGCGGTTCATCGAGCCACTGTGACGCAGTAGGACTTATCTGTGATAAGCTCCCTGGTATCGATACAAAAATGGGACAGGCATCAATAGATTACTTCGGGGTTTTAGCTAAGAAATTCAAGTACGACTTTGAATACAACCCGAAGGGCTGCCTTTATATCTGTGAAACCAAGCCTGAATTTGACGCGGCAAGTGAGTACTGTGCCAAGCAGAATGCTGACGGTTATCCGCTTCGGATGGTCCGCACCAAGGAACTTACTGAGATGGAGCCGTATATCGCAAAAGACCTGTACGGCGCTCTCTATACACCATCGAGCGGTTCAGTAGCTGTTAACCCTTATAAGCTCTGCTTTGCCTTTGTACATGAGGCAAAGGAATTAGGACTCGACTGCTACACCTACTGCAACATCTCAAAGATCAATACAAATGCTGAGACAAACGCTGTAGAGAGCATCGAGACTAATTACGGAACTTTCCATACTAAAAAAATAGTAGACTGCGCTGGTGTCTGGGCTCCTGAGATTGGAAAACTCGTAGGTATAGATATTCCTATAGAGCCTAGAAAAGGTACAAATCTTGTATCTGAGCAGACACCTCAGCTCTGTTTCCATAAGATTCTTGAGTACGGCTACATGATGAGTAAGTTCGACAGCATCAACTTCAAGCGTGCCGTTAGTCCGCTTGTAGAAGAGCAGAACATCGCCTTTAACTTAGAGTATACAATGGCACATAACCTTTTAGTCGGAGGAAACAGACTCTTCAGAGGTATGGATACGAGATCTGAAATCGAGACCATGAAAGCCATCTGTGAGAGAGCCATGAGATTCTATCCAAAGCTTAGAGACATCAAATGCATCCGCGCTTACTCAGGTGTACGCCCATTTGTAAAGGATCATCTGCCGATAGTATCCGATGTCGATTCTGTTCCAGGATTCTATATAGCAGCAGGTCATGAGGGTGACGGTATCTGCTTCTCGCCTATCACAGGAAAATTTGTAAAGCAGATCATCTGCGGTGAGCCTACAGATTTCGATATATCAAAGCTTGACTATGCCAGATTTGAAAAGAGCAAGGCAATGGCTTCATAAAAAGCTGAAGCAACTGCAGGAGGGCAGCCATGAATACACGACCATATGGATATATAATGCCGGACAGCTATGATTATACTGCAGAAATTAGAAAAGGCCAGAATATCGCCGGGTACCCGATAGGCATCATCTATATAGAAGATGTCTGGTACCCGATGCTTCCTGGCAATATAGTAAACGGATATACTTTTCCGTTCCCTGTAAGGCTTATGCCTGTCGAAGGCCTTACCGCAAAGGCGCTATTTGAAAAGGCAGATTTTGTAAAGGACGCTGTCCTTAAGGCCTGCCACAGATTAGAAAATGAAGGTGTCCGCGCTATAAGCGGCGCCTGTGGTTTCTTTGGCAATTATCAGGATGTGGCTGCGGATGAATTAAGAGTTCCGGTAGCACTTTCGTCCCTGGTTCAGCTTAACTGGATCGCGCCGATGCTTAGATCTGATGAAAAAATAGGTGTTCTCACAGCAGACAAATCCTCATTTACAGATGCGCTTTTAAACAGCTGCAGCGTTCCAGATTCACTGAAGAAACGGCTGGTGGTATATGGGATGGAAGATTCAGAGCAGTTTTCCTGTGTCATCAAAAACTTTGGCACTTTTAATGTAAGAAAAGCATGCGATGAGCTGGTTGATACAGCTAAGAAGCTTGTCAGCGAAAATGAAGGAATAGGAGCAATTCTTTTGGAATGTTCTGATATGCCGCCATTTGCAGCAGAGGTACAGAGAGCTGTAAATCTTCCTGTCTGGGATTTTACCACACTTATAAACTGGCTCTATTTAGGAGTAGTAAGAAAACCTTTCGGTGGCATTATCTGATTTGAATAGCTTCTTTTTGAAAAATAAATAACCTAATCCATTTATGACCCTCCGGGGTCATTTTTTCTTTACTTAAGAAGCTCGTTTTAGTATAATCTTAGCTATGAAAAAATTACGTAAAATACTTGCAGCAGCTTTGATCTGTGCACTGGCACTTTCTCTTGTTTCCTGCTCTACAGGTTCGCCGTCAGCTGATACACCGCACAGCAGGACCGGACTTTACTTTGATACTGTGATAACAATTACACTGTATGGAGATGCGTCCAAGGCAGATGAGAGGCTTGACGACGTCTTTAAGATGGCAAAGCGATACGAGAACCTGCTGTCTGATAAGAAAGAGAACAGTGATATTTCAAAAATAAACGACGCAAAGGGTAACTGGGTAACAGTCGATTCAGATACGGTAGAGGCTATCCAGGACGCGTACGACTATTCTGAGAGTTCTAATGGTATTTTTGATCTCACTGTAGGAACGCTTTCAAACCTCTGGGATTTTAAAAATAACACCGGAACCATCCCGAATTATAGTGCCATTCGAGAAGCATTATCGCATGTAGATTACAAAAATGTCGAGATAAATGAAGATCAGGTACGGCTTAAGGATCCGAAGGCCCGGATTGACTTAGGCGGCATAGCAAAGGGCTTTATCGCTGATAAAATGAAGGCAAGGCTGAAGGAGCTCGGAGCAAAGAGCGGTATCATAAACCTCGGAGGAAATATTCTATTGATTGGGAAACGTCCTGATAAAAAGGCATATACCGTAGGAATACAGCGACCTTTCTCTGACGATGGCACAGCGCTTTTTACACTAAAAGCCGAGGACACCTCAATTGTAACCAGTGGTACATATCAAAGGTATTTCAAGAAAAACGGCAGGATTTATCATCATCTGTTAGATACATCGAATGGTTTCCCATATAATAATGGACTTGACTCAGTAACGATAATCACAAAGAATTCTACAGAGGCAGATGCACTTTCAACTACGGTCTTTGGAATGGGACTTGAAAAGGGCTTAGAGTTCGTAAATCAGACCGATGGGGTAGAGGCTGTATTTGTATCGAGTGACGGTACAATAACCAAATCTGATAATGTCGATAAGCTCTACGATTACACAGAAATTGATTCTTAATTACTGGCTGCTGCAGCAACTGCTGTGGCGGTCTTTTTAGTTAAAAACCTCTGAAAAAATATATACAAAAATCCTTTCGATTGTGGTATCATATCCTTAACCAGACAAAAGGAGAATTAATGTGTTTGGCTATGTCCGTGTTAGAAAACCAGAGCTTAAAATCAGAGAATACGACTGCTACAAATGTTATTACTGTGGGCTTTGCAGAAGCCTTAAGAGGAGCTATGGAATAAGCGCAGAGCTTTTATTGTCTTATGATCTGACCTTTCTTACACTGCTTCTTTCTTCAGTATATGACCTAAAGACCAGAAAATACAGATCGAGATGTATTGTCCATCCATTCAGGAAGCAGTTAAGAATTGAGTCAGATGCAGACTCCTACAGCTCAGCTATGAGTGTTCTGCTTGGATATCTTCATTTTGATGATGATATAAATGACTCTAAAAGCATCAAGGCTTCATTTGGTAAGCTGCTCTTTAGGAGAAGAGCTTATTCTATAGAAAAGGAATACCCAAGGCAGACGGATACTCTAAGAAAAGAGCTTAGTGCACTGCATGATTTGGAGAAGCAGGGCAGTCACGATATAGATGCCCTATGCTCGCATTTCGGAAATGCTCTCGGAGAGATATTTGTCTGGAGGGACGATATTTTTTCAAGGTATTTAAGACAGATGGGGTATTTTCTCGGACGGTTCATCTATGTGATGGATGCTGTTGATGACTGGGAGAAGGACAGAAGAAATAACGAATTCAATCCCTATTCAGACGAAGCCTCTCTAAAAGAGGTTATGGAAAAGGCGAAGCCCTTGATGCTAAAGGACATAAGTGCCTCAGCTGATGCGTTTGAGATGCTTCCGGCTGTAGATAATGCTGAGATCATCAGAAATATCATATACGCAGGGGTTTGGAACAGATTTGATAAAATTACGGAGGAATTAAATGGATCCATATGAAGTTCTCGGGGTTTCCCCGAATGCAACTGATGAAGAGATAAAGCACGCATACAGGGAATTAAGCAGAAAGTATCACCCGGATGCGAATCAGAATAATCCGCTTAAGGACCTGGCCGAAGAGAAATTCAAACAGGTACAGGCTGCCTATTCACAGATAATGGAGATGCGTAAGAACGGCCAGACTTACCAGAATAATGGTCAGAATTTCAACGGTTCATTCAATGGTGGAAACTACCAGCAGAATGGCGGATACAATGGTGGAGGCTACCAGAATAATCAGGGTTATAATGGCGGAGGCTACCAGGGCTACAATGGTGACCCGTATTATCAGCAGCGAAGATATGCTCAGAACAGCGGTAGATACGGAAGAGACCCTTATAATGGAAACGGTGGCTGTAACTGGTGCGATGCCTGCTGCACACTCTGGTGCGCTGATTCCTGCTGTGAGTCAATGGGAGGTGATCTCTGCACATGCATGTAAAATCAACACCTGTAGCAAGAGGGGGTATTTTTACAGCACTTGCAGTCATAAGTATTATTCTGGCAAGTGTCTTTTCTTTTTCGACTCTGTTTTTTCTGGTGATAGCAGCCTGTTTTACGGCCTTTGCCTATTTTTTCTCGGATATAAGATTTGGGCTCTCAGCCCTTGCGGCGGGAGCGATACTTGGATTTCTGTTCTCACCGCAGAAGGGCATTATCTTTACCTATATAGGTATTGCTGTATACCTGATACTTGCTCAGGTCATTGAGAGGCATTTTTTTAATAAGGGAATGCTCAAATACTGGGGACTTAAATGTCTTGTTTTTAATGCTCTTTTCTGGGGGCTTTTTTTTATAGCGGTAGGTGTTGCAGGATTTAGTGGATTATTCTCAGCAAGAGCAATAAATTACTTCAACAGTCTCTCAGTAAAATGGGTATTTGTCGTAGGACTTGTCGTTGTGACAGAGGTTCTGTTTGTTGTGGTGGACCGTTTATTTTTTATGGTGAGGAACAGACTTGACGATGTCATAAGAAATTCGGGCAACTAGAGTTATTTTACATAGATTTAAAGGAAATGTGATGGAAGATTTAACAAAAATAAGAGAAGATATAGATTATGTCGACAGTCAGCTTCTCGAGCTGTTCAAAAAAAGACTTTCCCTTGCCTGTGACGTGGCAGATTACAAAATCGCTCACCACAGACCGGTCCTCGATAAGGGCCGTGAGGAGGCGAAGCTTTCACATCTTACTGAGGGAGTAAAGGATGAGTTTTTGGAGCTTGGCATCCGGGAGTTTTTCTCTCTTATCATGTCAATCAGCAGAAAAAAGCAGTACCAGCTTCTCGCGGAAAGCGGTGTGAGAGAAGACAGCGGCTTTACCTGTGTCAATTCATTTAATCTGACGAATGCAAGGGTTGTTTATCAGGGTGTCGAGGGTGCCTACAGTCAGGCAGCCACAAATGACTTCTTTGGAAAGGACGTCGATTCCTTCCATGTCTCCACCTGGAGAGAGGCAATGGATGCGTTAAAAGAGAAAAGAGCGGATTTTGCGGTTCTTCCAATAGAAAATTCCACTGCAGGAACTGTAAGTCAGAACCTTGACCTCTTAAATGAATATGACTGTGCCATTATCGGTGAGGAAATCCTAAAAATCAATCACGCGCTTTTAGGAACAACGGATGCCACAATCGATACGATAAAACGCGTCTATTCTCACCCACAGGCACTTATGCAGTGCGCTGATTACTTAAAGCAGCATGAACAGATTACAACTGTAAGCACTACTAATACTGCTATAGCAGCGAAGAAGGTTAAGGAGGACAACGATCCGAGACAGGCAGCCATTGCAGGAAGCATAAATGCAGAGCTATATGGACTTAAGGTCATAGAATCCTCTATTCAGGACATAAAGGATAACGAGACCAGATTTATTATCGTTTCGGCTAAGAAGATTTTCCGCCGTGATGCAAAAAATATCTCAATCTGCTTTACACTTCCAAACGAGGAGGGAAGCCTGTACCAGATTCTGACACACTTCGCATTCAATGGACTGAATATGAGCAGGATAGAGTCAAGACCGCTCAAGGGACGTCCTTGGGAATACCGCTTCTTTGTGGACTTTGAAGGGAATCTTTTAGATGAGGGCGTTACAAATGCACTTTTGGGACTCAGGTGCGAGACGACTGACTTAAAGATATTGGGAAACTATTGATTTATTAGATAGGGGTTTTATATGAAGGTAAAGAAATACGGATCTATCTACATCGGGACCTATGAGGTTTCACTGCGCATCTATGAGGTAAAGAGCAGCGCATTAAAAGAATTAGATGAGATGCGCCTTCCAATTCAGGTGTCGCATGATATTCATCATTTTGGAAAAATAACTGACGAGACTGCAGACACTATCATAAAAGCTCTGCTTGATATGAAGAAGGCATTGTCTGAGTATAACGTTGATTTTTACCAGTCATTTGCTGTTTACTCACTTGCATCCGCATCAAACTGTCTGGTGCTTTTTGACAGAATCAGACTGAAATGCGGGCTTCATTTCAAGCTGGTAACCAACTCGGAGCAGAGATTCTACAGCTTCCAGGCACTGACCGCTCAGAACGATTTTTCAAAAATGATAGAAAAATCGGCACTTCTAGCCGATATAGGCGGATCATCCATTCAGCTTACTCTTTTTAAGGATGGGAAACTTCTTACTACCCAGCATATCCTGTTCGGCGCAGGTGAGGTCAGGGAGAATCTCTACGAACTTTCAGAGAAGGCTGATGCCAGACAGCAGGTACTTGAGATGATTATCAAGGAAACGGATAATTTTTTCCATATGTATCTGCCTGACAGGGATCCGGAGTACCTTATCCTTATGAATGAGAACTTCAGCAATATCCTTCGTATGTTCGAGCATAAGGATATATTTGCTGAACCGGTAAAACGTGAAAAGGCAGTAGATTTCATGCATCAGCTCGGTGATGAGGACTATTTCAGGAACACCTTTGAGAAATTCCATATAAGTGACCCGGATGATATGGTTCTTCCATTCCTCCTTCTGTATTATGCACTTATAATCCAGACGAACTGTAAGATGATCACAGCTCCTGGAATCTCTATTCATGAGGGTGCTACACTTAACAGTCTCTACAGGACAGGAACACTTAAGCCGTCACATGATTTCGAAGCAGATGTCCTTAGTGCAGCTTATTTCATAGCTGAGAGATGCGGGAGCTACAAGCCTCATATCAAAATGATGGATAAAATAACCGCTTCTCTTTTTGATGCTGTATCAAAGAAGAGCGGCATGACAAAGAGGCAGAGGCTTCTTGCAAGAGTTATAGCTATCCTTCATGACTGTGGTAAATATCTAAGCCTGGCAACAGCTGCACAGACTTCGTATACGATAATAATGTCATCTGAGATTCTGGGAATCACTCATGATGAGAGAAAGCTTATCGCTCTGGTTGCAAAATTTCATCACGAGAAGGATGTCAGCTACCCAAGGCTTCAGAATGACCTGGATGAAGACGAATACATCGTGTTCTTAAAGCTTCTTGCTCTGCTTCGAATCTGCAATGCTCTTGATTCAAGCCACAGACAGAAGTTTAAGGATTTAACTATTAGAATGCGCGGAGACAGGCTGATGATAACAGTAGCCTCAAGGCAGCCTCTTAATCTCGAAAAGAGTTATTTTAAGGATAAGGCAGCATTTTTTGAAGAGGTATTTGGAATCACACCTGAGATAAGAGATAAGAAGGAGATCTGAGATGGAAATTGATTTTAAGGACCCGAAATACTACGAAAACCGAGAACTCTCCTGGATGAAATTCAATGAGAGGATTTTAAATGAGGCCAGAGATACAAAGCTCTCTCTATTAGACCGCTTTAAATTCTTAAGCATTACAGCCTCAAACCTCGATGAATTCTTCATGGTAAGAGTTGCATCCCTTGTAGATATGGTTCATGCAGGTTATAAAAAGCGTGATCTCTGTGGAATGACTGCTGAAGAACAGCTTTCTGCTTTAAGAAAGGCTACACATGACTTTATAGATAAACAGTATTCTACACTTAACCGCTCTATTATTCCAGCACTTGAGAAAAATGGAATAAAGCTTATTGATTCATATGACGACCTCAATGATGAGCAGTCAAAATATGTTGATACATATTTCAAGGAGAAGGTTTTCCCTGTCCTTACTCCGATGGCTGTAGATGCATCCCGCCCATTCCCTCATATAGCAAATAAATCCTTAAATATTGCTGCACTTATAACTCCTGGGAAAAATGGCTCGAGACTATTAAAAGATGCCGAAAAGCAGGGTGATTTCTCATTTGCTACAGTAACAGTTCCGTCGGGACTTCCAAGGCTTATCGCTCTTCCTACAGATTCAGACAAGGAAAGCGCATATATCCTTCTTGAGCAGATCATCGAGAAGAATATGTCAAAGCTCTTTCTTAACTATGATGTAGTCTGCACCTATCCGTACAGAGTCATGAGAAATGCTGATTTTGAGCTCGATGAGGAAGAAACCTCTGATCTGATGAAAGAGATGGAGAAGCAGCTTAAAAAGCGTGCCTGGGGTGAAGTTATAAGACTTGATGTAGAGGAAAATATCGACCCAAGACTCCTTGACATCTTAAAGAAGAATTTCAGCGTTTCAAAGGACGCTATCTATTCGATTCACGGACCTATGGATCTGACTTTCTGCATGGGAATCTATGGCTTGGACGGCTATGATGAACTTCGTGAGGAAGAATTTACTCCACAGGTACAGCCAAGGCTTATAGACTGTGAGGACCTGTTTGCAGAGATCAGGAAAAAGGACCTGTTCTTCCAGCATCCATATGATTCGTTTGAGACTATTGTTGATTTCATAAAGCAGGCGGCCTCTGATCCTAAGGTACTAGCTATTAAGCAGACCCTTTACCGTGTCAGCGGCCATTCACCTATTATTGCAGCTCTTGCAAAGGCAGCTGAGAACGGTAAGCAGGTTACTGTCTTAGTAGAGCTCAAGGCCCGTTTCGATGAGGAGAACAATATCGGCTGGGCGAAGATGCTTGAAAAAGCCGGCTGCCATGTTCTTTATGGTCTTGTAGGATTAAAGACTCACTCAAAAATCGCTCTTGTAGTCCGTGATGAAGAGGATGGTATCCGCAGATATGTACATCTTGGAACCGGTAACTACAACGATAAGACTGCAAAAATATACACCGACTGCGGAATTCTCACCTGCAATGAGCTTATAGGTGAGGATGCCACAGCACTGTTCAATATGCTTTCAGGTTACTCAGAGCCTGCATTCTGGAACAAGCTTTTAGTTTCTCCTATCTGGCTGCGCGACGGTTTCTACAAGCTTATTGACCGTGAAATAGAACATGCCAGGGCAGGCAGAAAGGGCAGGATCGTAGCAAAGATGAATTCTCTCTGCGACAGGAATATGATAGCAAAGCTCTATGAGGCTTCATCTGCCGGAGTAAAGATCAATCTCGTTATCAGAGGTATCTGCTGCCTTAGAACAGGAATACCAGGAGTAAGTGAGAACATTACTGTTTCGTCTATTGTAGGAACATTCCTTGAGCACAGCCGTATCTTTTATTTTTACAATGACGGGGATGAGGACGTCTATATGGGTTCAGCTGACTGGATGCCTCGTAATCTTGACCGCCGTGTCGAAGTAGTCTTCCCTGTTGAGGATCCTGACTTAAAGGAATGTGCAAAGCATATCCTTGATGTAGAAGAGGCTGATAACCTTAAGGCTTATTATATGCAGCCGGATGGCACTTATCAGAGAAAAGACAGGAGAGGACAGAAGAGCGTTGGAAGCCAGATGACTTTCTGCGAGGAGGCAATAGAGAGAACAAAGAACTACCTGGAAAGTAAAGATAAAGAGGTATATACTGCGAGACTCTTTAAGCCGGCTCTGCCACCTGAGGAATAATTTTTCTGAAAACTTTCTTAATCTGTAGAAAAAGTGTAAACTTTCGAACAGTGATGTCGATATAATAGATAGAAAAGGAGCACTTATCATTTTGTCCATTCCAAGGAAGGAGGCGGGCATTATGTATATCTACAGAATTGAGAAAGTATCGCCAGTCAGTGACAGCCAGGGAGGCAACGGAAGCATTGGCTACGGCAGTAAGAAAAAGAAATCAAAGGTTTCAGTTTCATCAAGAGGATTTCACCATCTTTATGACTTGGCTATTGAGGCAGACTCACTTAACAGTCAGAGTGCGGTCGAAGTCTTCAATGGGATTATGAAACTGTGATTTTTTAAAAAATGTCTTGACAGACATTAGTAAGCGAAAGCAGTGTGTGTGACTCAGTGTTACATAGTTAGGATCGAAGGATTTTTTATTATGTATTTTTGTGGATAGTCTGCCTATCCACTTTTTTTATGTCCGTTGGAGGTGTACCATTAGCGAATTACTGGTAAATGAAAAGATCCGTGCTAAGGAAGTCCGTCTTATCGGCGAGCACGGAGAACAGGTAGGAATCATGTCTGCCAAAGAGGCACAGATTAAGGCACGTGAAGCTGATCTGGACCTGGTACTTGTTTCTCCAAATGCACATCCACCTGTATGTAAGATCATTGACTACGGCAAATACCGTTATGAGCTTGCCCGCAAGGAAAAGGAAGCAAAGAAGAAGCAGAAAGTCATAGAGGTTAAGGAGATACGTTTCTCACCGAATATCGATGAAAACGATATGAATACCAAGCTGAATAACGCCAGGAAATTCCTCGCTAAAGGAAATAAAGTCAAGCTTACACTCAGATTCCGTGGACGTGAAATGGCTCACATTTCATCAAGCCGTCATATCATTAATGATATTGCAGAAAAGCTTAGTGATGTAGCCACAGTGGATAAGCCTTCAAAGCAGGAAGGCAGAAGCATCAGCATGGTGCTTACACCGATTAAGCAGTAATAAACACACCGGTGTAAAGGCAGAACAAACAAAGGAGGATATCTATCATGCCAAAGATGAAGACCAAGAGAGCAGCTGCAAAGCGCTTTAGTGCAACAGGAACAGGAAAGCTTAAGAGAAATAAGGCTTTCAAGAGCCACATTCTGACAAAGAAGACCACAAAGAGAAAGAGAAATCTCCGCAAGGCAGCTATGACAGACGCTACAAACGAGAAGAACATGAAGAAGATCTTACCATATCTTTGATGGTAAGGATTATGTCAGGAGGTAGATTAAAATGGCAAGAGTTAAAGGCGGATTAAACGCAAAGAAAAAGCATAACAGAGTATTAAAGGCAGCAAAGGGATACAGAGGAGCTCGTTCAAAGCAGTACCGTGTTGCCAAGCAGTCAGTCATGAGAGCACTCACTACTGCTTATGCTGGTAGAAAGCAGAAGAAGAGACAGTACAGACAGCTCTGGATTGCCCGTATCAATGCAGCAGCCCGTATGAACGGACTTTCATACAGCAAGCTTATGCATGGTCTTAAGCTTGCAGAAGTAGAGATGAACAGAAAGATGCTTGCAGATCTCGCTGTTTCAGATGCTGAGGGTTTCGCAAAGCTCTGTGATCTTGCAAAGAGCAAGGTAGCGTAAAGCAAACCAAACCTCATAACGCGGGCATCCTGCGTTATGAGGTCTTTTTATATCATGCAGGAGTTCTAGTATTGGAAGATAAGAAAAAAGTTACGAAGATTCCACGTAGGATAGCATTGCCACGAATTGAAGTAATTCTTTTTATATGTGTTTTTATTTACATCATTTTTCATATGGTGTCTTATTTTTCAGGAAAACACATAGCTGTTACAGAGGTTAAGCAGGGTGAGATCGTAACAGATAATCGCTTTACAGCTCTTGCCCTTCGTGATGAGACTCTTGTATCCTCAGATGATTCCGGAGAGGCGTATTATTATCTGCCAAATGAGAGCCGCGTAAAAAAGAATGAAACTATCGTAAGCCTGGATAAGACGGGAGACTTAATCAGAGAGATAAAGAACGGTACAGATGATGAAGTTTCTCTTACCGATGATCAGAAGCTTTCAATTACTGAGCTTCTAAAAAGTTTTAATGAGGCATACTCACCCGACAGTTTTTCTTCTACTTATTATCTGAAGCAGAATGCAGCTGATTATTTGTCCTTAATAAAAGGTGAAAAAGTAAAAAAGTCACTGAGCAAGGATATCAAAAGCCTTGTATCAGATGGCACGGTAACAAATGTCAAGGCTCCTATGCCAGGTCTTCTCTGTCTCTCCTACGATAATCTTAACGGGCTTACAGAGGATACTTTTACAAAAGAATCTTTCAATGAGTCTGCATTAAAGACTACTGATGTTTCGACTGGAGATGATCTTTCAGATGGCGATACAGCTTACAGACTTGTGACAAATGACAATTGGAAGCTTGTAATGCCTGTTTCTGATTCACTTGCAGAAGATATGAAATCTGAGGGAGCAATACAGGTCAGGTTTGAAAGGGATGGAACCAAGGTCTGGGGAGTACCGCATGTGATTGAGCGTGATGGTGATAAATACCTGGTTCTTGATCTGGATGATTCGATGGATCGTTTTTCTGACAGCAGATTTTTGGACATTGAGCTGCTCTTTGATAACGAATCCGGGCTAAAAGTGCCAAACTCGTCCATTATTTCAAAGACCAGGACCTCATCAGACGGTGAGTATCAGAATACATACGGAGTATATCTGGCAAATAAAGGTTACACCCAGTACGTTGAGGTTAAACTTTTATATAAAAACGGCCAGTACAGCATTATAGAGCCGGTTAATGGCAGTGCCTTAAATCTCTATGATTACATAGTACTTGACGCTTCAAAAGTAAAGGATGGAGAGTTGTTAAACAACTGACAGGAGGTATTTTTACATGGGAATAGTAAGTGATAATCTTAAGCTTGTTGAAGAAAAGATCCAGAAAGCCTGTGAGCGGGCCGGAAGAGACCGTTCCGAGGTTACACTTATAGCAGTCAGTAAGACAAAGCCTGTAGATATGCTGATGGAGGCATATAACGATGGTATCAGGATTTTCGGTGAGAACAAGGTTCAGGAACTCACTGGAAAAATAGAACAGATGCCAGACGATATACAGTGGCACATGATAGGACATCTCCAGAGGAACAAGGTAAAGTACATTGCTGGAAAAGTAGCCCTGATCCACTCTGTAGACAGCCTTGAACTGGCGCAGGAAATCAGTAAACAGGCAAAAAAACACGACTGCACTATTCCTATCCTGATAGAGGTTAACGTAGCAAATGAGGAGAGCAAATTTGGTATCAAGCTTGAAGAGACAGAGAATCTCGTAAGAGAATGTGCTGCCTTAGAAGGTATTACTGTAAAGGGACTTATGACTATTGCTCCTTTTGTAGAAAATCCAGAGGATAACAGGACAGTTTTTAAAGCATTAAAGGATAAATCTGTTGACATTGCAGGCAAAAAAATAGATAATGTAACTATGGATATTTTGTCCATGGGAATGACAAATGATTATGAAGTAGCTATCGAAGAGGGTGCTACTATGGTACGCGTAGGAACCGGCATTTTTGGTGCCAGAAACTATAATATCTAAAGGAGGATATACTATGGGATTTTTTGAAGGAATTCTCGATGCAGTAAATTTACGCGACGATGATGACTACGAAGACGATTATGATGATGAAGAGGAAGTAGATGAGCCTTCACGTTTCAGCAGAAAAAACCGTGAAAGCAGAGCTGCAGAGAAGAGAACCTCGAATATCACACCTATAAAGAGTCACCAGAAATCACAGAAGAGTGCTTATTCAGCTCCAGATGAGATGGCAGTAGTTGTTATCAAGCCTACCTCATATAATGATATTCAGGAGATTGCTGATACACTTCTTTCATTACGTACAGTTGTCCTTAATACTGAAGGGTTAGACATAAATGTCGCTCAGCGTATCATAGACTTTATGTCAGGTACCTGCTATGCGATTGGCGGTGCCTTCCAGAAGATCTCGAACTTTATTTTTATCATTACACCGAAGGGTGTAGATATCTCTGGAGATGTAGCAGCGATGGTAGATGACCTTTCGACATCTATTAATAATTCAGGCACTAATTTCTAATGAAGCAGGATTCAGATGATTTTATAAGGAAACACTTCTCTGACCTTGATGGGCGTGCTTTTTCAAAGGATTTTCCGTGTTTTACGGATTTTTTGGATCTTAACGAATTAAGTATCCTCCACAGGGCGGAGAGTAGTTTCAGTTGTCATATCGCGTGCTTCGGTGGATATGACACTAGCGAGCGTCAGATGGCTGCATTTCTGCCTTCTGATGCTTTTTTAGATATAGATTTTCCTATTCGGGTTCTTCTCATTTCTCCTGTAACTCCAAAGTTTGCTGAGCAGCTTAACCACAGAGATTATCTCGGCGCTCTGATGAACCTTATGATAAAGCGCGATCTTATGGGAGATCTTATCGTAAAAAAAGACGAAAACTGCTGTTACCTGTTCTGTGTCGAAAGGATAGCAGGATTTATTGCTGAAAACCTCACAAGGGTAAAGCACACAGAGGTCTCTGTAAAGGCATTTTCTATCGAGGCTGATGACTTTTCCCCGGATTTTAAGGAAGAAGATATTATTATTACCTCAGACAGACTTGATTCGCTTGTAGCTGCCTGCTCACACTCATCAAGGAGTGCGGCCTCAGCTCTGATAGATTCTGAGCGTATATTTTTAAATGAAAAAATAACCACAAGCCACAAGACTCCTGTAAAAGAAGGAGATATTCTGACTATAAGAGGGAAGGGAAAACTGCGCGTTATCGCATTCAATGGAAAGACACAAAAAGATAGACTTAAGGTAAAGATTGGCTGGTACGACTGATGGAGAATATACTTGAGATAAAATACGATGGAAAACCGTGCTACGATATAGTTTTAGAAAATGATTTTAAGAAACTGGCTTATTTTTTAAACCAAACTGGTAAAAAATACCAGCGTATATGCATTGTAAGTGATACGAATGTAGCATCATACTATATAGATGACGTTAGAGATGCCTTAAGGGATGTCTCTGGTGAGATCACACAGTTTGTATTTCAGGCTGGTGAAGCTTCAAAGAACCTTAATGTCGTAGAAGATCTGTATGAAAGTCTGATAAAAGCTCACTTCGACAGAAAGGACCTGCTGGTGGCGCTTGGAGGTGGCGTAGTCGGTGATATGACAGGCTTTGCTGCGGCTACATATCTGCGTGGCATTGACTTTATCCAGGTTCCTACAAGCCTTCTGGCTATGGTCGATTCATCTATTGGCGGCAAGACCGGTGTAGATTTCAGAGCTTTCAAGAATATGGTAGGCGCTTTTCATATGCCGCGTCTCGTATATATGAACCTGTCTGTGCTTAAAAGTCTGCCTCAGGAACAGTTCAAGTCAGGAATGGGAGAGGTCATAAAACACGGACTTATTGCTGACAGATCTTATTTTGATTTTTTGATCAAAGACAGGGAGAAAATCTGTGCCTTTGATCCCGATGCGATTTTGCATGTAGTAAAGAGAAGCTGTGAGATAAAGGGCGCAGTTGTTGAAGAGGATCCAAAGGAACAGGGCATAAGAGCTACCCTAAACTTCGGCCACACCATAGGACATGCTGTAGAGAAGCTCTCAAAGTTCTCGCTTTTCCATGGACAGTGTGTGGCTGTTGGTTCAGTAGCTGCAGCATATCTATCGATGAAGAAAGGCTTGATCAAAGGCTCTGATTATGAGCTTATAAGACAGGTTATCTCAGATTATGGTCTTCCTGTTTCAGTATGCGCAGAGACTTATCATGCTGATGAAATTCTTAAGACTACAAAGTCAGATAAAAAAATGCAGGCTGGTAAAATCAAATTCATCCTGCTCGAGCAGATTGGAAAAGCTGTTATCGATACCTCATTGACTGACGCTGACCTTTTAGAAGGGATTAACGAGATTTTAAAATGAAATCAAAGAAGATTTATTATTCGTTTTTTATTATCTATGTGATCATGCTTATCATAGTCGACCAGCTGACCAAATATATCGTCAGGGTAAATCTGGCAGATGGTGATTTGGATATTATTCCAGGTGTGCTTCAGCTTCATCTGCTTTTTAATACTGGTGCAGCTTTCTCGATACTTACCGGAAAGACTCTGTTTTTCTATATCCTTACGCCTATTGTCGCCTGTGTTATTATAGTGTTTTTCTTAAAACTTCCTCTAGAGTCAAAATACCAGCCAATGGCTTTTTGTCTTGCAACCCTTGTGGCTGGAGCTTTTGGGAACTATATAGACAGGCTCGCCTTCGGGAAGGTCACGGATTTCATTTATTTTTCTTTGATTAATTTCCCTGTATTTAACGTCGCAGATATCTATGTGACGCTGTCGGTTATTTTTATGCTGATTCTTATCCTGTTTAAGTACAAGGACGAGGATCTTTCGAAATGGCTGAAGAAGAAAAAAGCATGAAAAATAAAAGCAGTTCTGAAGTGAATTCTCTAAACGAAGAAGAAAAAGTAGTAAATGATGATTTATCAGAGGAAATTTCTATTACGGATTCTGATTCTGGTATCCGGATTGACCGTTTTTTAGCTGATTATGATAAAAGTCACACGCGTTCATTTTTTCAAAAGGCGATAGAAGAGCAGAAGGTCCTTGTTAACTCTTCCCCTGTAAAAAATAACTACAGGCTGAAGGCTGGCGATAATGTCACGATTCTTCCGATTAAGGAGGAGGTGCTTGACGTAGAGCCTCAGGATATTCCCTTAGATATTATCTACGAGGATGATGACATTCTTATCGTAAACAAGCCGAAGGGAATGGTCGTTCACCCGGCGCCTGGGCATCCTGACGGGACTCTCGTAAATGCTGTCATGTATCACTGTGGTGACTCGCTTTCAGCAATAAACGGCGTTATCCGTCCAGGCATTGTGCACAGGATTGACAGAGACACCACAGGTTCACTTATTGTATGCAAAAATGACCGGGCACATCTATTTATTGCTGAGCAGATAAAGGTTCACAGCATAAACCGCATTTACCGAGGTATTGTATGCGGCCATATGAACACTACTGAAGGCACTATAAATGCGCCGATTGGCAGGAGTGAAAAGGACCGTAAAAAGATGTCAATAAATGAAAAGCATGGTAAGGAAGCTATTACTCACTACAAGGTCCTTGAGAATTTCAATGATTATGCCTACTGTGAGTTTAAGCTTGAGACTGGCAGAACTCATCAGATCCGCGTCCATATGGCTTCAATTGGTCATCCGCTTTTAGGTGATGAGGTCTATGGCGGCGCCAGGTCAAAATTCAAAAATCTGCAGGGACAGTGCCTGCATGCAATGACGATTGGCTTTATCCATCCATCTACAAAAGAATATGTTGAATTTTCGGCGCCGCTGCCGGATTACTTTGAAAAGCTGCTTAAGACTCTAAGAGTATGATTTCTTATCTGACCTGTATATATAACGGGCTTCACCTAAAAGCTCACGCTGACGAAAGTCGTCGAGCTTTCTGTAATAGCCTAGCATTTCATTCTCAAGAGGAGTCAGATTTCCATCATTTATATGTGAGTATTCGGTCTTTCCAAGTAGATAATCGAGACTTACATCGAAATAATTACTTATTGCTAAAAGCGTAGCAATGTCAGGATTGTGTTTGCCAACTAAATATCCGCTGATAGAGCTAGGTGAGACTCCAATAGCTTCAGCTAAGTCTTGTTTTAATACATTTCTGTCGACAAGCAGTTTATTAAGCCTTTCTATAAAATGCTTCTCAGCTTTGTCAAAATGTTCCTCCTTGATTTCTGCAGGATCACGCCAATCCCTGTCAAGAAGTTCGCGGTACTGGCTGGTCCATCTGTACTTACCATAGAAACTGTAATCTTTCATAAAACCTCCTTTACGCTGCCATTTCACATTGAAAAAAAAGTAGATAAGTATTTTTATGATACAAAAATCTTTTAGATAAATCAGTATAGTACTAGAATCTCAAAGTTAAATTCAAGAATTTCGTATTGTATTTGTATATTAATTTTAAACTTTAGGTTTTTTAGGCGGTTTTAGACACGGATTTAGACACAGCGACAAGGAGCGACACGGTGCGCCGTCCGTGCGCCGACAGTAACATAATATTTATCGGATAAACAGATATTTAACCGATAAATAAATATCGCTGCAACTGCCCTGTTAATCAGGATTCGAAATGCAAAATTGACAAACTTAACGCAATATTATGCTTTAACTCTTATAATACCAATTGGTCCGCTCTTGAAAAATAAAAGATTTGGTTTAAAATATAGCTATGGGTAAAGATTCAGAATTCTACAAAGAGAAAAAAAATAATCAGACTTTAAGACTCAGGGCTCTTTTAAAGGAGCTCCCTGGCTTTGTGGCGGACTATATCTACAGCAAGGAAATGACGTCACAGACGAGTACACTTGTATCATATTGCTATGATCTGATCACATTCTTCAACTATATCATCGAGAGTAATCCTATGTACAAAGGCATGAAGCCGATAGATTTCAAGCTCGACATCCTTGAAAAAATAACCTCTGAGGACATCGCCGAATATCAGCGTTACTTAGAGCTGGATATAGACAAGGACCATAAGACGATTCATGAAAACGGCAAGCGCGCAATAGCCCGTAAAATGGCGCCACTTCGCGGCCTCTACCATTATCACCTGATACACAAGCATATTAAGGAGGACCCTACAGTCTTGGTTCCTCTTCCTCGCCTCAAGAAGGATAAGAACATAATCCGTATGAATAACTATGAGGTCCAGGCGATACTTTCAGCCATTGAGAATGGCAATGATCAGATGAGCGAGAGACAGAAAAAATACTGTGAACGAACCAAGCAGCGTGATCTGGCCATCCTTACACTGATGCTTGGCACAGGAATCCGTGTCTCAGAATGTAACGGCCTCGATATCACAGACGTTGATTTCAAGGTTAATACTATAACAATCGTAAGAAAAGGCGGCGGACAGGATGTTCTCTACTTTGGCAACGAGGTACACAACGTGCTAAAGGACTATGTAGAGGGCGAACGTGCCCAGATTGCACCAAAGGCAAAGGAAGGCAACGAAAAGGCCCTTTTCTTCTCACTCCAGGGCAAGAGGATGAGCGTCGATGCTATCGAAAAGCTTGTCAAAAAATACGCTCAGATTGCAGTTCCGAATAAGCATATTACGCCTCATAAGCTGCGCAGTACCTATGGCACTGCCCTTTACCGCGAGACAGGCGATATCCGCCTTGTAGCGGACGTCTTAGGCCATGAGAATATTAATACTACAATCGACTACTATGCGGCCATAGAGGACGAGCACAAGCGCGAGGCGGCAAATGCAGTTGATTTCCACCGTAAGGACCAGTGAGAAGACTGTTACTATTCACGGCACCTCCCCCAATCAGACCGCAGACCAACCGCGCTTACGCGCGTTTGCCGCATCTTCGATGCTAAAAGTCTGCGGTTGTTGGGGGAGGTTCCTGCTTCACAGGCATGCTTCTGTGGGTGTTCAACCGTCCGCACAAGTGCGTCCGTCGTGAACTCCCACAGAAGCAGCCGTGAATAGTAACGACTGCTCTATTTCAAACAGATTTTCCGAAAAAGTGTTTGAAATCCTATGTTCGATATGTTATAATATTTAAAAATGAATGGAACCCCAGACCATAGCACATGGAGGATTACATATGAGTTACGGAAAAATCAGCGCGAAGCAGAAGGAAATCCTTGAATTCATAAAGAATGAGATTATAAATAGAGGATATCCGCCATCAGTCAGAGAGATCTGCGAAGCAGTTAATCTCCGCTCTACCTCATCAGTTTTTTCACATCTTAATACTCTCGAAAAGAACGGATACATCAGAAGAGATCCTACCAAGCCACGTGCTATTGAGATCCTCGATGATAACTTTAATCTCACCCGCAGGGAGATGACGAATATTCCGGTTATCGGTACAGTAGCTGCCGGACAGCCGCTCCTCGCAGTATCGAATATCGATGCCTACTTCCCTATCCCATCTGAATACGTTCCGAATAAGGAATCATTCATGCTCCGTGTGAAGGGGAATTCGATGGTAAATGTCGGAATCCTGAATGGCGATACTATCATGGTTGAGCGTTGCAATACCGCAGAGAATGGAGATATGGTCGTAGCCCTTGTAGATGACTCCGCTACAGTTAAGACCTTTTATAAGGAGGACGGTCACATCAGACTACAGCCTGAGAACGACACTATGGACCCTATCATAGTTCCAGACTGCCAGATCTTAGGAAAGGTCTTTGGAGTTCTCCGTCTCTATGACATGAAGAAATAAAACTCTTTTATTTTTCATATATAAAAATTAGGCTCCGCGAAAGCGGGGCCTTTTAGTTTAAATCTCTACCTTTTTACCATCCTTCCATATTCTCTCGAGATTATAGAATGCTCTGTCCTCTCTGGTAAAGAGATGAACTATTATATCACCGTAGTCGAGGAGAATCCATGTAGAAGAGCGGCTGCCCTCCACATTCTTAGGATCAAGACCGAAGTCCTTATGCATCTTCTCCTCTATATCGTCCTTCATAGCGCCGAGCTGTGGAAGGTTTGCAGCAGATGCTACTACGAAGTAATCTGCTACAACGCTTACGCCTGAGATATCAAGGACATCAATGTCCTCTCCCTTTTTACTGTCAAGTGATTTAACTATATCTTTTACTATATCAAGTGTTTCAGCCATTACTGTTCTCCTTATAATACTCGTATGTCTTATACGTCGTCTCGTCTATATCCTTTCCAGTCTGTTTCAAGTAATCTATAGTATCAGAAAGGATCATAAGAATTGCCAGATGAAAATCCTTAAACGCGCATTGCCTGATCTCAGTAAGCCTCTTTGCCTTGTCTCTGTTAGGCTCTATGTAGTCAGCCGTAAAGAGAATCTCATCGAGAAGTGACATTCCAGGCATTCCTGTCGTATGAACTGTTATGGCATGAAGGATTTCAGGATCCTTAATGCCGTATTCATTTTCTGCTAAGTAGGCACCAGCCTTGGCATGTAAGAGCTGTGGACTCTTCTCCTCTGCCGGCGAAATCTGTATATTTTTCTTAAGGCAGAAGTCATGCAGCTCATCAGGTGACATGTATTTGGCACAGTCGTGTAAAAGACCTGCTATAAAGGCCACATCCATAGGGAATCCGTGTGCCATAGCAAGAGAAGCTGCAGTGTAGGCTACTCCTATGGTATGAGTATATCTCGAAGGCTTGAGCTTTTTTACGAGCTTTTTTTCTATATCGGATTTAAGCTTTGGAAAATCGCTTGGTGCGATATCTTCTTTAGGTGACATAACATTTCCTTTCATAAAACCATAGAGCCTGTGATCTCTGATGTATTTGAGAACAGCGGCAGGAAGTACGATTTTAAGCCTGTCCGCATTCCTGTGATAGGCGTCATCTGAGGTCAGCAGCTCCCTTATTTCAGATGAAGAGATATCCATATAATCAGTGGATAGGAGCCTGATCTCTGCATCAAACCGTTCCTTTAGAACACGGATTACGGAGGCAGCATCATATGTCACATCGTCATCATGGCGAACCGCAACTACTAAGGTTACAGCCCTGGCAATAATCTCAGGATGGACCCAGCTCGAAAACTTATCAAGTGAATCCTCTCCAATAATGAAATAGAGCTTATCATCAGGATGTTCTTTCTTAAGCCTTGTCAGAGTCTGATAGCTGTAGCTCTTTCCGTCAGTCTTTATCTCATTGTCTATCACCCTCATATAGGGAATAGACCTTACAGCCGCCTGACACATAGCCGACCTCTCAAACCGCGTGACACTGCCCTTTAAGTCCTTGTGAGGCGGAATACCGTCAGGCATAACCCAGACCTCATCGAGCTGTAGCTGTCTGTAGGCTTCGGCTGCTATATAGAGATGTCCGTTGTGGACAGGGTTAAAGGTCCCTCCGAGAATACCGATCCGCTTCATTTTGGCAGCTCAATAACAGGCTTTTTAGCTGGTCTGTACAGCACAATCTTTCTTCCGATAACGCGGATAACGTTTGATTTGGTTCTTCCTGCAAGGGTGTCGGCGACATTTGCAGGAGTATCCATGCAGTTCTTAAGAACGGATATTTTGATCAGCTCTCTCTTCTCAAGAGCCTCGTCAATAGCGTCAACTATCTCCGGTGTCACATCGCTTTTCCCGACCTGGAAAATAGGCTGCATTTTTGCAGCAAGACCAGAAAGATATGCTCTCTGTTTGTTGTTTAATGTCATAGTTTTCTCCGAATTATCTGTAGTATTCGAACTCGAGGTCGTAGACCTTTACAGTGTCTCCGTCCTGAATTCCCATCTCCTCAAGCTTCTTTAAAATGCCCTGCTCCTTTAAAAACTTCTGGAAAAAAGCAAAGCCCTTTTCTGAATCGAGGTTAGTAAAGCCAAGCATCTTCTCAATCTTAGGTCCGGTAACGACGTACTCACCGTCCTCATTTACCTCTACGGTAAAGGTATCGTCCTGCTTGAAAAATTCATCAGGATTGAAGGTCGACTCGTAAACTGTCGTTTCGTCCTTATACTCATTGAGTTCTTTTGCAATCTCGCCGAGCAGCTCCTTAACACCCGCTCCTGTAACGGCAGAGATAAGGAAGGTCTTTTTGTGAAAAGTATCCTCAACCTTTGCCTTTATCGATTCAGCCTCATCAGGCCTTGTATCGGCTTTATTTAAAGCGATGATAGTAGGCTTTTCGACAAGCTTTTCATTGTACTTGGAAAGCTCGTTATTAATTGCCTTGATATCCTCAATCGGGTCCTCTCTCTCAACTCCTGAGATATCAACCATATGTACTAGGACCTTGCAGCGCTCTATATGCCTTAAGAACTCAAGTCCTAAGCCAACGCCCTCTGAAGCACCCTCTATTATACCAGGAATATCAGCCATTACAAAGCTTCCACCGCCTGGCAGGTCTACTACACCAAGAATTGGGTTAAGAGTCGTAAACGGGTAATTCGCTATCTCAGGCTTAGCGTTCGAAAGTCTTGAAAGAAGTGTAGACTTCCCGGCATTAGGGTATCCGACAAGCCCGACATCAGCAAGGAGCTTAAGCTCAAGGATTACCTCAAGGCTCTTAGACTCACCGCCTGGCTTGGCGTACTTCGGAGCCTGCATGGTAGAGGTGGCAAAATGCATGTTGCCGAGGCCTCCCTTGCCTCCATGAAGGATAACGACACGCTTGTTTTCTCCGCTCATGTCACAGATGACCTGTCCGGTCTCAGCCTCTTTGATAATTGTACCAGCCGGGACTTTAAGAACAAGATCCTTTCCATCCTTGCCGTGACATTTTTTCTTGCCACCCTCTTCACCATTTGTAGCGGCGAACTTCCTTCTCATCCTGTAGTCTGAGAGGTTATTTACCTGGTCAGATACTTCAAAAATAATATCTCCGCCACGTCCGCCATCGCCGCCGTCAGGGCCGCCGGCAGGAACAAACTTCTCACGTCTGAAGCTGATATGGCCGTTTCCGCCCTTACCTGACTGAATAATAATTCTTGCACGGTCTGCAAACATAGGATTCCTCCCTAAACAAAAAAGCCTGATCAAGCTTTGAAAGCAGGATCAGGCGAAAAATCTTAAAATAAAGAATTACTCAGCAACAGGGTAAACACTTGCTACCTTCTTGTCTCTGCCCTTACGCTCGAAACGAAGGATACCATCTGATGTAGCGAAAAGTGTATCATCTCCACCCTTCATAACGTTTGTTCCTGGATGGATCTTTGTACCACGCTGTCTGTAGATGATGTTTCCAGCCTTTACGAACTGACCATCAGCTCTCTTAGCGCCTAATCTCTTTGACTCAGAATCACGACCGTTCTTGGTTGATCCCATTCCTTTTTTATGAGCGAAAAACTGAAGATTTAACTCTAACATATTATTCCTCCTGAATCTTAATGGAAAGATATCTCTTCCCGTACTGCTTCTCTATCTGTGTAAGTCCCAAGACCATCGAATCCAAAAGCACCTGAGCCTTCTCATCACAGCCTTCTGCAAAAACAGCCTTTATATATCCGCTGTCCTCACTGTCAAGCTCTATATGAGTATCAGTAAAATGATCAATACTGTTAATAGTATTTATGATAAGAACTGAAGCTGCTGCGCATACGATGTCTTTTCCGAAATAGGAAAACCCCGCATGGCCTTTCGATTCAATGCTCCTGTAATCGTCACCGTTTTTTACAACTGTAACGGCAATCATTAAGCGTTGATCTTCTCGATCTTAACCTCTGTGTATGACTGACGATGTCCGTTCTTCTTGTGATAGCCTGTCTTTGGCTTATACTTGTAAACGATAACCTTCTTAGCTCTTGCTTCCCTAACAACTGAAGCCTCAACTGTAGCTCCGCTTACTGTAGGATTTCCGACCTTAGTCTCATCTCCGCCAACGAGAAGAACCTGATCAAAAGAAATCTTGTCTCCCTCGTTTGCTCCGAGCTTCTCGACTCTGATAACGTCTCCCTCGGAAACCTTATACTGCTTTCCACCTGTTG
This sequence comes from uncultured Lachnospiraceae bacterium, assembly GCA_900316165.1. Classification (GTDB taxonomy): domain Bacteria; phylum Bacillota; class Clostridia; order Lachnospirales; family Lachnospiraceae; genus Weimeria. The sequence continues at coordinate 35,437 of ONBW01000006.1, read as the reverse complement.
CGATAACTGCGTACATAAAAACCTCCTGTACTAACTGAAACTATTTGTTCCCTCCGCCAGCATCCGGCGGTGTTTAAAAATAAACACACTTCGAGCCTCACTGGGCGTCAACGCTAGATATAGTATCATAATTTATCCCAGCTGTCAAGGTCTGATTTACAGATGGGAATAATTTTTCTCTGGTCATCTCAAGAAGTCCCAGCTTAGTAAAATCTTCGACACTTACCCTGGCGAAATCTCTTTTCCCAAGCTGCTTCATTTTCTTGATGATCTGCTCTCTCTCCTCTTCATTCTTCATCTTCATGAAATCAATCACAATAATCCCTGAAATATTTCGAAGCCTGATCTGCTCCATTATCGTGTAAGCCGCCTCGTCATTTACTTCGTAAGCCGTTGATTTCTTTGCCTTGGCACTGTTTACATCAATTACAGTAAGCGCTTCTGTCTGCTCTATTACGATATTAGAGCCGAATTTTAGCCAGACAGTCTTTTTTCGAAGCTCATCAGTAATAGTTCTGATTCGATACAGATCTAAAAGAGAAAGCCCATCATCCTTATAGAGACTGCCATATTCTCCGAGCTTATCACATATTGAAGGATCACTGGTCTTTATCTGCGTCACATTGAGTTCATTTGCAGCAAAAGGAAAAGCCGTAAGGATTGCGTTTAAGGTATCATCGTTTTCGTATACAAGTACTGGTCCTGTATGGTTTTTCCCACTTGAAAAAATTCCGTTTATTTTTTCAAGAGATGAATTGATTTTCTCCTGCAAATAGGATACTGTAAGCGTAGACGCCGCCGTTCTTACAAGGATTGATGCGTTCTCAGCACATATTCCGGCTAGCTCAGCCTTTTTATCCTCTTTTAACTTCTTTGAAAAATGAACGCCACTCCCAGGCTCTGTCAGGATAAAATACGGCGTCTTTACGGAGACTGAAAACGCTGCCTCCATTTCCTTCGTCTTTATCGCATCCTTTTCTATCTGCACGAGGACTAAATCGCCCTCTGATAAATCCTTCTTCTGAGATAGGCGCTTTACATAAAAGGGATTGTCAGCATTCTTTTCCTTTACAAAGACATGCGCCCCATCAGGTATCACGAGGAAAACGCCTACGTGTGGAACCTTTTTTTCAACTCTTGCCACATAGACATCTCCGACTTTTGAATGCCTTGATTTGTCGAAGTATCTGATATATAAAAGCTTCCTGTCCTCCTCTCGGAAGCAGGCGAGCACCATATAATCTCTGCCGTCTGACTCATAAGAGTCGTAGACCAAAAATACGTCTGTCACTATGCTTCTCCTAATGATATCAGCTCACCAGCTTCGTTTTCAGCATACATATCGAGCCTGTGTACTCCAAGCGTAGTTGAGTTGAACGGAATACCTGAAAGTGCTTCCATAAGAAGCTCAGGCTTCAGGTTATCAGAGCTTCTCGCACAGACCTTCATATAGATAGCTGGATCTGACTCAGAGAGTAAGAAGCCGTTCTGCTCCCAGTCTGGGATATAATGATCACGCTTATCAGATGGGAAGCTGTCAAGAACCTCTATCTCGTAAATAAGAGGCAGCAGGTCAACCTGTCTTTCGCTCTTTTTTGTCTTTTTAGTAACTACGAGTGAGGAGGCATTCGTTATCTTTTCTTCTACAAGAGAACGGAGTATTTCAGAACTGACATCATTACAGTCAGAGTTCCCTTTTTTACTAAAAGAAGAATGCTCATTTACATCAAGAAAGTCTTTGAATGAATTCTCATTTAAATCATTTGATTTCGTATCATTTTCAAGATGTATATTCTTCTTAAAATACACCAGGTATGACGCTGCGGCCAGCTCTGCCATCGCCTTCTTTGTAGATTTTCTCTCGGTCACAGAGAGAATTTCTACTCCATAAGCTTCCTCGGCGTTTAATTTTGCACGAATCTCAGATAGAGGCACTTCCTCATCCAGCGAGAAATCCATGTATTCACCCTCACTTGTAATACCGACTCCCAGAGGAGAGGCAAACGATAGGATTGGGTGCGGTGAAAAGCCCTTTGTAAATGAAAGCGGCAGGCCGCTTCTCCTTAAAGCTTTCTGGAAATAGCGCATAAGGTCTAAGTGACCGACGTACTTTATTGGGCCGTATTTCGTAAATCTAACTCTAACGTCCATAGCATACCCCCGTCTTGTACTGCGTGCAGCCACAGCCTGAACATTTCTGTCTGCAGTTTGGTGTTACAGACTGATCTGATACAGCCCGCTTCCATTCATTCTCCAGGAATTTTCTGGAAACTCCTATATCGATAAAATCCCATGGCAGGATTTCTGAAATATCACGTTCTCTGAAGGTATAGAAGTCAGGGTCGACTCCACAGGCTTTAAATGCCTCATCCCAAATCTCAGGATGGAAGAATTCATTCCAGGCATCGAAGACGCAGCCATGATTATAGGCATACTCTATGACAGGAGCTACTCTTCTGTCTCCTCTTGCAAAAATACCCTCTAACACAGTAGTCTTCGCCTCATGCCACTGGTAAGAAAGGCACTTGTGATTAGGCTCCTCCTTCATCCTGTGATTTACGACGGATGCTCTGTGCAGGTACTCCTCAGCCGGATACATTACGGCCCACTGAAGTGGAGTAAACGGCTTCGGCACGAAGAATGAGGTCGATATCGTAATCTGGCATCTGCCGCCTCTCGTCGACTTATCTGGAAGAGTCTCATAGTAGAGATGTGCTATGTCCTGAGCCAAATCAGGGATAGCTCTCATATCATCCTCTGTCTCTGTAGGAAGGCCAAGCATGAAGTAGAGCTTTACATTCTTCCAGCCGCCGAGGAAGGCCTCTCTGGCACCATTCATGATATCATCAACTGTGAGACCTTTATTTATTACATCCCTTATCCTCTGGCTTCCAGCCTCAGGAGCAAAGGTAAGTGAGCTCTTCTTTACGTCCTGAACCCTGCTCATGACATCTAAGGAAAAGGCGTCGATTCGAAGTGAAGGAAGGGTTATGTTTATTTTTCTCTTTTCACACTCATCTATAAGAAAATCCAGAAATTCCGGGAGCTCCTCGAAATCACTTGTAGAAAGCGAGCTAAGAGAGATTTCGTCAAAGCCTGTATTTTCAAGCATGGCTACTGCATATTTCTTGAGGACATCAAGTGATTTCTGACGGCACGGACGGTAGACCATTCCAGCCTGACAAAAGCGACAGCCTCTGATGCAGCCTCTCATGACCTCAAGAACTACCCTGTCCTGTGTAGCCCTGACATACGGAATAACAGGCTTTGCTGGGTAAGGAGCGCTGTCCATATCAGAATCTACCTGACGCTTTATTACTGCTGGTACACCTTCCTCAGTAGGAAAAAATCTCTTTATTGTGCCATCGGCATTGTACTCTGTGTCATAAAAAAGAGGCACATAGATACCAGGAATCTGCGCAGCGGCCTTAAGGAATTCTCTTCTCGAATAGGAGCCGCTTTTTCTCATAGAGATGTAGAGGTCGAAAAGCGCGTTGTACTGAATCTCTCCGTCACCTATATAGAACAGGTCGAAAAACTCAGCAATCGGCTCAGGATTGTAGGCGCAAGGGCCCCCTCCGATTACCAAAGGATCATTATCAGACCTGTCTGATGCATGAAATGGAATGCCTGATAAATCCAGTGCCTGAAGGATATTCGTATAGCACATCTCATACTGCAGAGTAATTCCTAAGAAATCAAAGTCCTTTATCGGATCCTGTGACTCAAGGGCAAAAAGCGGAATCTGTTTTTCCTTCATAATCTCTGCCAAATCAGGCCACGGTGAATAAACCCTCTCACACCAGACATCACTCCTGCGGTTAAACATCTCATAGAGGATCTGGATGCCGAGATGGCTCATTCCTATCTCATATACGTCTGGAAAACAAAAGGCAAATCGCAGGGACACCTGCGACTTGTCTTTTACAATGCTGTTTATTTCGTTTCCGATATACCTTCCAGGCTCTTCTATCTGCATCAGTATATCGTCTGTAAGTGCTAATTTTCTCATCTCGTAGCTAATTCTGTCGTGATGTCATCCCAGGTGATCTCGTTGTCACTCATCAGGAACATAAGGTTTACGATCAGGTCTGTGACCTCACGGATTATATCAGTCTTGTTTGAATCCTTACCGGCAATGATGACTTCTGCGGTCTCCTCGCCTATTTTTTTAAGGATCTCATCGATACCCTGATCGAAGATTTCCTTTACATCGGAGTCCTCGTTTCTCTGCTTTATTATCTCATTGAGCTTATTCTCAAAAATCTTTCTCGGAGAACGGTCGACGTATTCCTTCTGAATAATGTTATTGAAAAAGCAGGAAGGAGCGCCTGTATGGCAGGCTATTCCACCGACCTGGGAGATTTCTGCAAGGATTGTATCATAGTCGCAGTCGGCTGTAAGGCTCTTTACATACTGGATGTGACCTGAGGTAAGTCCCTTGGTCCAAAGCTCCTGACGGCTCCTGCTCCAATAGGTCATTTTTCCAATGCGGATAGTCGTATTAAAGGCCTCCTCATTCATATAAGCCAGCATATAGACCTGACCGGTCTGGTAGTCCTGAGCTATTACAGGAACGAGTCCATCAGAGTTGGTCTTAAGGTCACTCCAGTGAAGCTTTGGTTCGAAGTTATCCATACTGATACCGCGATCTGAAAGCGTCGACTTCAGCTGCATGATATCTGTATTGTAATCATTTACAAAATCACCGTAAATACCGCGGATAGACTCTGACTTTAACAGCTCCGTAATCTTATCGAGGTCGTATTTGTCGAGACGCAGGATATAAGGCGTGCTCGTGATATTCTCAATACCTGAGGCCAGATCGGTATTCATCAGAACCAGCTCATGTACGCAGTCTTTTATGTAGTCTCTGGTCTTAAATGCGAAGTTTACATTGTCAACAGAGACAAGGATCCTCTCTTTTCCGAAACGGTTTGCAGCTTCCTTTACAAGCTCAAAGGTGTCAGGCTTGGCGCCGTTAAGAACGACCTCGATACAGCCTGCAAAGAAGTAGAGCTTTACATCATCGAGTCGCTTGATATTACCGGCAGCAGCAGTCTTTACATCTATCTGGCGGTTGATATTACGTATCGTCATGATATTTGCCAGATGCTCTGTTTCATCATCAGACAGATCAACCAAAAAAATCTTATCGACTCCACTGTCGTTGTATCTGCTTGCCAGCTCAATGGCATCACAGGATTTAGAAAAATCCTTAGGGCTTTTTACCGCCTTACCATTTTTTAAATAAATAGTAGCTACGATATTCTTCTGTTCCATCATAAGCTCCCTTTTGTAGATAACACTCCTTTTATTTTTGCATCCTTTGATACAGCCTCTTTTAAGGCACGGCCGAATGCCTTGAAGGTAGCCTCGATCACATGGTGGGAATTTTCCCCATGCAGCTCATCGATATGAAGTGTCATCATCGAAGAGTAGGAAACGGCATAGAAGAATTCCTTCACCATCTCTGTATCAAAATCCCCTACCCTGTCATTATTAAACTCCTCGTTGAATACGAGATAAGGCCTGCCGCTTAAGTCTATGACACAGCGGATAAGGCTCTCGTCCATAGGCAGCAGGCTGCTTCCGAATCTGACTATTCCGGCTTTGTCGCCTAAGGCCTGCTTTATGGCCTCGCCTAAGGCTATGCCGCAGTCCTCAATAGTGTGGTGGCAGTCGACAAAAAGGTCACCCTTACACTTAAGTGTCAGGTCGAAGAAGCCGTGTCTTGCAAAGCCGCTTAGCATATGGTCAAAAAATCCGATGCCGGTATCTATAGAATATTCTCCACTTCCATCGAGATCGATGGTTACCTCTATATCAGTTTCCTTTGTTTTTCTCTTTACAGTCGCTGTTCTGTTCATTTCTCAAACCTGACCCTTATAGAATTGGCATGAGCCGTAAGCTTTTCGCACTCCGCAAAATCCTCGATATCAGAAGCAATCTCTTCAAGTGCTTCTCTGCTATATGATATCACACTGGACTTCTTGATGAAATCATCTACACATAATGCTGAGAAAAATTTAGCTGTTCCATTTGTAGGAAGCACGTGGTTCGGTCCTGCGAAGTAGTCTCCAAGAGGCTCTGATGACCAGGTTCCAAGGAAGATGGCTCCTGCATTCTTGATCTTTGTCATATCAAGGAACGGATCAGCTGTAACAATTTCAAGATGCTCTGAGGCTATCTGGTTTACAGCAGCTATAGCATCTTCCTTTGTCTCAGCGACGAAGAGGTGCCCATAGTTCTCAAGAGATTTGCTGATGATCTCTTCTCTCGAAAGCTTCGGCAGATAGCCCTTGATCTCCTTATCTACATCCTCCGCAAGCTTCTGGCTTGTAGTGATAAGGATAGCGCTTGCCATCTCATCATGCTCTGCCTGTGAAAGGAGGTCTGCTGCTACAAAGTGTGCGTTTGCTGTCTCGTCAGCTAATACAAGGATCTCAGAAGGTCCTGCGATAGAGTCGATGCTTACGTAACCGAATACAGCCTTCTTTGCCAACGCTACATAGATATTTCCAGGTCCTACGATCTTATCGACCTTTGGAATAGACTCAGTTCCGAAGGCCATTGCAGCAATAGCCTGTGCTCCGCCGACCTTGTAGATCTCGTCTGCTCCGGCCTCGTGAGCAGCAACAAGAGTTGAAGGGTAGACCTTTCCGTCAGCTCCTGGAGGAGTGCACATAACAATTCTTGGAACTCCAGCAACCTTTGCCGGAACGATATTCATAAGGACTGATGAAGGGTAAACGGCCTTGCCGCCCGGTACATATACACCGGCGATAGCCACAGGAGTAACCTTCTGTCCTAAGAAAATGCCCTTCTCATCTGTAGTAAACCAGCTGTTCTGCTTCTGCTTCTCATGGAAGGAGCGGATATTCTTAAGAGACTTCCTGATTACTGTAAGAAGCTTCTCATCGACCTTACTGTAGGCCTCCTTAATCTCCTCGTCTGTAACGCGGATATTTGCAGGTGTAAGGTCTACCTTGTCGAATTTCTTCTCGAGGTCGAAAATGGCCTTATCACCGTTCTCTCTGACGTTTGCGATAATCTCGTTTACAGATGCCTCGTACTTGCCATAGCTTATAGGGCTTCTCTTAAGAAGCTTTGTAAGCAGTGTCTTGATGTTCTCTTCGTTGAGTTTCTCAATCTCCATTTTATCTCCTATACGTAATCATTTTGTACTAACTGCTGAAGCTGGTCGATAATCGCTGTAATCCGGGCATTTTTCATCTTCATGGAAACCTGGTTTACAACGACTCTAGCTGAAAGCGGAACGACTTCCTCTAAAACCACGAGTCCGTTTTCCCTCAATGTGCTTCCAGTCTCTACTATATCACAAATGACCTCAGAAAGCCCGACAATCGGAGCTAATTCTATAGAACCATTGAGTTTAATGATCTCTACAGTCTGATGCTTCTGATTGTAAAAATAGTTCTTCGCAATCCGCGGGTACTTCGTCGCGACTCTGATAAAGTGAGATGAGTCGAGAAGCTTTCTCGCGCTCTCAGGTCCTGCGATACACATCCGGCACTTGCCGAAACCCAAGTCCATTACCTCGTAGATATTGCGGTTCTCCTCAAGGATAGTGTCCTCTCCGACAATTCCGATATCAGCCGAACCGTACTCCACATAAGTCGGAACATCAGGTCCCTTTGAAAGGAAGTACCTGATGTGCTCCTTTTCATTTGTAAAAATAAGCTTTCTCGTGTCAGGATCGTGGATCTCCTCGACTCCAAGTCCGATTTTATCAAAAAGGCCCATGGCCTTTTTTGCAAGGCGGCCTTTTCCGAGGGCAACCGTAATCATATCGTCTGTTGTGCTCATCTGCTGCCTCCAATCTCCATTATAGTATATGACGCGTACTTAATGCAAAGCTTATCGTGGTGATCCTTATCATTGTAGGCATGAAGCAGGACTCTGTGTCCTGATTTCCTCAGTGAATCAGCCTTCTTTATAGCCTCTTTTACCTGATCCTTAGGATAAAGTAAAAGAATCTTCGTATTCTCAACCGGCAGCTCTACCTGCTGTCTGTCGATTGCAAGCATCAGCTCATTTATAAGAAAAGCAAAACCGATGGCAGGTCTGTCTACACCGAAATGTCCTAAGAGGTTATCGTAGCGGCCTCCCGTAACTATAGGCTTTCCGCTTCCAAAGGTATATCCTGTAAAAATAATACCAGTATAGTATTTAAGACTTCTGACAAGACCCAAATCAAAGCTTACATAGTCCTCAACACCGTAGGCACTTAAGAGTTCGTTCATTCTGTAGAGATGTGAAAGAGCACCGAAAATCTTCGGGAAGTTCTTAGCCTGCTCCAACGAATCCTTCCACTCATCAGGATTCATGAAAATCTTTGAGAGCAGTCCGAAAAGACTTCTTAAGTCCTTATCGATTTTCTTATGAGATAAGTATTCGTCAAGACCGTAGAAGTTCTTATTTGCTACGAAATCAGCTACATCCTGCTCCTCGTCATCTGAAAAGCCACAGGCCTCTATCAGTCCCTTAAAAATGTCCGCATGTCCGATACTTATCTGAAAGTCCTTAAGCCCACAGGAGAGAAATCCATTAACTATAAGAGAAATGATCTCAGCATCAGAATCAATCGATGAATCCCCGATAAGCTCAGCACCTACCTGTGTCTGCTCACTCATCTCGCCTCTAAGCGAATGATGGTTCTGGAAAACCTTTCCCTCGTAGCAGAGACGGAGCGTCTCCTTGGTATCTGAAAAATATCTGGAAGACACTCTGGCAACCGAAGGGGTAAAATCCGGACGCAGTGCAAGGGTATTTCCGTCTCTGTCAAAGAACCTGAAAAGGTCCTTTTCTGAGGTAGAGCCAAGCGACTCACTGTATGTATCTAAAAATTCAAAGCACGGCGTCTCAATCTGGTCATAGCCATACGAAAACAAAAGAGACGTCAGAGCGTGCTTAACAAAGTTTTTTCTCTGACATTCATCTCCCAGGATATCTCTGACGCCCTCTGGCGTGTGTAAGAGACTGTTCATCTTTTCTCCTTTATCACTTTACTTAGCTAATGTGTTATCAAACTAAACCGATTATAAACTTATGTATTTCTTCTGTCAAGGTCTTTATTAATCATATCGAGATACGGCAGAAAATAACCGTTCGATGACTCAAAGAAAAAATCATCGTCAAGTTCCTCAATCCGCAGACTCTTCCTTCCGCCGTTCTTACTCCGGTTCCAGAATTTAAGCGCCTCCTCAAACCTCATATAGTAGTATTTATCGTGGTTTTTAAAGTACAGCAGGAAAAATGAAATCCCATCCTGTCCCTCAAAGTCCTCCATAAATACCATCTGATGCTCATGGATATTGTGCATAGGAAAAGTATCCTCTCTGCACTCCTTCGCATCGAAGCAGACCGGAATGCCCTGCACAGCTCCTATGTAATCGACTGTACTCTTCTGGTCGAAATAGGCAAGAGTTATATGCCTTGTTTCCTTTTCGATATCTATAGGAGTTATTGGCGTAGGAATCTTCTGTATAAGAGCAAGCCCGTCGTGACGCAGGACCTCGTTCGTGTGGTTTATGCAGTCCTCGAGAGCAGAACCTCTGAGGCCTCTCGAATTAAATGTCGGCATTCATAAACCTCCTGAAATAATCCGGAACCTCATCTGTTATAGTCCCGACTCCTGGAATCTCAACAGAGTAGGCGTGCAGATACATATGCTTTTCGTGGCCTTTACCGTACTTTGGATCACCAGTAACTGGATGTCCAAGGTGGGCCATTGAAGCTCTTATCTGGTGCTTTCTTCCGGTGTGAAGGATAACCCTTACAAGCGTATGCCGCTTCGATGTCTCCTCAGGGAAAAATTCAGTTACAGCCTCCTTATCACCCTCATGCTTTATATCAGAAATCGAAACTGTCTTGTCAGAGTTTATATGATGATAGCACCTGTAAACCCCCTTCCTTTCAAACCAGCCGTCAGCAATGCAGTAATATGTCTTTACGATATCTCTGCTCTGAATAGCGTCAGATAAAAACCGGCTGCCCTTATAGGTCTTTCCTGCAAGAACTATACCGCTCGTATTCCTGTCCAGGCGGTTTGCGATAGAAGGCATAAAATCATCGGGCATTTTTCCGTTGGAGCTTAAATAAGCGAGGATACGCGCATTCACACAGTCTCCGCCCTTCTTATCAGACTGGGATAAAAGTCCAGCAGGCTTGTGTACAGCGATTATATCATCGTCCTCATATAGAACCTTTATATCAGCGTTTCCACCTGCATCTGCCTTTTTCCTCGAGAACTTTTCATACGTCTCATCTGAGAAAAATATACGCACCTCGTCACCTGGCTTAAGGAGCTCATTTCCTGAAGCCTTTTTGCCATTTAGCGTTATATTTTTCTTGCGGAGCATCTTATAGATAAAGCCCATAGAGGCGTTTGGAAGCAGGTGTGATAAGTATTTGTTGAGCCGTTCGCTTTCATTTTTTTCAGAGACAGAAAACTCTCTCATGGTATCAGCTCCCTGAAATCTCTAATGTAAAAATCCGACAGCCGATGTTTATCGTCGTCATAGATCTTAGAATAATCATCCTCTACGGCGATTGCTGTCATTCCCGCGCTCTTTGCAGCAGTAAGTCCTGCCGGCAGATCCTCAGCTACAAGGCAGTCGGCTGAATTAGTTCCAAGACGTTCAGCTGCAATCTGATAGCACTGTGGATCCGGCTTTCCATGAACTACATCCTCTGATGTAACTATGGCATCGAAATAATCATAGACTCCATTTGACTTAAGTGAAGCTTCGCAGAGGACCAGTGAGTTACTCGTCGCAAGTCCTGTCCTAATACCCTTTTCCTTCAGGTAATCAAGAAGTTCTTTAGCACCAGGCTTTAGAGGAGTGTCATTTTCATAGTGGTGGAGAGCCATGTCGTTCCAGATATCAATAAGTTCCTGCTCAGTATCCTTAAAACCAAATCTTTTTTTGAAGTAGATGGCATCGTCCCACATAGACAGGCCGTCAATTTCTTCCTTAAGATCTGCAGGAACCTCAAAGCCCCTGTTATTTAAGAACTCCCTGTCTATCTCAGGCCACATCCACATAGAGTTTACTAGTGTGCCGTCGAGGTCAAAAATAAATGCCTTTGCTTTTTCAAGTAATCTGTTTTTTTCCATCATTAAAAAAATAAGCCGCCCTCAAATCGGGCGGCAATACTGCCTTTATTTATTATCTGTATCAGTTCCTGCTGCCTGCGTACTGGTATCGTCAGCTGGCTGAGCAGCCTGAGTACCATCAGTCGGATTTTGAGCTGAAGAGGTGTTGTCAGGGGCATTTAATACCTTACCTAACTCTGTACGGTTGGCATTTACTGTATCGAGATAGTTCTGCATCGTACCGAGATAATTCTTCATTCTCGTAGTAGTTGTAGTAATTGATGCAGAGAGAACATCCTGAACATTCTTAAGAAGGGCATCTGTATATCCGATTGCTGACATCTGAATAGTATTTGCCTTCTCTGTTGCCTCTGAGACAATCTTATTGGCATCATTCTGTGCGATACTTACGACCTCATTTGCCTTCGCGTAGGCCTGCTGCATGATCTGATTCTCACTCATCATCTCGTTGGACTTGGCTTTAGCCTCTGCAATAATGGCATCAGCCTGCTTGGTCGCATTTTCAATGATAGCCTCTTTGTTTTTTAAAAGTCTCTTATACTGTTCTATCTCCTTCGGTGTAATCGAACGGAGATCCTCAAGATGGCTGATTAATTCCTCTCGATCAACTGTAATCTTGTTTGATGAAAACACGCTTGACTTGCATTCGTCGATATAGCTTTCGATTTCATCTATTTTGTTCTCAATCTGACTGTCCATTTAAGCTTAAGCCTCCCTGCCGAATTTCTCCATGATAAGTGGAATAATCTCCTTAGGTACGAATTTACTTATATCTCCACCATAAGAAGCAAACTCTTTTACAATTGTAGACGAAAGATAAGAATATTTCAACGATGTAGTGAGAAAAACCGTATCGATATCCGGACTTTCGACTCTGTTCGTCTGAGCTATCTGAAGCTCATATTCAAAATCTGTTACTGCCCTGAGTCCTCTGATAACTACTGAAGCTCCTATCTGCTTCGCATAATCGATCATAAGACCATCAAAAGAATCTACTTCGACATTTGGATAATCCTTTATCAGAGATTCTATCATAGCCACTCTCTCATCAACTGTAAAAAGTGACTTCTTAGCGCTGTTATTTAATACTCCTACGACAAGCTTGTCAAACATGCATGCCGAACGCTTTATTATATCTAAATGTCCGAAAGTGATGGGATCAAAGCTTCCGGGATAAATCGCTGTTCTCATTTTTCTTTTATAAAGACGTGCTGATTGGTCTTGTACGTCTTTATCCTGCTAACCTCATAAATACTTTCATCAATAAAAGACAGATCTCTGTCCTTTGCTGTCTCGATAATGATGATTCCATCGTTGTTCAGAAGACCATATTCTTTAATGCCTTTAAGCACCTCAGCCTCACTGTGCAGTGAATAAGGTGGATCCATAAAGATTATATCATATGGGCCTTCACTTTTTGCCTGGAAAAGTGCTGCCGGAATCTGTCTGGCGATAAGTGTAGCTTTATCAGAAAGCTTCGTCTTATTCAGATTCGCCTTGATGACTTCTACAGCTTCTTTTCCGCTGTCAATAAGCACTGCGTGATGAGCGCCGCGGCTTAGTGCCTCAATCCCCATCTGTCCGCTTCCGGCGTACAGGTCTAAAAACCTACAGCCTGGAATCTGCATCTGTAAGATATTAAAGAGTGTCTCCTTTATCCTGTCAGTAGTAGGTCTGGTCTCCTGCCCCTCAGGTGCCTGAAGAGGTACGCTTCTGGCTGTTCCTGCTATAACTCTCATTAGTTCTCCTTATTATCAAGGATCATCGTAAGCCCAAGTGTCAGTGCCATCCTCGCGGCCTTTCTTCTGACTGTAGCTCTGTCTCCTGAAAAAATATACTTTCTTGTAATTACTGTATCCTTATATGCAGCTCCGATGTAGCAGGTTCCAACTGGACAGCTGGACGAGCCGCCGCCCGGCCCGGCAACTCCCGTAACTGAAAGGGCAAGGTCTGCTCCGGTTATTTTTTTAGCACCAAGAGCCATCTCCGATGCTACCTCATGACTATAGACCGTGTATTTATCAAGCGTCTCCTGCTTTACTCCAAGGCGATTCTTCTTTGCCTCCTCAGAGTAGGTCACAAAAGCCTCTTTCATGCAGTCACTCATTCCAGGGGTATCAGCGAGAAGGGAGGCTATCATTCCAGCTGTAGCTGATTCAGCCGTAGTAACTGTGATCTTCTTTTTTATAAGAATTGACGCTAATACATCGGCCTGCTGCATTATTTCTGCTCCTTTAATACATCGCGGTTCTTTACGAGATAATCTATAAGAGATACTACAGTAAGGATAACCGCTATGTACATAAGAAGAGTCTCAAGTACTTTAAAAACAAGAGTAAACGGCTCGATTCTTACTTTTAATATCATAACGATTACCATAGCCATCTGGAAAACCGTCTTGAATTTGCCCCAGTAGCTGGCAGCAATTACCCTGCCGTTGTCCGCGGCTACAAGGCGGAAGCCAGAGATAATGAATTCTCTGGCGATTATTATTATTAGTACCCAGGCAGGAAGCTGTCCGAAACTCATCAGACAGATCATTGCTGTGCAGACCAGAAGCTTGTCGGCGAGAGGATCCATGAATTTTCCGTAATCTGTAATCAGGTTATACTTACGGGCGATTTTACCATCGAGCATATCAGTAAGGCTGGCTACTACAAAAATAATCAGTGAAATAATCCTTGTAGTGTAGTTCTCACTTCCTCCAACTAAGAAAACGACTGCAAATACAGGTACTAAGAACATCCTGAGTGTAGTCAGCTTATTCGGCAGATTCATCTTCATCTATTATCTCTCCTATCAGATCGTAGTCCTTTGCCTTTGTGATTTTTACCTCTACGAGATCACCTGAAAGTCTCTGGTAATCCCTGTCCATATATACGTATCCGTCTACATCAGGCGCGTCTCTATAGGTACGCCCTACATAGACTCTGTCATCAGGAATCTCGCCTTCGATAAATACCTCGAACTCTTTTCCAACGAGCTCTTTATTCTTCTCAAAGGTGATTTCCTGCTGTACCCGCATTATCTCATCGTACCAGAGCTGCTTGGTCACATCAGGAACCTGATCAGGCATATCGTAGGCCACCGTTCCTTTTTCTCTGGAATAAGGGAAGGCTCCAAGCCTGTCGAACTTCATTTCCTTGATAAAGCTTACCTGATCCTGATGCATCTCTTCAGTCTCTCCCGGGAATCCGCAGATAAGAGTCGTTCTGATACAGATATCAGGAATCCTCTGACGGAGACGGTTTATTACTGAAACGATATCAGCTCTCTTTGTTCGTCTGCCCATCCTTCCCAGGATATAATCGTTAGAATGCTGAATAGGCATATCTATATAGTGGCAGACCTTTGGATTAACAGCCATCTCTTCTATAAGAACATCATCAATCTCCTCAGGATAAGCATAGAGAAGTCTTATCCAGGCAAGGCCCTTGATCTCAGAAAGCTTTCTTAAAAGCTCTGGGAGCGCCTTGTGACCATATATATCTGTTCCATATAGAGTCGTCTCCTGAGCTACAAGGATAAGCTCTCTTACTCCCTGTGCCACCAGAGAAGTGGCCTCAGATAAAAGCTTTTCCATAGGTATAGATCTGTAGTGGCCCCTGAGCTTCGGGATGATGCAGTAAGAACAGTTCTTATCACAGCCTTCGGCAATTTTTAAGTAGGCAAAATGACCGCCAGTCGTAAGTATACGGCCTGCATCCTCCGGAGTTCTCGAAGTATCCTCGATATCCTCTACATGCTCTTCACCAGCTAGTACACGGTCAAGAACATCCTTAACCTCGTCGTATGAGCTTGCACCTACGACACCGTCTACCTCAGGAATCTCTACTCCGATATCCTTCGAATATCTGGTAGCAAGGCAGCCTGTTACGATAAGTGCCTTAAGATGTCCTGTCTTTTTAAGCTCTGCCATATCGAGAATCGTATTAACGCTCTCCTGAGCTGCATCCTCAATAAAACAGCAGGTATTTACAATGATCACATCGGCTTCTGTCTCATCCTCTGTGATCTGGTAGCCATCTGTATGAAGGAGAGCAAGCATGTGCTCTGCATCGACTAAGTTCTTGTCACAGCCTAATGAGACAAAGAAAAGCTTCTTCATGAATCACTCTCATCTGTTGATGAATCATCAGCATCGTCTGAAGCGTCATCCACATCAACAGCATCATCTATATCTACAGAGTCCTCGTCTGAAACAGCATCAGGATCAGCCTCTGCGTCATCTTCTGCAGCCTTTTCCTTCTCTTCCTTCTCCTGTGCTTTGGCAAGAGCCTCAGCCTCCTCGCGGCGCTGTTTAATGATCTCCTTTACCTTCTTCTCCTGCTCAGCCATCTCAGCTGCCTCGTCATCGTTTAAGATACGAAGCTCGCCCTCATAGAGCTCCTTTACAGCGATAGATAAAGGCTTATCCTTCTCATGATAGTCGATAAGAGGCTCCTTGCCATCGATGATCTGTCTGGCACGCTTTGCAGTAGCACAGACAATCGAGTAACGGCTGTTTACGACAGGCTCTTCTCCTACGTCAGTTCCCTCGTTTACTACCTTCATAAGTTCCACATAGGATGGATGTATCATTTATTTTCTCCTTTCGAAAATGCCTTGAGCTCTTCCTGAAGCTCGGCGATCTGTGCTGTATTTGCTTTGGTAGCGTAGTGTGCGCTCTGAATTATCATATGAACTCTCTCTACGCTCTCATCTATCTGATCATTAATCACGAGATAATCGTACTTCGGCATAAGAAGCGATTCCTTTGAAGAAATCGAAAGTCTCTGAGCTACGACATCAGCAGTCTCAGTGCCTCTTCCGACAAGCCTGTTCTTAAGCTCTGCAGCTGATGGCGGAGTAACGAAAAGAAGCAGAGCATCAGGAAAAATCTTCTTTACCTGAAGAGCACCATTTACCTCAATCTCAAGTATTACATCCTTGCCCTCGTCGATAAGCTTCTGCACATAGGCCTTAGGCGTCCCATAGGAATTCCCGTTAAAGGTAGCATGCTCTAAGAATTCGTTATTTGCCACCATCCTGTCGAACTCTTCACGGGTCTTGAAAAAATACTCGCGGCCCTCTTCCTCGCCCTGTCTCTTTCCTCTGGTAGTGGCTGAGATAGAGAGATTGTACATCCCCGGGTATTTATTCAGGAGATGCTTCATGATTGTTCCCTTGCCTGCTCCGGAAAAACCCGAAAGCACTACTACAAGACCTTTTTTCTGTGCCATTATGCCAAGTCCTTTTCTGTATTAAGTCTTTCTGCAATCGTCCCCGGTACCAGTGCCGAAAGTATTACTCTTCCATCTGTTGAAAAAATAACCCCTTTGGTCTTTCTTCCCTGGCTCGCGTCTATAAGCATTCCGTTCTCCTTTGCCTTCGAGACAAGCCTGTGAATCGGTGCCGAATCAGGAGATACGATACAGAGAATTTTATCAGAATTAACGAGGTTTCCGTATCCGATATTAATAAACTGCATAGCTTCCTCCTGTTTGCAGAACACAATCTAATGTATTATAAATCAACTGTCAGCTTTAGTCAAATACCTTGTCTTTTTTTATTTTTACATGTAGAATAGAACTTTCAAAGGAGTTTTTATTATGTCATTTGACGGTATAACAGTCCATGCACTGACAAGAGAATTAAACGAAGCCCTTAAGGGTGGCCGCATTGTAAAAATAGCTCAGCCGCACCCTGAGGAGCTTATCATCACTGTAAAAAACAACGGGAGCAAATACCTTCTTCTTATGAATGCGAACGCTTCCCTTCCACTTATATACTTAACCGAAACAAATGAGGTCTCCCCTCTTAAGGCCCCGGGCTTTCTGATGCTGCTTCGCAAATACATCGGAAGCGGAATCATAGAGGAAGTCTCTCAACCAGGGCTTGAGCGGGTAGTCTGCCTTCATATAAGACATCTCGATGAGATGGGCGATGAGGCCTATAAGAATCTCTATATAGAGATCATGGGCAAATACTCAAATATTATTTTTACAGATGACGAGGGAAAAATCCTGGATTCGATAAAGAGAGTCGGAGCTAATACCTCAAGTGTCCGTGAGGTGCTTCCAGGAAGGGATTATTTCATTCCAGCTCAGGCAGATAAGTACAATCCGTTTGAAATCACTGAGGTTATGTTTAAGGAGGATATCCTCCGCAGACCTCACGAAACTGCGAAGGCCATCAGCTCTGGTGTAGTCGGCTTTTCATTCGTGACCTCAAACGAGCTCTGCCTTGAAGCGGGTGTTGATCCAGGTGCTTCTGTTGCTTCGCTATCTGCCGATGATAAGGAGAATCTGTATACGGCCTTTACAAGGCTGTTAGATACAATAGAAAACAAGCCTTCAGAGCCGGTTATCTACTCTGATCCCGTGACAAAAAAGCCGCTTGAATTCTCAGCCTGGCCGCTTCTTGCCTATAAGGATTCTCTCTGCCAGGAGCTTTCTTCCGTAAGTGAGATGCTCTACCTGTTCTATTCGTCCAAAAATACCTTTTCAAATATGAAGCAACGATCAGCTGACCTGAGAAAGAACGTAAAGAACCTCTTAGAGCGCGAGTCCAAGAAGCTTAATCTCCAGGAGAAGCAGCTTAAAAGCACTGAAAAAATGGACAAGTACCGGATATACGGTGAGCTTCTTCACACCTACGGCTACTCTGTTCCTGAGGGAGCCAAATCAGTTGAGGTGACAAACTACTACACCAACGAACCTCTTACTATCCCGCTCGATCCTGAGCTTACTGCGATGGAGTGCGCTGCGAATTACTTCAAGAGATACGATAAGCTGAAGCGCACAAAGGAGGCTGTTACTGTTCAGATTGAGGAGACTAAGAAGAATATCGAACAGCTCGACTCAGTTCTTACCTCTCTTGATTTGTCCGAGGATGAGGGCGACCTTTCTGAAATAAAGAAAGAGCTTGCGGCAGCAGGCTTTATCCACAAGAGCTCTCACTCCAAAAAAGAAAAAGACATCAAGGCCAAGCCTCTGCATTTTGTTACAGATGATGGCTTTGATATCTTCGTCGGCAAAAACAACTATCAGAACGAATTCGTTACTTTTAAAAAGGCAGATCCTGACGACTGGTGGTTCCATGCCAAAAAGGTTCCTGGCTCACACGTAATCGTAAAATCTGGTGGTCGTGAACTCCCTGACCACGTCTTTGAGATAGCGGCGCAGATTGCTGCCTACTACTCAAAGGGTCGTGACAACGACAAAACAGAAGTAGACTATGTGCAGAGAAAAGAGCTAAGAAAAACCAACGGCGGCGCACCTGGCTTCGTTATCTATCACACTAACTACTCGATGACAGTGCACCCACAGGTGAGTGGGGTTACGAAATGCGCTTCATAGCAGAAAGTGCATCTGCATTTACCAGAGAGTGATATTTTCCCTGACCCTTTTCAGACAATCTCTGTACCAGATGATATAGACATCTCCGCTTGGCTTCGTAGTAAGAATCTTTAGAGAGAAAGGCTGAGTGTGGAGTTATGATACAGTTATATCAAGAGTTTTATTTCTTGATCAGGGTAAAATCGTGGAAGAAAATACACCTGATGAACTTTTCGACAATCCACAGAACGAGCGGACAAAGCTTTTCCTATCGAAAGTGCTCTAACGACGTTATTTGCTCTCCATATCATTTTTTTAAAGGTTTAAGTAAGTCCTCTCAGCTGAGTCTTCAATAAATCTCTTGAAGACATCAGATGACATGAGATCCGGATCATCCTTTAAGATATTTTCAACACATTCAGCTGCCTGCTTTAGCAGCTGATTATCATTGTAGATATCAGCCAGCTTAAAGCTGATATCTCCTGACTGTCTGACTCCAAAAGCATCGCCCGGGCCACGCATTTTAAGGTCGGCGTTGGCAAGGTAAAAACCATCATTTGATTTTTTTAGGACCTCGAGACGCTTTGACGGGTTTTTGCTTCCGCTGGTATCTACAAACATACAGTAGGCCTGAGCATCGCCTCTGCCTACCCTGCCTCTTAGCTGGTGCAGCTGGGCGAGACCGAATTTCTGAGCATCCTCAATCATAATTACAGTGGCGTTCGGCACATCTACCCCAACTTCTATTACAGTGGTGGAGATCAAAAGGTCTGTTTTTCCAGAAGCGAAATCTTCCATCACCTGCTCCTTTTCATCAGCAGGCATTGGT
This sequence comes from uncultured Lachnospiraceae bacterium, assembly GCA_900316165.1. Classification (GTDB taxonomy): domain Bacteria; phylum Bacillota; class Clostridia; order Lachnospirales; family Lachnospiraceae; genus Weimeria. The sequence goes on along the minus strand of ONBW01000006.1, from coordinate 16,146 downwards.
CCATATAGCTTTCCTACAGAGATATCAGGCGGCAGAGTCTGCTTCATTTTTTCGTAATACTCCTCGACATTTTCACCCTCGACATTCTCAGACGGCTCCACCAGCGGACAGATGATGATTCCCTGGTGTCCAGCCCTGATCTCCTTTACAAAGAGTGCGTAGGCATTTCGTCTCATGGAGGGATCGATAACCGCGTTCTTAAGCGGCTTTCTGACTGAAGGCTTTTCAGTGATGGTCGAGATATTCATTCCCTGATAGAGAATGAGAGCTAAGGTTCGCGGTATCGGAGTTGCACTCATAACTACTGAGAAAACATTCTCACCCTTCTTGGCAAGCGCGTTTCTCTGTGCCACACCGAAGCGGTGCTGCTCATCTGTTACCACAAGGCCCAGATTATTAAACTGAACCTTCTCCTGAAAAAGTGCATGAGTCCCGATGACAAATGAAGGCACTCCTGATGCAATGTCTTCTAATGCCTTCGCACGGGCCTTTCCCTTCACATGTCCTGTCAAAAGAATGCATGGGATACCCAGCCCAAGCTGATTGCAGAGCGCAGAAAACTTCTCGTAATGCTGCCTCGCGAGCACCTCGGTCGGAGCCATGATTGCGGAGGTATAGCCATTTTTTGCCATTACAGCCATAGCGATAAAGGCCACAATTGTCTTTCCGCTGCCGACATCTCCCTGAATCAGTCTTTGAGTTATATACTCCCCATTGAAGTCAGTAAGCAGATCATTTAATGCGCTCTCCTGCCCGTTCGTAAGCTTATATGGAAGAGCTGATTTAATCTCTGACGAAACAGAGATATCAAATGGACCAAGTGAATCCTTTACCTTTGTCTCTTCTGTGACACTGAGACGCTGAGTCATTAAAAAATTAAAAAACTCATCAAAGACCAGCCGCCTTCTGGCCTCAGCTAAAAGCTCATCACTTTCAGGAAAATGGATATTTCTTACAGCAGTATCTAAGCCGGTCAGATCATATTTTTCCAAAAATTCATCAGGCACATATTCCTCAAGCCTGATTTCAGATAGGACATTTATTACCGCCTTCTCAATCATCTTATCAGTCAGTCCAAAGACCTTCGAATAGACAGGAAGCTTCTTCCCCTTGAGTTTCTCATAATCACCCAGCGAAAAAATCTGAGGCTGTACGATTTCCGGAATTTTACCCTTGTAGGATATTTTTCCAAAAAAGACATAGCGTATCCCGGGCTTAAGGGTTTTCTTTAAGTATCTCTGGTTGAACCAGACTGCGTTTACATATAGTCCTAAAAGATTTAATGAGGCTGTAGTAAGCAGCCTGCTTCCGGCATAGTGCTCTGAGATATTCTTTATAGGAGCTGCGACAGCTGCGTACGCTCCCTCATCAGCTGTAAGTGTCGCAGAAACCTCGGGGTATGTCTTATATGTCGATGGAAAATATGTAAGCAGGTCATAGACACAAAAAACGCCCGCCCTCCTGAAGGGGGCGGCCGTTTTTTCGCCGATTCCTTTTATAACAGTGATATCGTCGTTTAATCTCATCATTCAACACTAACTATGTAGTAGTAGACATTCTGCCCGCCATTCTGGACATCGACCTCAAGTGACGGATAGTTGATTTTAATCATGTTCTTGATTGCTTCAGTCTCATCGCTCTTTGCATCTGAGCCGGTATAGATAGTAAGAAGGGCTGAATCCTCATCTATCATCTGAGAGAGCATCTCTTTAAAGGTCTCTACGATTGAGGTATTTACAGCCTTGATGCCTAAGTCAGTGATACCCATATAGTCGCCTGACTTTATGGCTCTGCCATCAATAGAGGTATCCCTTACCGCATAGGTGATCTCTCCGGTCTTGACCTTAGAGAGTTCCTCCTCCATCCTCTTCTGGTTCTCTTCTACTGACTGATCCGGGATGAAGTTAATAAGAGCTGTGATTCCCTGTGGGATAGTCTTTGCAGGGAGTACGATTCCCTTCTTGTCTTCCATAAGCTCTGCTGCCTGGCTGGCTGCGAGAACGATATTTTTATTATCAGGAAGGATGAAGACGTTCTTGGCGTTTACTTTTTCAGCTGCCTTAAGAATATCGTCTGTAGAAGGGTTCATGGTCTGACCGCCCTTAATGACTACATCAGCTCCTAAGCCCTTGAAGATGTCGTCAAGTCCCTCGCCACATGATACAGCTACAAAGCCAATCTCTTTAAGAGGTACCTGTGCTGGTGTCTCCTCTGGCTTTACCTCTTTCATATCAGTAGTCTCTGGCTTGGACGCACTCTTTCCATCGAGAGTGACATTTGTGATATGGATGTCAAAGGCGTCACCAAGCTTAATGGCATGGTTAATAGCCTTACCCGGCTCATTAGTCATAAGAGAGATCTTCATGATCTCTCCGTCAGAGGTAAGCTTAACATCCTCACCGATACCTGAGAGATAAGTGCTTAAATCTGCGTCAACTCCGGCTGCGAATCTCTCGTGAGCCTTTACAGAGAATGCGACGCTGTAAGCATACTTTATAAGCTCTTCTTCATTCTCTTCGGCAGCAGGCTTCTCCTCCTCGAAGGTGATATCAATCTCCTTACCGCAGAGGTAGTCATAGGCGCCCTTTAAGACCTCTAATAGACCTGAGCCACCCGAATCTACAACACCAGCCTCCTTGAGCACAGGAAGAAGCTCCGGTGTCGACTCAAGAGCAGCCGTAGCTGCATCAACTATTCTGCCACCAATCTCTACCAGATCATCTGTCTGCTCTGCTGCATCTGCTGCCGCATCGCTTGCAGCCTTAGCCACAGTAAGGATAGTTCCTTCCTTTGGCTTCATAACAGCCCTGTAAGCGGTCTCAGTAGCCTTCTGCATTCCCTCAGAAAGAGTTGCTGCGTCAACGGCATCTACAGTCTTCATGACCTTTGTAAAGCCTCTGAAGAGCTGTGAGAGGATAACACCTGAGTTACCTCTGGCGCCTCTTAATGAACCTGAAGAAATAGCCTTTGAAAGAGTCTTCATATCAGGCTCCTTCAAAGCGCTTACAGCCTGAGCTGCAGACATAATAGTAGCAGTCATATTCGTTCCGGTATCACCATCCGGTACCGGGAAAACATTAAGTTCGTTGATATGGTCCTTTTGATTTTCGAGATAGCGGGCTCCAGCCAGAAACATTTTAGATATCTGGGCCGCATCAATTGAATTAATAGCCAATGTGCACTCCTTAATCTATGACGCGAACGCCCTCTACATAAACATTAATTTTATCAACTGACATGCCTGTGAACTCCTCGACCTTGTACTTGACAGTCTCGCGAAGATTAGAGGCAACTGCGGAAATGGATACTCCGTAGCTTACGATACAGTGGAAATCCAAAGAGATGCTTCCATCGTCATTGTAGTTCACCTGGATACCATGTCCCAAGTATTCCTTCTTAAGGAGCTTTACAAGTCCATCCTTCATATTCACCGCTGCCATACCTACGATACCAAAGCACTCCACGGCTACGGAGCCTGCATAGGTGGCGATGACATCGGTGTCGATAATGATCTTTCCGAGATCATTTTCCATCTGACCCTGTGTCTGCATAATTTCCTCCAATATTAAAAAAATAAAAGATTTCCGGTAACTGACATTTGTCTTAATTATACTCAAAAACAAAATAAAATACAACACAAAAAAAGTGCTTGCAATTCGAATTGACTTTTGGTAAAATACAATAGTTGTGTCGTGAAACGGCACTCATTAATTCAGATCATTCTTTTAGAGATAGGAGGTGCTTTGGTATGGCAAAGTGTGCTATTTGCGGAAAAGGAAATCAAACGTTAAATCAGTTAAATGTATCGTTAACGGTACTCCTAAGAGATTATACGTCTGCACTTCCTGTCTTCGTTCAGGCGCTGTTGAGAGAGCATAATTAAAGCCAAATAAAAGGAGCTGTTCATTACGAGCAGCTCTCTTTTTTTATGCTTTTATTCGTTTGCTTCAGAAGCCTTCTGAACTCTCTCCTCTATCTCTTCCTTAGCAGCCTCTCTTGCCTCTTTATCCTCTGCCTTCTCTTCGGCTTTATTTGATTTCTTTCCCTTGAACATATCGATAAAGTCAGGTACGAGGTCAAGAAGCTTTTCCATTCCGCTTCTCGTGCCTATATCCATAAGGCGGACAGAGCCATCCTTTATCACGATAACAGACTGTGGCTTTGCCTTTACTCCGACACCGCCGGCACTGTTTGAATTCTTCTCACCATTGAATGAGCCGCTTATCATTCCGATAGAGATATCTACGAGAGGAATAATCGTCGTATCCCCTACCTGAACCGGATCACCTACAACGGACTTCGTTGAAAAATTAGAATTCATTCCCTCTAAAAGAGACTTCACAGTAGTCTCAAAAGTATCTCTTGTCATTTTAATCCTCCTTTAACCTTTCGTGAAAAGAATCTTCAGCACATAAACGATAACGACTATGACCTCCACGTGACCGCAGACTCCCAAATGTCCCTTGATAAAAGCGTCGTCACTCATCAGGTCAGCGTCAACACTATTAGACTTCCCATACATAAAAGGAAGCGCTGAAAGCCCACCATAGATAAAAGCTGTAGTATCAGGCTCCCCAGTCGAAAAGCTGATATCACAATCATCTAAGTAAATGTGGCATTTTTTAAGTAAGCCAAATACACTTTTGATAATGACCTTAAGCCGCTTCTTTATGAAGTCTAAAAGCTTTTTCTTGCCATCGCCCGGCTTTTTCTTCTTTTTCTTATGCTGCTTTTTCTCCTTCTCCGGCTTATTTTTCTCTTTTTTCTTTCCCCCAATCTTAAAAAAATAAAAGATTTTGAGGGAAAACTTCTCTTCAGCAGAAGTATCGTATCGCAGATTAATAAACCTCAGTGGATCATGAACATATGCCTTGAATGACTTTTCATCAAAGTCACCCTTAAAGCCAAAAGCTATCGGCACAAATATAAGATACACTAACAGGACTGCGATTACAAGCAGAACAGTAACTATGATTTTTATAATCATTTCTTACCCTAAGTATGTGTCAAACAGTTGCTTGGCAAGAGGTGCAGCATGTGAAGAACCTGCACCGCCCTTCTCCATTATAACAGCTACTGCGATTTTTTTCTTACCTTTTTTGGCAAATCCGATAAACCAGGAATGAGCCTCATTCTTATTAGAAGAGAACTCTGCAGTACCAGTCTTTCCGTAGGCCTCATAGGAGCTTGAGTTTACGACCCGTCCGGTACCATTAGTGACTACATATCTCATAAGCTCCTGAAGAGTGGATGCCTCATCTGAGGTGCAGATTCTCTGCGAACGGTCGGTGTGGCTTCTTACGAGACGGCCCTCGTTATTTTCTATATGGTCTACTACGAAAGGATCTCTTACGATACCATTATTTGCCACAGCCTCGCTTATAAGAGCCATCTGAAGCGGAGTTACAAGAGTGTTTCCCTGACCAATCGATGTCTGCATTACAAGAGCCTTGGAATCAGAGCTCTTTAGAGTAAACTGACTCTTCTTGATATTTGAAATCTCTGAGCGGATGCTTTTGTTGAACATAAACTCCTGAGCCGTACTTTTAAGTGCTCCCTTCGGAAGTGAAAGCCCAACCTTTGAAAAAGCAACGTTACAGGAATTACCAAACGCCTGTTTAAAGGTCTGCTCTCCATGAACCTCACCGCCGTAGCAGTGAATTGTATAACCATCCTCAGTGTACGAGCCCTTGCAGTCAAAGGTATCTGTGAGCTTTCCGCCATTTTTTAAATAGGAAAGCGCTGTAATTACCTTAAAAGTCGAACCAGGCGGATAGAGTCCCTGAGTCGCACGGTTTAAAAGAGCAGAATTCTCATCTGATGAGAGACTCTTCCAGTTGGTCGTAACTGTATTCGGGTCGAAATCCGGCTTTGAAACCATAGCGAGAATTCCGCCAGTGTTACAGTCTATCGCAACTACAGCACCCTGATAGTAACCCATACCGTTATAGGCCACATCCTGAAGGGAGGTATCGAGCGTGGTTACGACATTATCTCCGGGATTTTTCTCGTTCTTAAGGTCATTTACTATGCGGTTTACTATGAACGCATGAGAACGCAGCATATAGAAGCTGTTATCCGCCTCAATACCACTCATGCCGTTTGAGTTGTAGCCTACTACATGGGCGTATTCACGGCCCTTCGGGTATTCTCTTACTTCCTCACCGTTGCTTGTCACGGTTTTTGCAAGAACTGTTCCATCAGAGGCCTTTATCTCACCGCGGACTACAAGCTTTTCAAAGCCCTTAACCCTTGGATTCGCGGGATTATTGATAAAGTCCTCGCTCTTAAACGCCATAAAATATATGAAATACGCGACAAGTACAAGAAACAGTGCTAAGAATACATAAGTGATGACCTGAGTCTCGACATTTAGAGTGTGACGAGGCTTCCTGTTCTCAGCGTCTTCTTCTGTTCTTCTTTGCATATCTCTGGTAGATCTCTGTCTCATCTGTCTCTTCCTTAACTCCTCTATACTGGTAAAGCCCCTCTACCATAGCAAACAAAAGCATCGTAGCCATCAGTGAGCTTCCGCCGTAGCTTATCAGCGGAAGGGTTACACCTGTGGACGGAATGAACTTTGTCACACCACCGAGTGTCGTAAATACCTGCGAGGCGTAAAGCGCTCCGAGCCCTAAGGCTATCAGCTTATAGAATCTGTTGTTAATCTGCAGTGCGATATTAAACATCATAAGGAAATTTGCTATGCAGATAAAAATCAGGCACAATGCGAAAAGTCCCCCGAGCTCCTCTGATATCGCTGAAAAAATAAAATCAGTCTCTACTACCGGGATTTTCTTTGGCATTCCCTGATAGAGTCCTGTTCCAAACCAGCCGCCTGTACCTATCGCGAAAAGCGACTGGCTGATCTGATATCCAGCCGAATCAATTACAGCAAGCGGATCCTTCCAGGCAAGAACTCGTGTCTGTACATGGCTGAATGCGAAGTAGCCTACTACTGCAGCAAGCCCAAACAGACCGACGCCACCTAATAGATAGACAGGCTTCTGAGTGGCTGCATATACCATAACAAGAAGAGTCAGGTAAAAAATCATCGCATTTCCCAGGTCTCTTGAATAGGCAAGTATTAGTATCAGAACTCCGCAGAGGATTACAGTCGTAAATACCTGCTTTCTCGAAACGTCTGTAACGAGCATACAGGCTATGAAAAGTACCATAAGTATCTTTACGAACTCAGATGGCTGGATAGCGATAGAGCCTATTGTAATGTTTATTTTGGCACCGTAGGTCGTGCGTCCCGCAACTGCCACTATGCCTAAAAGCAGAATGCTGATTACTATGTAAAACAGCTTAAGGCCCTTTATCAGCTTTACATTCGTAAGAAAAAGCGGAATGATACAGGTGATAATAAGAGCTACACAGGCAAAAAACAGCTGTCGCACTGCCTTGTCCATATCAAGTCTTGTGAGCATTATAAGTCCGATGGATAAGAGCATGCACATATTATTGACGACGGCAGGTGAAGCCATTTCGTATATTTTTTTATAAATGATCATTGCGATAGTCACAAGAACTATCTCTGCGAGCGCCATCACAAAGATCTTCCAGTCGAGAGTATTGAAGTACAGCAGCAGATTTCCGTTTATAAGAAACAGATAGATCATTGCTGTCTGTCTGGTGTATAAGGACCTTGCTCTGCTCTCCGACGTATTTCTTTTTAAGGCGTTGAAGCAGTCATATGTAAAGATTGCAAAGATGACAATAAATGTCACCCTGGATATTTCTGTAATTAAATGCAGCACTACTCTGCTCCTCTGTGAAAATGTCCTCTGGTCACTTCAGCTGCGACATCCTCATCTCTTCCTTCGATGGAATTACGCATGAAGGTGTTTAAAATATTTTTAACTTCTGTTCCGGTTTCAAGTGTAAAATCAAAGCGGACTCCGGCCGCTCCCATTTCTTTTATGTGTGAGTAATATGGCAGAAGTGACGTAGGAAGGCTGTTGTAAACCACGTTCGTGCAATAGCTGCAGTAGTTTATCACAGGAAATTCTGCGCCTCTTTCATCTCTTAGTAATACACAGGTCTGCTTCTTATCACAGCCATCTGCGTTCTTATGCTGACAGGTCGCAGTGTACATAACAGGCGTTCTGCCGTAGACCGTGATAAATGAGCTGCTGTTATCTAAGTGTGAAAGCTCCTTCTCATTGAGCTCAACCGGAGCTGAGATATACTCTGCTCCAAGATTCATTATCTGCCTCCTGCTTCTGTCAGACCAGGAGTATACTCTTTGTTCTGTGATAAAAGGCATTCCAGACAGCCTTGTCCTCACATACTCTATCTCATCAAATGATGAAACTATCAGTCCGATGAAAAGACGCTTTATCTCTTCGTCATCAATTGAGAAATTCCTATCGAAGCGAAGGATATCTGGCAGACACAGGTAATAATTCCTGCCCTCTATCATAGAGTTGTCAATCCGTCTATACAGCTCGAAGTTAAGAGCTATTATAACAGAAAAGCCCTCAGGTTTGAAGTCAGCGGCTTCCTTTAGCTGCTCTTCACTTATGCAGGTGATAAGGATCTGTGGCCTTTTTTCTGCCTTTGCTGCTTTTTTTGACTCCTTTATCGGCTTAAATGGCAGAGGCTCATCTCTTTCTACCGTTACACCGCCTAAGAACTCATAGACAGCTTTTCTGCGCAGGTCTTTTACGACTCCTACAGGTACAAAGGCGTCAGTATCCATATCAAACAAAACCTGATCTATCTGGATCCTGTCATCACCAGCCCTTGAAATCTTCTCGGAAAGCTCTGACCTGATATCTCTGGGCTTCTTTGCCTTATCGATAACAGGTCCTAAGATCGATACATTTCTGAGGCCATCTTCCGTTAAAGATTCCTCAGCATAGCCATTGATTTTTGAAGAATCCCGTGTATTTGATGTCTTATTAATATTTAAAGCTTTGCTTTCTTCTATCTCAATTTTCAGCGGCTCTCCAACCCTTGCAGTGAGTGTAGCGATAGCGTTTATTTTTTCTTCAGATAAAGAAACTACTGGGGCTGCGTTAGTCTTAAATGCTGAGTCAGTAAGACTTACCATATCTGTATCGTTGTGCGAGTGGAGGTAACCGTCTGTACTTCCGCCGCGGGTTCCAGTCTGAATGAGCACTCTCTTTTCTTCGGATAATTTCTTTTTATCAAAATCCTCACCTGATTCAGCAATATCGGCTGCCCATCTGTAAGCTCGGGCAACTGCTGCGACATAATCAGGTGACTTCATTCGACCTTCAATTTTTAAAGAAGAAGCACCAGCATCGTATAAATCTTTCACGTCATCAATCGTGCAGAGGTCCTTAAGACTAAGCGGGTACCTGCCTGAAAGCTTATTCGTACTGTCCTCGAGGTCGTAGCATTTACGGCATGGCTGGGCACATCTGCCACGGTTTCCGCTTCGACCGCCGATCATCGAACTCATAAGGCACTGACCGGAATATGACATGCACAGAGCGCCATGCGCAAAGCATTCGAGTTCTATATCGCAGCTGTCATGGATTTTCTTAATCTCTGATAGAGAGAGCTCTCTTGCAAGAACAATTCTCTTAGCTCCGAGTTTTTTAAAAAATTCTGCGCCGTATTCAGAGGTGACATTTACCTGGGTTGAGATATGAAGTCGCATCTCTGGAAAATAGGCGCGGATAAGCTGCATCAGTCCAAAATCCTGGACCAATACCGCGTCTAACCCGGCCTCATAATAGGCCTTCAGGTAATCGTATACTTTTTTCTCGATTTCTAAGCTTTTAAGTAGGGTATTTACTGTCAGATAAGTGCGCTTACCACGGGCATGTGCAAAGCTTATTCCCGCCTCTGCGTCTTCATAAGAAAAATTATGCGCGTAGGCTCTTGCCCCAAACATCTCTCCACCGAAATATACTGCATCTGCCCCAGCCATGATGGCTGCCTTTAATGTCTTTAAATCTCCCGCAGGTGCAAGTACTTCTAAATGTCTATTTTCAATCATACTTTCATTTCTTTGTATCGCTCTTTTGTGAGTCGCTCTTGTCCTCCTCGACTGGTCCTAAGAGCGCGTCTGCGAGTGAGGCCTCGAGCTTCTCCTTCATCTTTCGGAGTTCTTCGTTTTCCTTCTTTAAAGCCTCTTCCCGCTCCGAGATGTCGTTTCGTGCCGCCTGATTAGTGATGAGCTCGTGCTTTAGGCTGTAGAGCTCCTTATCCTTCTGCTTTACCTGATTCTCGAGGTCTGTAACCTTTTCCTTCAGCGAAAAATAATCGTCCGCGATATTAAGCTCCAGAAGGATAGACTTCATGTCTGCGTTCATTTTGCGGTAGCTGTCGAGCTTTGTGAACTCTTCGATTTTTCCATTGATATATGCCGCTACTCGCTGGAGATAGTCCTCCTCCTCATATCCGCTTAAGGTCAGAACCCTTCCACCTATAACGACTGTTGTACTCTTCTTTGCAGACATCCGGCGTCTCCTTTTACAAAAAAACTGCTCCCTTTATTATAAATATATCCCCGAAATTTTACAAGATGCTAAATCAAATCCCCTTCAGATGGTCAAGTGCCTTGTCAGTCAGCACCCGGCCCTTTGGTGTACGTACTATAAGGCCGGTCTGTACGAGGTACGGCTCTGTGACATCCTCTATAGTGCCCTTGTCCTCACCTACATATGCTGCAAGCGTCTCAAGTCCGACCGGGCCACCGTCAAAGGCATCTCGGATTGAGGTCAGGATCTTTCTGTCAGTCTTGTCGAGCCCCATCGAATCGACCTCCAGCAGGTCAAGGCTCTTCGCTGCAACCTCCTCAGTAATCTGACCGTCAAAGCGCACCTGCGCTATATCTCTTACACGGCGCAGCAGGCGGTTCGCAAGACGCGGCGTACCGCGGGATCTCTTTGCCATCTCCATGGCGCCATTCTCATCTATATCGACACCCAGTTTTTTAGCTGAGGCCAGGATGATGGTCTTAAGCTCCTCCGGGGTATAGTACTCCATATGAAAAATAACCCCGAACCTGTCTCTGAGCGGCGCCGAAAGTAATCCTGCGCGAGTCGTTGCGCCAACCAGCGTAAAATGCGGCACAGCTATTCGAGTCGACTTTGCGGTAGGACCCTTTCCTATCATGATATCAATCGCGAAATCCTCCATCGCAGGATATAAGACCTCTTCGACCTGTCTGTTCAGGCGGTGAATCTCATCGATAAACAGGATATCATTCTCCTTAAGCCCCATGATAATGGCAGCCATATCGCCTGGAGTCGCAATGGCCGGGCCTGACGTGATTTTAACCCTAACGCCCATCTCGTTTGCGATAATACCTGAAAGCGTAGTCTTTCCAAGACCAGGAGGGCCATAGAAAAGCACGTGGTCCAGTGGCTCGCCCCTGTCTTTTGCGGCCTCTATATATATGCCGAGGCTCTTCTTTATCTTCGCCTGACCGATATACTCCGAGAGGAATTTCGGTCTAAGCGAATTCTCAGGAGAGATGTCCTCGCTCTGTTTTTCAGTTGTGATTACTCGTCTTTCCATTCTCTATTGTCCGACAATCTTTTCCTTTGAAAAATAAACGCTGCCAGCTGATCTGTTCAAAGCTTAAAGCTGCATGTTGCTTTCTCTTAGAAACTAATTATTACCCAGTACCCGCAGTGTCTCACCGAGCAGATCCTCGAGAGTCATGTCGTCAGCTCCTTCTATCTGCTTCATCGCATCAAGCACATCCTTGCCTGAAAATCCCATTCCAGTAAGAGCTACAAGAGCGTCATTCTTTACTGAGGATGGCTGCAGAGTGATTGTTTCATTAGGATTTGAATCAGATGCAAGGCTTGACACATCGATTTTATCCTTGAGCTCAAGAATAATTCTCTCTGCCATCTTCGTGCCGACTCCCGGTGCGCGGGCAATCGATTTTTTGTCCGATGCAATAACTGAAAGACGCAGCTCCTCAGGCGTAAGAACAGATAGCACTCCCATAGCGGCTTTAGGACCGACCTTTGATACCCCTGTCAGCATTTTAAAAATATCCCTCTCCTCGGTATCATAGAATCCGAAGAGAGAAAATCCTGTATTCTCATTAAAGGTAAGAAGCGTGTATATACGTACCTGTGAATGGTCTATCGGAAGCCTCGATATCGAGTTTCCCGACATCTGCATCTCAAAGCCCATTCCGTCATGATCTATCACGACAGTGCCATCCGAAACCTCTTCAATAAATCCATCTATAAATGAAATCATGTAAATCCTTTTTCAGCACAAAAATCAAATGCCAAATATTTCAATAACCTGCAATTACAAACAGAACAACACCTGATTTATATGAGCAGCAATTCACTTATACTGCGCTGCCATAATAATAGAACCCACGGCACTCATCCAGATGGACATCGATTATTTTGCCAATTAAAGACTCGTCGCCCTTTAAGTGTACTACGCTGTTATTGGTTAATCTCCCGGTCACAAGTGTCGGATCCTGCTTATTTATCTCCTCGACTAAGACAGGAAGTGTAGCTCCTGTAAGGGCTTCAGCCTTCTTCTCACCGATGCTTCTTACCGTAAGAAGAAGTCTGTCAAAGCGCTCCTTTACCACTGCCTCATCCACCTGGTCGTCACGCTTTGCGGCAGGCGTACCTGTTCTCTTGGAATAGATAAAAGTAAACGCAGAGTCGTACTGAACGCGATTTACCACATCCATTGTCTCCTCAAAGTCCTCATCGGTCTCACCTGGGTATCCCACGATGATATCTGTAGTAAGGGCGATATCAGGGATTTTGGCGCGGATCTTATCTACCAGAGTCAGATACTGCTCCTTGGTATAGTGTCGATTCATATCCTTAAGAAGTCTGTCACTTCCGGACTGAAGCGGCAGGTGCAGATGGTTGCAGACCTTGTCACAGTCAGCCATCGCATCGATAAGCTCATCCGATAAGTCCTTCGGATGACTCGTCATAAAGCGGATCCGCTCGAGACCATCTATGTCATTTACCATGCGAAGGAGCTGTGCAAAGCTTATAGGATGCTCAAGCGTCTTTCCGTATGAATTGACGTTCTGTCCCAAGAGCATAACCTCTTTTACTCCATCTGCAACAAGCCTCTTAATCTCATCAATAATGGCCTCTGGCTCACGGCTTCTCTCCCTGCCTCTTACATAAGGCACGATACAGTATGAGCAGAAATTGTTGCAGCCGAACATGATATTAATTCCAGACTTGAAGGAATATTTTCTCTCAAGCGGAAGGTTCTCCACTATGCCGTCAGCCTTCTCGCGGACATCGATGATTTTCTTATCGCGGTAAAGTCTCTCGTAGAGGATTTCTGCGAGCATATAGACATTGTGCGTGCCGAAAACGATATCCACGAACGGATAGCTCTTCTTAAGCTTATCGACAACGACCTCTTCCTGGGCCATACAGCCGCAGAGACCAATCATCATCTCCTTATTCTTTTTCTTATAACCATGAAGGACTCCGAGACGTCCGAAGACCTTGTTATCAGCGTTTTCTCTTACAGTGCAGGTATTGTAGAGCACGAGGTCACATTCCTCAGACTCCGACTCTGTGTAACCACACTTTAATAGAATTCCGCGGAGCTTCTCTGAATCTCTCGCGTTCATCTGGCATCCAAAGGTCGTCACATGAAAAGTCAGGGGCCTTCCCAGCTCCTGAACCTTTCTCTGAGTGATTTCTTTTACTTTGTCCATGAAAAAATACTGGCGCTCCGGCTCCGTTACCGGTATGTCAGTGTCCGCCGTAGAAAGACTCCCCTTGTATTCGTATTTATTCTCTGATCTGTCCATTTCCATAAATGATATACTTGCTTGAAAGCAGAGCCTCAAGTCCCATAGGGCCTCTCGCGTGAAGCTTCTGCGTACTTATTCCTATCTCGGCACCAAAGCCGAATTCGTTTCCATCTGTAAATCTGGTTGAGGCGTTCACATAAACGCAGGCTGCGTCTATCTCATCCAGGAACTTCTGCGCGTTAGTGTAATTCTCTGTGATGATAGCCTCTGAGTGTCCTGTATTGTAGTGATTGATGTGGTTTATCGCCTCATCGATATTCTTAACAGTCTTTACTGACATCTTATAGTCGAGATATTCTCTGCCGAAATCCTCATCAGTCGCCTCGGCTGAATCAGTCAGGTATTTTCTCGCGGCCGGATCAGCGAAGAGCTCGACTCTTCCCTTAAACAGCTCAGCGAGCTTCGGTAAAAATACCGGCGCGATTTTCTCATGAACTACCAGCGACTCTGCTGCGTTGCAGACGCCGATACGCTGAGTCTTCGCGTTATCAGTTATGCGAAGCGCCATATCGATATCTGCGTATTCGTCCACATATATATGGCAGTTTCCAGTGCCTGTCTCTATGACAGGAATCGTAGAATTCTCGACTACACTTCTAATAAGACCGGATCCGCCTCTCGGAATCAGAAGGTCTACGTATTTATCCATCTTCATGAAACGGTTTACGCTCTCATGAGAAGTATCCTCTATATAGAGAACGCAGTCCTCAGGAAGTCCCTGCGCCTTTAGAGATGCGTGAAGTGAATCGATCATCGCGATATTCGTATTCGCAGCTGCCGAACCTCCGCGGAGGATTACTGTATTTCCAGTCTTAAAGCAAAGAGAAAATACGTCCGCCGTGACATTCGGTCTGGCCTCGTAGATAACTCCGATAACACCAATCGGTACGCTCTTCTTCCCGATGCGAAGGCCATTCGGACGGGTCCACATACGGCTTACCTCGCCAACAGGATCAGGAAGTGAAGCAACCTGTCTCATGCCATCGGCAACGCCCTCGATTCTTTCAGCTGTAAGCTTCAGCCTGTCGAGAAGTCCCTGCGAAAGCCCCTCCTCCTTACCGTTTTTCATATCTATCTCATTCGCAGAAAGGATCTGGTCAGTGTTCTTAACCAGGTCATCAGCTGCCCGGTTAATCAGGTCATCCTTTTGAGTGGTGGAGAGCTTCGCCGTGATATATTTGTTCTCAAACGCCCTTTTGCATATCTCTTCAATCGTCATTCTTTTTCCTCAAAAAATAAACGCTCTGTCTGTCATTACTTCACACATACAATTAAGCAGGCAGAAACAAATCACAAGATTGGATATTAGTCTAACACAAATCGAACAGGTTTTCAATCCTTGGATTTTTCACGTTCGAGCTCTCTCTGTTGCTTTCTGCGGAGCTTTTCCTCAGCTATCGCAGTCTGTCTCTCGAGGATCTCCTCTTCCTGTTTCCTCAAGTCCTCGTCTGAAAGAGTCGTTACCATAAGAGACGCAGCGAGATTTGCGGCTGGATTTCTGTCCTTTTTTGACAGTGACTTCGTCTTTTCATAGATATAGCCAAAGGCCGAGAAGACTACAGCTCCAACGCAGTTTACCATCAGGTCCTTCATTGTATCGATTATACCGATGTCTAAGTACCCGCCGTTTATCGTATATTTTTTCCCGGTAGATGTAAAAATAACCGTCTTTGTTATGTGGTCTATAACAACTGGCGTCTGGGTGTGAGTCGTATCGAGGGTTACGGTGCCGATTTTCTGCACGATGAAATCCTTCTGCATGTCTAGGAAAAACAGGGAATCCATCGTGTATTCGAAAAATTCCCAGATGACACCGACTGTCATCGAAAAGCAGAATCCGACTACTGCCATATAGAATGGAGAGAGATTGATATTCTTACTCTTTCTGTTAAGAATGTCAACCAGCGAAAATCCTATCGCGGCGCAGAGGAATCCATTTAAGGTGTGAAGCATCGTATCCCAGCCGGGAATTCTCGTGTAGTATTTATTTACCTCTCCTAAGATTTCTGCCGCGTATATGAATCCGTAGATGAAGCACTCGAACACTGGTGGAAGCGATGGCACTAAGAAAAGTAAAAGCGATAGGATACAGAGCGCCAGCCCTTCAAAATTCGCCTCGAAAAAGCATCTCACAGCTGTAAGTATTACAAGGCCTCTAAGTATCGTGTAAAGAAGGAAGGCCTTTTTATTCAGGGCTATCCGTTCCTTCAGGTGGGTTATCATTCTGCGTAATTTCATCGGTGTCTCCTCATTATTCTGTCATATTTTAGCATTAAAAATGGCTCTTCGGGCATACCTGTGGGTAAAATCCATAGCAGAAATGCCCGCTAAGTCCTACTGTTATTAGGTTTCTGGCACCTCTACCGGCCTGTTTGGTA
>ONBW01000046.1 GCA_900316165.1 uncultured Lachnospiraceae bacterium | reverse complement strand
CAGGGCGAAGTCCTGAAAAAGCAGGAGGATCTGTATACAGCGATGGATGTTGCACCGTTATACGCAAAGCCTAGTGTGGAGACACCGGGAATTTAGGATGGATTGTTCCTAAGTTTTTCGGTCTGATAGAACATAGCATTTCCTCCGTTTTCTGCAATAAAAAAACACCCGGACGACGGGTGCCAACTGTCATGTTGGACTCCATCATCTGGGTATCAGTTTAATCCGTCAACATATTCTTCCAGCTTTGGCTGCATCAGAGACCAGACCTTATTCATGTGGCCCTGATCCCAATATATCATCTCAAATTCTTTTTCCCTTCTGCGTCATCAATTTTAATACTGATCATTTTCTTCCTACATCAATCATTTGCCTTTATATCAAAAATCTTATCCTTGACTGCCCTCACACAATCCTCTGTTTTATTCTTTATATCCTTTCCCCAGAAGTGAAGCACTGTCCACCCCATCATCTCCAATGCCTGATCATTTCTTACATCGCGTGCCATATTCTTCTCAATTTTATCCACCCAGAATTTGCCGTTATTGCCTTTCTGGATCCTTAGTCTTTGTTCATCCCAGTCATACCCATGAAAAAATTCACCATCACAGAATATTGCTATTTTATACTTCGTAATGGCTATATCCGGTTTTCCAAGGATATCTTTATAGTTTTTCCGATATCGGATTCCTTCATGCCATAATGCCTTTCGCAGAATCACTTCAATCCTTGTATCCTGTCCCCGGATATGCTGCATATTCTTGCGGCGTTGTTCTTTTGTAAGAACGTCACCCATTTTTCTTACCGTCATCTGTATCATTCTTTTCTTTATCTATTATTTCGTGAATTGAGTGATACGAATCATAAAGCTCCTTATTATAGTTTCTGGCTTGTGCAAGAAGATCAGAATATGATTTCACAAAAATATTCTGACTCTCTAATCCCTTCTTCATTGTCTCCGCTCCTGGTCCATACGTTATATTATCAGAAATCAGATACCCTTTTATATTACTCACCTGATCTGGGTATTTGCTTCTTATAAACTCTGTATATTCAGCAATCTGTGACAGTCCCTTAGTTGTTATTTTTATGGACGGCCTTTTCAGTTCAATAATATGAACTTCCCCGGAATCATTTGTGCATAGGAAATCAAGTCGCCTATCCGTTTCCGGCTTATCATCATCAGGAAAGTTCTCCTTTAA
Organism: uncultured Lachnospiraceae bacterium; assembly: GCA_900316165.1. Lineage (GTDB taxonomy): Bacteria > Bacillota > Clostridia > Lachnospirales > Lachnospiraceae > Weimeria. The sequence goes on along the minus strand of ONBW01000046.1, from coordinate 15,567 downwards.
TATTTTGGAATATGTAACCTCTCTTTCAAACTTACTCATTTTCGGATCCAGAAGCCATGGAAACTCCTCAAGAAATTTCTGCATAACCTTTGTTTCAGAAACATCTTCTTTAATATATTTTTCAAATTGCTCTATCGTAGCTATTCTTCCTGTGGCAATTTTTGCATATTCTTTTTCCTCAATCGTTTCCCAATCTGTCAGAAGTTTCATAGCATCGTCATCAGAAAGTTTATGCATATCATCAAGTTTAGCCGCATAATCCTTAAATCCCTGAAATCCGTACATGTCTTTGATATCACTGATATAATTTGCTACTGTATCATCATCAACATCGTCGTTCTCCAATATTGCCGATGTAAGTTTTCTTGCCAGTGGGCGTTCTGCTCCATTCAGTGTTTTCAGCCATTCATCAACATCCTGTCCTTTTTTTGCTATTCTTTCTTTTTTTGATTTTTTCCTTGACTCTCTCCATTTTCTCTGAGTTATACTTACTATCTTCTCCAGAAAAGCCTTTAAAGTGTCAAGTTCTCCATCTTCGGAATTATCCCAGGCCAGTGACTTTCTGTCGGTAGAGCAATTATCAATATCCTTTTTCTCATCAACAAAGTCAACGTCAAAACTCCCCGTCATATACTGAAAGAAATTATCATTTCCTCTTTTACTGAACGACATTCCCTCCTGAACAAGCTTACCTCGGGAAAATAAAACTATTCCCTGTAAATCTTTTCTCAATGGTGTCTGGGCAGTGTATATATGTCCTGTCACTTTTTTATCTAATGCAAACTTTATCAGTTCATCATTATTTTCTTCATCTGTATAATCCCCTGGAAATTCCTAGGAAAATTGATAATTCTCTTCATCTGACTCTGCTGTATCTATAACTATGTCATTATTTATATGAACAGCAAAATCTTTGGAGAAGACATGGAACCTCTGTCGTAAACCATTCTCTATTCCCTCAAGATCAAAATCTGACTTGCGATTAACATTTTTTATAAGGATATCTGTACCCGAACCATTTAACTCCGAACCATCGGGCTCAAGGATTTCCGGCCTATAGCTATCTCCTTCATCCTTTATTCTATCATAATCCAGTTCAAATTTTGTAGTACTTCCATCTTTGCTGGATGTAATAATAATATTTTTCCCAATTCCGAACATGGATAGCTTGCCCACACCTTTTCTTCCCAGAACGGGGCGACCAGATTCAGTTGCATCAGCATCGAGTTCAACTCTCCTGTTCCTTCCTACTTTGAGAAATTTATCATTGAGTTCATCAAATGACATACCACAGCCATCATCTCTTACCTCGATAGACTTTTTTTCATCTGATAACTCTATCCACACATTATGAGCGTCAGCATCCCAGGCATTTGCCACAAGTTCTGCAAGCATAGGCGGTATAGTAGAATACAGCTTAACACCGAGATTATCTATTGTGCTGATATCAAATGATATCCTTAATTCCTTTTTCTCCTGCATATCTTCTCCTGTCACAAAGAAAAACATCTTTATATCTCCCTGAACACCTTTCCAAATACCAGCTTTGTAAACACATCCTCCATCTGCTTTGCCACATGCTTTGAATCTATCAGTGTCCCTATCTCTATATTTCCCTGCTGTCCATGATATGACAAGTTTGCAGAAGTAATAAGAGTTTTCTTCTGGTCTACTGAGATTACCTTTGCGTGAAAAGCCGACATAGTGTCTTCGGGCTGGGTATAATCATATATCTCCATATACTTCCCTTTATATTTAATAATTTTATCAAACTCAGACTGTTTTTCAATATTATTCACGAAAAACTTTACCAGGACTCCTCGCTGGCTTTTTTCGATGATCGTATCCGTCATGTCCGCAAAATATGACGACAGAGAATATCCTGTTATCAGAATATTTCTCTCTGCGCTATTGATCATCGACCTGACTACACTGCGTGTTGACCTTGCCTTTATTGAAAGCTCAGTTGGCGCAGTAATCACAAGTGATACTTTATCACTATCCTCTGTCTGCATTGCCGAAGCAACCATTTCCCTGACTTCTCCAATCTGTTCTGCTGATAACTCCGGGAAAGCTTTTTCAAGCATTGCATCTGAATTTCGCGTTCCATTATCCAGATCACTTTTTAACAGATCGAGTAGCATCTGTCTGTCTATATCTCTACCTGACATAATTCATTCACCAGTTCCCTGAAATATGCTGACGTTTCTCTGCCTGCCACAGGAACTACCAGTACCCTGTCTAGCATCCTGTTACCATTTTCACATGCAGTTTCCGATATCATACAGCATGAATGACATGCTGCTCCATTTAGATTCTTTCCTGCCGGTTTATTACTCATGCATTCAGGATCATTTGTACATACAAGTGCTTCCTGGAAAGCATCTCTCATAAGACCTGTAATCTGCCCGATGTGTCCAAGTTCTACAAGACCTCCAAGTGAGCCTTCTTTATCCGAACTTCCGGTATACAGAAGAATCCCCGACATCTTATCATTAAAATAAATCCTCTCGCGGATAGCCGATGATGAATAACCAGATGACATCGACATCTGCTTTATCATAAGATGAGCAAAAGTATGCATAAGGACATATATTGCATTCCTTTCATACACAATCTTCCATCCCTTATTCTCACAGTATTCACGATATGCTGATGCATATTGTTCAGAAATCTTCTTTACTTCCGATATATCCATCCACTGATGTACTGTATCTCTGTTGAATTCTATAAATATTCCTTCACCATGGATTTCTGTTGCAGGAAGCCAGCGTTCTTCCTTTGACTTTGCAAGGGTTACAATATTAGGCTGATCTTCTGCATCAGCATCAGGATCCGGTGCATCTACTCTGGTAAAACCCAAGAGAACTCTGACCTCTCTAAGTCTTGTAATACGTATTATCCTGCTGAAATATTTCTTCATATAGGCAGGAACCTCGTCCTCTTCGGCTTTAAAGTGTCTCTTATTGGACTCATATGCGGGATCACTATGATGGGTAATGGCATTATACTCCATCTGCTTGATCTCCGTGAATTCATGTATATTATTCAGCCTTCTTTCCAAAGCCTCATCAAACTCCTCTATGGAATATGCAGTAAAGTATTTTTCATATATCTTTGTGACTCCCTCATCACCAAAAAATTCTTTCAGACTCAGTATCTCTCTGAAATGGTCATCGATCATATTATAAATAGGATTGATCCATGGTGGTATTGATATGGCACTTCTTGTTACCGCAAAATATACATTTGAAGCACCTCTCTGTGCAGGTATGACAGGCTTTTTGCATCTGGTCCCTTTTACACCAGGTCTGAACGGATGCAGACCGCGACAGGTCAGTCCCTCAAAATTTTCTTTCTGGGTAGCGCCGCTCATGCTTCGCCTGGCTCCGCAATCACAGGCCACCCACATATCTGCAAGTGTTGATGTATCTCCTGTTGAATACATCCGAAGCCTCTGTTTGCATCCTGACTGACCTTTATGTACCCACCATCTCCACGGAAAATCGTCCATGTGACCATTCTCACACATGGTAATAAATCTGGCCGGATATGCCTTATATCCACATTCAGGACATGCTGCTCCATATTTAAGATATTTGTTCAGGTCAAAATTCTCTGTTGCATCGAATAATGTCTGGCATTTACTATTTGAGCATACATGCCATTTAGGAAATGATACCACAGGAATATCACCTGAAAAGCTTGTTCTTGGTGTATAGAAACAGTCTACTCCAAGATATGATGCCAGACGACCGTCTATTATCTTCTTACCCTTCTCCTTCCAGTAAGTAAGGTCAAGAATAGTCACTGAATCCTTTACAGCATCTACCACTGATCCCGGTCCGAATGTAGTAATGATCTGATTGGGTCTTAATTCACCCAGTTTATTATAATCAAATGCCATGATCAATCCTCCGTATAGTAATACATCTGTGATGCACTCTCTACTTCTCTCATCGACTGCAGTGTTGGTCTGCTGCTCTCACCGTGTGGTTTGTCATATGGCGACATAAGACTGTTGTACTTGTCCTTTTTTACCACATAATATCTTACCGGCTTATCTTCGCCAGCCCTGCCTTTCCACCAGTCTATAAAATCGTCAATCTCATTCTCTGCATCCATACGTGCAGAAGGTTTTACAATGTCCAGCCTGTCGATTATTATCTTTTTCACTGCTGTTATCTGGTCATCTGTAAGAGACTCTATATTATTTGCTGCTGCATTCTCAGCCATTTCAGGGAAGCTCAATCTGACTGCAGCAATAATAAGCGCATGCAGTACCCTGTCCCTTGCTCTTTCAGAGAATGGTGTTGCTGTAGTTCCCTCTACAAACCGATACATCTGCGAATGATAGCCTGTGAAATTCTCATAATGAGACAGATCCCTTGGTCTGTATGCATTATACAGAGTCACGACAAGTCCGGGATACTTTCGTCCTATACGGCTTGTCGCCTGTATATACTCAGAATTCTGCTTCGGCTGACCTGAAACCACCATAAGTCCAAGTCTGTCTACATCCATTCCTACCGCAATCATATTTGTCGCTACCGCAGTATCAAGACATTTCGAGGAGTCACATGTCGTTTCAAGCTGCTCAAGTTTCTCCGGAATCTTGTAAGATGACATACGGGAAGTAATCTCCACATTATTTACGGTATTAAGGAACCTCTGTTTTGATGCTCCATACTTCTTTTTCAGTCTGTTTATCCTCTTCGGAATATCGTCCTGAATAAGTCTTACTGCGCCACCAAGCTCCCTTATACTGTTGAAATAGCCTATGAGAGTATAGTATGGGTCAATATAGTTCTTATACTCAGGATCCTCCTTCAACATAAAAGCGGTCTGCAGTATTATGGAATATGTCCGCAACAATGCCGTCTTTACTGACTGTCCTGGTGCACAGATACCTACATATTTTCTGAACGGATCTGTCTCAACATGAATCTCTTTTATAAAAAAGCTGTCACCTATCTCAAACCCATCCGGTGGAAACTGGCTCGTCTCTTTCCGTGCGTAAAGAGCTTTAGACTGTGCTCCTGCATTTTTTATCGTCGCAGTTGAAACAACATATTTCGGTTTTATCCCGTCATGTGTACACATTTTTTCAATCAGAGTCTCATAGGCTCCATAGATGGTTCCAAGAGGTCCTGTTATAAGATGCAGCTCATCCTGAATGATAAGCTCCGGCGGCATAAATGGCTTTATCTCCGTTATCTGTGATGCCGGAAGTCCATTAACTGCTCTATGTTTCTTATGTTCTACTCCTACCGCTATATATCCATCCCTGCTACATTTGCGGTCTACACGACCAAAAAGAGCATTGGTATTCGGATCCCATGGAAGTCTGGCGAATTTATCTACAGTAGACAGAATAATTGTAGGGCACTTAGCATATATCTCCTCATCAACCAGATAAACCGGTAACGAATGCCTATTGTCCTTATAAATATAATATTCACAGTTCGGATCCGGACAGAATATTTCCACTGATTTCTTTTCTATATTAAATTCAAAATCTCCTTCACTCAGTGTCCTGCCACAGAATGGGCAGGTAAGTATCTGTTTGAACACCTTATTCCTTGCCTGTCTGTCAGCAGAAGGTGCATCCGCCTTCTTAACAAACTCCTCAAATTTATTTGGTGTTACCTGGCCTCCTACCCAGAATCCGATGCTTATAGGCTCCCTACCATATTTCGGAAATGTCTTCTGCCTGATCATCTCGGCAGCTATTACCATTCTGGTTATCCTGTCCCGCTGCTGTGTGGTAAGAAGTCTCAGCGTATACCGGAGTATAATCGTAACGCCTCCATCACAATTAAACTTATCATTTTCATCTGACCTGAGCCTTCTGTTTGCAATAGTAAATGCCATAAGCCCCAGATATGCTTCTGTCTTACCTCCTCCTGTCGGGAAATACAGCAGGTCTACTATTCCCCTTTCAGGATCCTCCGGGTGAACAATTCCTTTCAGGTTCATCAGGATAAAAGCTATCTGGAATGGTCTCCATCCAAAGCCATTTTCAGGATTCCTTGGATCAACAAAATCTTCGAACGAACAGCTGACACCTTTGCCGTGCTTCTTCGCATAACGCCTTATACCATTCTGCATATAAATAACCTGATTCATAAAGCAGAATGCATCAAAAGCAGTATCATCACTGCTGATAAGATCTATACCATTTCTTATCCGTTTCAGGGCTCTCTCGCATTTTGATATTACATTATTCCCGATGTCATCCCTGAATTTTTCATCTGTCATCTGTGGATATTTTTTCAGTACATCATTTATCCATTTATCATAGGCATCTGCAAGCGCGTTGAGCTTATGAAGCGATTCCTCCTTCTTTTTCGGTAGTGACATAGTAAATGTAGAAAAATATCCGTCATCAAATCCATCAAGTTTGGGACTGACCCCAGGAAATTCATATTCGGGTATAAAGGCAGACTTTATCTGCCTGCAGCGACCTTCAACAGGATTATCCCAGACTGCTGCGCATCCGCGTCCTCTGCCCATTATAGGTCTCTGCTCATAGAAGAATTCGTCTTTTTTAAGGACGTTACGGCACTTATTCTCAGCGATAAATATAGCTGTGCCGTCTTTTGAGGCTGCCTCAAGCTCTACCTGAAACATTATTCCTTCAGCACTGTCAGCAGGATTTTTCCTTTTATTAACCACATAGGCTGTCACAAGTGAATATCCATTCTCCATAGGTATTCTTGATACATGGATACACACATTGGAGTCAGCTTTCAGTTCATATTCTTTTGTTCTTCCTGAACCACTGAGATCAATCTCAACCGCTTCTTCAACGGGTATTCTGGTGTATTTTTTCTTTTCCGACTTTTTTCCTTCCTTGTTGATCACTTCTTCTGATGATTCTGTATAATCTCCCCATCTGACCGTAAGTATGAATCCAGGCAGACTGCTCTCAACATAGAAACTTATACCCATAGATGACGGAAGCTGAAAATGTGTTGTAGATACAGGCTCATTGTCATCATCCTCCCCTGCGGTATAATTATCATCATTATCATAAGTGCTATATGCCGGATCGGTATCAATTTCCTGTTCCCCCGCTGCAGATGATTTCCTGTCTTCTTCATCTGCCTGCAGCATCCCCACTATATATTCATAGCGCGGATTCCCTTCAAGCACCTCGTTGGCATCTACCGGTCCTACCAGATCTGTCCTTATAGCTTCTATGATCTTCTGCCTGACTTCCGAATATTTGAATCTGTCCGTCATCAGCGTTCCTCCTTTATCTGATGTGCCGTCCCCAGCGTATATTTACACGTATTCCCCGGCTTTATATTATCATCTGTTATCAGCCTGTATTCCCATTTCTTATGATCCGGGTCTTCTTTAGTCGCAAAGCTGCACCATCTGATTCCCTCTCTCGCCTTAGCAATAACTGCTGGCTGATCGACCTCGTTCAGCGCCTTTACTTCTACCATGTATTTTCCTGATGTCGTTTCCACAAGAAAATCAGGATTGTACTGTTTTCCTGCCTCATAAAACAGTCCCAGCTGGTTAAGTGGCGGCTTTATCCAGCGTATTACATCAGCGTCCTCTTCAAGGATTATTGAAAACAGTCTCTCCGTATCACTGTCAAACGCATTCTCCGGATAATAAGACTTCCTGTATCCGGTAAAAAGGTATTTCTTTATATTGCTTTTGTCCGTAAAGGGATTGTCAAACCTGACTTTCCCACCCTTCTTTATATTCTTCACGTATCTACCGAAGACTATCAGATCCTTCTCCACAGTACATATATAGCTTGTCTTTCTATCCATATGTTCATATATCTGTTTCCTTATGTCGTTTATAATAAGCTCCGCATATCTACGTACTATTTTCTTTTTATCCTCTTCCTCGCCAAGAATCTGATCCAGATACTGATCTACTACATCAAGTATAAAATCTGCATCCTTATATGAAAGCTCAGTCACAGAATCAATAAGAAGACATGCCAGTGTATTTCTTGCGTCATCCACCTCAAGTATCTGGGCATCCACAGCAGAAAGAAGCTTTCTATTAATCGCATCATAACGTTCGATCTTTGCAGAAGCCAGTTCAAACTCCTTTATAGTACGCTGTACCTTGAAATTATTAAACTTTACTTCCGAGTTCGGCTGGACAATGATCTTTGGAACAGAAATTGCCCTGGCCGCATATTCTGAAAGTTCTTTTGCGAATTCTTCCTGACTTAACTGCCTTGGCTCTTTGGATCCTTTTGAAGTGTCAGATTCTGGCACTTTTGTCTCCGTATCAGGTGTCTTACCTTCGGTACTATCTCCCGGCTGGGCTGGCATGATCCCAGGAGCAATGTCAAACATGCTGATCTGGTTAGGAACGTCGCCTTTCTTCGTTGTCTTATGTCCTGACTCCATGAAAAGGTGGGCATACTCCTGATATAATTCTCCCTGTGTCTTAGGATCCACAATATCTCTGTTGATGTCAGCAAACGTCTTTATTCCTGCCTTAGTGATTACCTTATCAAAAAGAGTGAGCTGATCGTCATCACCCGCACTATCTACTTCAACTGTCTCGGATGGTTCAACACCTGATTTGTCAAGATCACGATATCTGAATACCTCGCTGTTTTTGATATCATCTACCAGTTCTCTGTAATGATCATGTGCCACTATATCAAGAGTATCAAGATCTTCGTTCCCGGTCTGCTCTCCAAAAGGCAGACGCAGACCTCTTCCTATAGTCTGCAGGGCGAGGATATCACTTTTCGCAGCATTAAGAGGAATGATGGTAAAGAGATTATTAACATCCCATCCCTCTTTAAGCTTATACACATGCAGTACAATTTCTATCGGATTTGACGACTTTTCAATAGAAAGCAGCAGCCTGACATTTTCTTCAGACTCCTCACCAGTCTGCTTTGAATGAATCTCTATTACCTTGCCCTTGTACTTACCGTTAAGAAATTTGTCGTTATCTATAAGCTCTCTTACCTTCTTCGCATGATCAGTATCCTTACATGCTATGAGCACTATCGGCTTGACATAATCCAGATTATTATTGCTGCAATACTCTCTGATCACTGACTTGCGATGCTCATGCAGAGTAAGTCCATCACGGATTTTCATCTCCTCAATATCATCCGGATTATATCCTGCCATATCTGATCTGCCCATTACTACAGGTATTTTCAGATAACCCTCAGCTGCTCCTCTAGCCACATCATATGAATAAATGACGTTGGATGAATTCTTCGGTGTTGCTGTAAACTCCAGTCCCAAAACAGGTCTCAGATAATTAATGGCCTGCATTGATGCCGGAGCATAATAATGATGAGCCTCATCCATACAAATTACAAGGTCATCAAACTGAGCCAGGACATCTGCAAATGATGCTCCCAGTGTCTCCTTAAACTTATGAAAATTGAACTGTGAATCCTTCTTGCTATTGAATATCTTACCAATATTGAATATAAACAGCTGTATTTCAGAAGTCTTCTCTACAAAGAAAGAATTCTGCTCATGCAGTACAGGATAGGTATCATAGTTTTCTCCGTCATACACCTTTGGCCTGTCCATCTCTGATTCGAGACCTTTAAAGATGTACTTCGGATCGTTGGGATTGGCTTCCTTACGCATTTTATCATAGATAGTATTCCCCGGAGCAAGGATAAAAAAGTGTTTGTATCCCTTTGTCTTATACAGATAATAAATACAGGCACCCATGAGGCGGGTTTTACCTATACCTGTCGCCATATCATAGCAGAATGACGGAAAGTCAAACTTTACTTTTATCTGCCTTTCTCCCTCACAATATTGTGATGCAGTTTTTTCTACAGCCTCTTTGCTGTCATTTTTATAATCACAATGTGCACTTATCGCGTCAAGATAAGACAGAGCCTCTGCCTGCGGCGTGCGAAGGCTCATGGCATATTTTATTTTTTCTACAATATCTGCCATTATCTTACCTCACTTTCAAAACTGCATTTATCCAGCAAATCCTTAGGTATCCTTCTGACCTCTATATTATCCGGAAGCTGCATATCTGACTGCACACTCATAGCATAGATCAGTAATGACTGTCCCTCTCCCAGATGTGCTGACAGGGATCTGATGTACTCCGCATTTACAAACTCCTCTGTCACATGGATAAATCTCTTCTCAGATGAATGCCCATGGAACACATCCTGAGGATCATATCTGAATCCCTCAATCTTGCATATTGCCTCACAAAGCATATCAAAAGTATATTCAGGATTCACCTGATATATAGGAAGCTTATCATTCTTAACTAAGAGGCTCGGAGCAAGCTCATAAAAGTGATAGCCGCCACCGCCTTGCCAATTAACAGACTCGGTTATACCTCCATTATCATGTCCATCAATTACCATATCTAGTCGAGGTTTACAATGTGTATAAGCACTCCTTTCAAGTTCTATTCCTATCCATCTTCTGTCCATTTTATGAGCTACAGCTGCTGTAGTACCCGATCCAAGAAACGAATCAAGTACATAGTCTCCCTCATCAGTAGCAATTTTCATAACTTTCATAAGTAGTTTTTCAGGCTTTGGTGTTGCGAACAACTCTTCCTTTTTCCTATCTGGAAACAGCTTTTTCTGTTCATACTTTGCTTGTCTATTATGGCCAGTCTCGTCTAAATCTGCCCATAACGACGACGGGGGAAGTTTTTTTTGCTCATATAAATATGTTCTACGTTTTATTTTGGTATAATCATCATTGAACCGTATCTCTCCTGTTTTCATTTTTTCTTTCAATGTTTCTTCTGACCACCTCCAGCCATACCGAGGAGCCTTAATAATATTTCCATTTGGTGCAACGATATCATAGCAAAGATTTGGACGAGGATTAGGTGATGATATAGGATTTCCATCAAACCATGGTCCTCTCGGATCATTGTCTGGGTTTGAATAATGACTCTGTTGCTGTTCGTTCCGCTCAAGTTTTTTTGTCTCCCATCCCTCATTTTTGGAATAGACCAAAATATAGTTATGATCCACAGAAAATTGTTTTGAGTCATTATTACTATTATCGCTTGACCTCCATATAACGGTTCCGACAAAACACTTTCTAGTAAATATTTCATCCATTAATATTTTTAAATAAAAAACTTCATTGTCATCAAGCGAAATCCATATGCTACCATCTTCCGACAACAAATTTCTAAGGAGAACCAACCTGTTTCGCATCATAGAAAGCCATATACTATGCTCAACACCATCATCATACTGTTCAAAGGCAGCTCCCGTATTATAAGGTGGATCAATAAATATGCATTTTATCCTTCCGGCAAAATCCTGCTGCAATGCCTGCAATGCGATCAGATTATCCCCGTGAATAAGCATATTTCCACTATCAGGATCTCCGTATGACTTCTCTTTATCCTCAACAAGAATCCTAGGCTCCACTGGCTTCTCGTCATCATATTTGCCAACCCAAGTCAGTTCCAGCTTTCCTTTTTTCTGCATATCTTTTTTCTCCTAAAATTTCAGTACTGTATTTACCATCAGAACAGGATTTGATATTTCAAACTGTCTGTTGAATTCTTCTATTGTCTGGTCTCCCTCTTGTTTATATCCGGTATCTTTTTCATGAAAAGACGCCTGAAATTTCTTTAAAGCCTCTGTCCGCTCAGCAACTTTTTTCATGATATCTACTTTCTCATAGAAGTTTTCTGATGCTCTTTCACCCTCTTTGAGTTCCTCTATCTCTCCGTTCATCTCTTCAACCTTTATATTCAGCTGATCGTGCCTGATACGTTCCCAGTTCTCCACTTTCCTTCTGTTGTATTCTTTTATACTACGCGTATTCTTTTCGTGTGAATCAAGCATTTCCCTCAGTGCACTGTCATATATAGCCTGATACCTCTTCTCTTCTGTCTTGTCAGGACTGTATGGCTCGATATTCTCATCACTAAGCTGCTCCAGTTTAGAGACAAGTTCAGCCTCATCATATGCCAGCTTATGACCTTTGTTATCATACATCATCAGCAATGGATACATGAAATCCGCTCCATCACAGAATGCCCCAATGAACATTACACCATGCATTCCCATGATCTCTTCTCCCCAGGTTTCTGACTTCAGATAATACATCCCATTCTGTGTAGTATCGTCATCATATTTTTCCCAATAATCCACAGCCTGCAGATATCCTTTTATATCCTTCCTTGTTGCTTCCAGAGATTCCTGTTTTGCCCCACTGCTCTCTGTCAGGAGAAGTGACTGCAACTGTCTAGCCTTCCTGTCTCTTTTTGCGTTCAGCTTCCTGTCAAGTTTATCAAAAGCCTTTTTGAACTCACTGCTGCTATTGCACGTCTGATATATCTGCAGAACCATCTTCTCAAAGCTTAGTCCTGATTCCAGTGTACCCAGTGCTATATCCGATGCTCCAAATATTCCTTCAAACAGATCAAACTTTTCTGAAAGGATCTCATACACTCTCTTGTCTGCTGCGTTCTGAGTATTGAGCAGATTAATAGCCACCACATCATTTTTCTGTCCATATCTGTGGCATCGGCCTATCCTCTGTTCAATCTTCATCGGATTCCATGGGAGATCATAATTGATAACTGTATTACAGAACTGCAGATTTAATCCCTCTGAACCGGCATCTGTGCAGATAAGAACCTTTGCATTATTCCTGAAATAATCTACTATGGCATGCTTGTATTCTACGCTTCTGCCATAGTTTGCATTTCCAAAATTCTTCGCTTTCCAGGCTCTGTATATATCCCTCGTCATCGTATCGTCGAAGTCTCCATTGAAGAGAATTATGTCATCCTCTTCATATCCTGACTTTCGCAGTTCTGATGCTATATATTTCTGTGTCCTCTTTGACTCTGTAAACACCACTGCCTTTTCATCAATGCCATTTTCTCTCTGATAATCTGAACTTATGTGCAGAGCAGTCTTCAATGCCTCAATCTTTGCATTTGTCTTGATCCGCTTTGCCACATCAATAATTCGGTTTACTTCATCAAGCTCATTCTGAATATACAGTTTCTGAATTTCATTATCCTCGTCCTCAGTCCCCTCTTCATCAGATTCATCTATCTCATCCTCTACATAACTCCAGAAAAGGTCAAAGCCTTCCTTAGCGTCTGCAGATCTTGTACCCTCATATATCTTTTCCAGTCTCTTCTTTAATACCTCAAAGGTCTCCACAACTGCAAAGCTAGATGATGCCATAAGTTTTCTGATCACAAGGATGATCAGTGAACGATTTGATGTCGGTATCGAATAAAGGACATCCCTTCTAAGAAAATCATTTATTCTCTGATACAGTTCTACCTCATCCCTGGTCAGTTCAAAATCGACAGTCTTACAGATTCTCTTCTTGAAATCCATATAGCTTGCGACATCCCTACGAAGCGTTCTGTATAATACCGGTGCTATTTCTCTTCTGAGTCCGGTATAATCCTCAGTGTCAATATACCTTTTCTTAAAAGATCTCTCATCCCCAAAAATCCGCGGATCTATAAATGAAATCAGACCGTGCAGATCAGTAAGTGAATTCTGTATCGGCGTTGCGGTAAGCAGTATCTTTGGAATTCCGGTAGTCAGATCATAGAAGCGCTTTGCTCTCTTCATACCATGAAATACATTGCGGAAATTATGTGCTTCATCCACAATCACAAAATTCCATTTGACATCTGGAAACCTGTTCATCAGTTTTGATGAATAATCATAAGATGCTATAACTATCCTCGCTTTATTTTTTTCATGAAGCCATGATCTCCAGTATGTATAGTCACTTTCAACTGTAAGCCTATCCAGTATAACAGGATCAAGCCCGAACTTTTCATTAAGTTCAATCTCCCACTGCTTCCTTAATGAGGACGGCAGAGCTATCATGACATGAGTAGCACCTGACTCCAGCACATACTTCAACACAAGTCCTGCCTCGATAGTCTTACCAAGTCCAACTTCATCAGCCAGAACCATACCGCCAGTCTTAAGAGCCTGTATCGCAGCAATAAATGCATTGATCTGGTGAGGATTCAGCTCAATATCTGCATCTAAAAGAAAATGGAACGGTGATTTCTCCAGTTCCATCTTCCTGTATCTGCTATATGATCTGAGTATCACATTTTCATGCGGTCTTGCATCTCTCTGCTGAATCCTTTTCATTTAACTCCTTGTATATTCCCTCTGCTATTCCACGAGCCATAAGAGGAGGTACTGCATTGCCTATCTGAACGTACTGCGCTGTACGCGGTCCCTCAAAAAAGTAACTGTCTGGGAACGATTGTATGCGGGCAGCTTCTCTTACAGTAATAGAACGGTGCTGATTAATATCAGGGTGAATAAAATAATGACCATCCTTCGACAGATGTGCCAGCACAGTATGGCAGTATGGTTCATCTCCTTCTACCACCTTGAACCTGTCAACAAACGAATGACGATTCTTGTGTGTCTTCAGTTCCTCTGGCAGGTCATCATACTTAAGTCTCTGATGTCCGTTATTCCATAATGTAATGGCCTGTTCGTATATTTTAATATCCCGGTCTATGTTTGGCCGGCAGTTATCAAGTGTAAGTACATCACCTGCCGTCCTTATTCCCGTTGCAACAACATAGGAACTTGGTTTTTTTCTTGAATACTTATTTGCACTCTGTCCAGGCAGGAGAGCTGGCAGATCTCGGAACAGATCATTGACTACTACGCCATGAGTATCCACCTCTGGAAAGTCAGGATATTCCATACCAGTGCCTTTAAGCCAGCCGACTATGATCATTCTTTTTCTATTTTGCAGCACACCAAATGTCCTGGCATTCTGCATGCGGCATTCTATTTCATATCCAACACGACGCAGGTATTTCTTCATATTTCTCCAGACTTCACCATTGCGGGCAGTAAGAATTCCAGAAACATTTTCAAAGACAAACATCCTTGGATGATATTTCTTAAGAACTCTTCCATAAAGTATATAAAGGTAGTTCCTTGGATCCTGATCCATTGGTACTTCCATATGACTACTCTGTGCTCTTCCCACAAGTGAATATGCCTGGCATGGAGGTCCTCCTACTATAACATCGACATCTTTGATCCCTCTGATCTTCATTATTCCATCGATGGTATCAAAAATATCCTGCATTGTGTCGTCTGACATAGTTCTATTGAGTACAGTCCCTGTAACAGATGGTGGCACCTGCCCTAACATCTGATCCCTGCTGATTATTCCGCTGAGATAATCACTATACACATTAATACAGTTATTATTTTTCAGGAAATAATATGCGCTTCTGGTCTCCAGAGTCTTCGCCGCAAACTCATTCATTTCCACATGGGCAATAGGGTTAAATCCTGCCTGGATAAATCCCTCTGACAGGCCACCAGCCCCGGCAAAAAGGTCTATAAAGTTGTATCTTCTGTCAGCACTTTTTCCTGCCATTGCCCTTGTTTCCTTTCGACAATATACTCCTTTCTATTTTACCATTTTGGCGCATATTATCAAGCTATATATGATGTATCTTAGGGCTGTTTCATGAAGCGGATATTATCTTTAATTCCGTATATTGTTAGTCGATTGGTCGCCATACTATATATAGTTCTCTTAAAAAAGTTGAAAA
>ONBW01000027.1 GCA_900316165.1 uncultured Lachnospiraceae bacterium | reverse complement strand
TATTACAATTTGTTTTTTAATTATTGATTAGTGACAGTCTTCTGGCAGAATGCCAAAAGGCTTTTTTTATTGCAAAAGTAGCTTGATGATTCCTCGTTTCTAAAGGAATGGTAAGAACATTTTCTGAACTATTTTCTATTTTTCTATGAAAAACGATTTAATTGAAGCTACTGTGGTAAAAAATATTTATAGTGTGGAGCATCAATTTCAAGGAGGAAATGACATGAGTACCACAGAACCGATTAGAAACAAATGCAAACTGGAAAAATTCAGAAATTACTACATGAATGTATCTCCGAATGAACGGAATTACCTGCTGATCATCACTGGGCTCAACACTGCTTTAAGAATCAGTGACATCCTTTCCCTCAAATGGGGCGATATCTATGACTGCACGACACATACGGTAAAAAGCCGGATAAAATTAAAGGAAAAGAAAACCGGTAAAACTGCAAATATTGCAGTTAACAGGAGCTTAAGGGATGCGATAAAGAATGTCGTGTCAGATTGCAGTGCGCCTGATCCGGAGAGCTATATTTTTACTGGCAGAGGAAACAACCCGATGAATCGAAGTACGGCCTATAGAATTGTAAAAAGAGCAGCTAACTACGTTGGGCTTACCTCGGATGTCAGCTGTCATTCGCTCAGAAAGACTTTCGGCTACTTTGCGTGGAAGCGCGGCGTCCAGCCAGCTATACTGATGAGTATCTACAATCACAGCTCCTTTGCCATAACGAAGCGTTATCTCGGTATAGACCAGGACGACAAGGATAAGGTCTATTTGAAGAACAATCTGTAAAAAATAAACGCAGGGCTTTATTGTCCTGCGTTATTATAAAAATATACAGTTCCTCAAGTCTTTATAATACCAAATTGCCTATATACAAAAATTAATGTATAATTTTTGTATATATTATGGAGGTGATTATATGCCAAAAATCAGATCAAGCGCTGACTTAAGGAATAATTATAACGAAATTTCCATGTTTTGTCACAAATACCCTGAGCCAGTGTTCATTACCAAAAATGGAAAGGGAGATCTCGCTGTTATGAGTATAGAAACTTACGAAGAATTGACCAGCCGCTTTGAACTATACAGTCAGATAAAGGACGGAATTGATAATATTGCTTCTGGTAATACACGCTTTTTCTCTGAAGCCATTGCAGATATCAGGGAACGTCGTAAAAAATGAATTACAGTATTCACATCACATCCTCTGCTGAAAGAGACATCAACAACGCTGTAGACTATATTGATTTCACATTAAAGAATCCTGATGCTGCTGATAATCTTTTGGATGCCGCTGAGGAGCAGATTGGTTCTATTACTGTTTATTATCTCAAAGCTCTCCATAAAGGATATTGTATATTAAATCGGGCTATATTTTATGTGAGTCGTTTGGTGTCCTCACAGAAGGAACGGGATTTCACAGGCAGCAATTATGATGACATAAAGCAGGTTTTCAGTATTTGGATCTGCATGAATATGAAGGAGAACATCTTAAGCCACATTCATCTGGTAAAAGATGAAAAGCTCAATCCTTTTGATTGGAAGGGTAATCTGGACCTGTTAAATATCATAATGGTTGGTGTCACGAACGATATACCAGAGCGCGAAGAAAAATACGAGCTACACCGGCTGATAAGCGCACTGCTTTCAGATGATTTGCAGATGAAGGAAAAGCTTGCTATAATAGGTGACGAATACAACATTCCAATCAAAAGCGATTTCAGGGAGGACGTGAATATTATGTGTAATCTGGCAGAAGGAATCGAAGAAAGAGCTATAGCTAGGACTCGGGAAGAAGATAGAAAAGAAGCAAAAAAAGCCACGAAGAAAGCTGTTGAAAAAGCAACAAAATCAACAAGTGAAAAGTTTATTATGAGTATGTATCGAAAGGGATATACTTTAGAACAGATAGCGGATGTAGCAGATATAAGTAAAGATGATGTGAAGTCTGTTATCACAAGAAAATCACCTGCAATGTCATGAAATCAGCATGATTTGAATTAAAAAGCACAGAGGCAGCTAACCAGAGCAACCAGGGAGTACTTTCTCTCCTTCAGTAATAGAATCAAATGCCTTTCCCTTAAGGCAAAAACAGTGCACACCGGGAGTCCGGAAATCCGGGCTCCTTTTTTTTACAAAAAAATCCCGGCTAAAACCCAATGTCATTAAGCTGACATCAGGCCTTAGCCGGGATCTTTTATTTTTTAATTAGTCTTCGATAGAATAGTTCGGAGCTTCCTTTGTGATGTGGATGTCATGTGGATGGCTCTCCTTGAGAGAAGCTGAGGTAATCTTTATGAACTTACCCTTCTCCTGCAGATCTTTGATGGTAGGCGCACCATTGTAACCCATACCACTTCTGATACCGCCGATCATCTGGAAGATAACGTCCTCGACGCTTCCCTTGTAAGCGACACGGCCTTCAACACCCTCAGGAACAAGCTTCTTGGCGCCTTCCTGGAAGTAACGGTCCTTAGAACCATTCTCCATGGCAGCGATAGAACCCATGCCTCTGTAGACCTTGTACTTACGGCCCTGATAGAGCTCAGTAGCACCAGGAGCCTCGTCGCAGCCTGCGAAAAGTGAACCCATCATGCAGACATTACCGCCTGCTGCAAGAGCCTTAACGATATCACCTGAGAACTGGATACCGCCATCAGCGATGACAGGGATTCCATACTTCTTAGCCTCGTTATAGCAGTCCATGATAGCTGTAATCTGTGGAACACCTATACCAGCAACGACACGGGTAGTACAGATAGAACCAGGTCCGATACCGCACTTGACAGCGTCAGCGCCAGCCTCGATAAGATGCTTGGCACCCTCACCTGTAGCGATGTTACCAGCGATAACTTGGAGTGAAGGATAAGCACTCTTTATCTCCTTTACAGCGTTTATGATGTTCTTGGAATCGCCGTGAGCTGAATCTACAACAATACAGTCAACCTTAGCCTTAACGAGGGCCTCAGTTCTCTCCATCATGTTCGCAGTGATACCAACGCCAGCACCGCAGACAAGACGGCCCTGTGAATCCTTAGCTGAATTCGGGTACTTAATCTGCTTCTCGATATCCTTAATAGTAATAAGTCCCTTGAGTCTTCCTTCCTTATCAACGATAGGAAGCTTCTCTTTTCTGGCCTTAGCGAGAATCTTCTTAGCCTCATCAAGGGTGATGCCCTCAGGAGCGGTGATAAGGTTCTCAGAGGTCATGACTTCCTTAATCGGTCTGTCATAGTCCTCCTCGAACTTTAAGTCACGGTTAGTGATAATGCCGACGAGCTTTCCGTCCTTCTCAGTAATAGGCACACCTGAAATGCGGAACTTGTGCATCAGGTCCTCGGCATCCTTAAGTGTATTATCAGGTGAGAGGAAAAATGGATCTGTAATGACACCGTTCTCAGATCTCTTAACCTTATCAACCTCATCAGCCTGATCCTCTATCGACATGTTCTTATGGATGATACCGATACCACCCTGTCTGGCCATAGCGATAGCCATTCTGTGCTCAGTAACAGTGTCCATAGCTGCGGACATAAGCGGCACGTTCAGAGTGATTGAGTTAGTCAGTTTAGTCTTGAGGTCGATCATATTCGGAGTTACTTCCGAATACTGCGGCACGAGCAGTACGTCATCAAATGTGATTCCTTCACCAATAATAGAAGCCATTTTTTCCTCGCTTTCCTTACAATCTTTTTAGCTGTTAATTAATAAATACTAGCAAAAACGCCTGCCCATGTCAAGAAAAAAAACAAGCATAAAAATCACAGCATATCCTGCGGCGAGCGCTGCCCCGGCTATGACATCCCTGACAAAATGAACGCCGCCCTTCACTCTTACGACGCAGAGGAAGGCCGCAACGCAGAGCATCACAATCCCCAGGTACGGCAGGTAGAAGACGTACATCATCGCTATCATCGTTACAGAGAACGCATGACGGCTCGGGAAGCTGTGTCCCTTGGTCTGCTTCGGTATAAGAGGCGGCACTCCTGTCCTCTCATACGGCCTCTCAAAATTCAGCCTGTCACGTATAAAGGTCTCTAAGGCAAATCCAGTAGCCGGAATAAGAAGAGCCTTCAGGATTTCCTTTCCGAAGCCGAAACGCACCACGACATAGACAAGCAGAACCACATACGCCGCATATGTAATTGAAGTAAGTATTTTATCTGAATATATGAGGAATTTCTTCATGAATTGATTGTCAGCTCCCAGTCCTTGTTCGCCAGTGCCTCTTTCACATCCGCCTTAAACTTCTTCCACGCCTTAGGATGCTCGACGAAATACTTCGGGCAGTCCTTACCAGTGACGTCGTAATGGCGTATGATATCCTTCTCCGTCAGTCCAAATCTGTGACATAGATAAGCACAGAGCTTCACCATCGAAGCGTAGGTCTTAGACTCGAATTTACCGTCCTTGGCATAGTGGCAGCACTCGATAGAAAGCGTGTCAGAGTTTCTCTCGTTCGAGGCGTATGCCTCCTCCTTCGTAGGGATACACTGGATGATCTCACCGTCCAGTCCTACGATAAAATGGCTGCTCGCGTGTGTCTGGTGGCTGTCCTTTAGTCCCTCGAAGTAATTTCTGTTCTCGATTGCAGTAGCACCAGGATTAGCAGTATAATGCATTACTATCCCGTTTATCTGCTTCAAGGCGATACCAGGCCTCGA
This sequence comes from uncultured Lachnospiraceae bacterium, assembly GCA_900316165.1. Lineage (GTDB taxonomy): Bacteria > Bacillota > Clostridia > Lachnospirales > Lachnospiraceae > Weimeria. The sequence continues at coordinate 24,509 of ONBW01000027.1, read as the reverse complement.
GTACTTATTTGGAGTAAGGAGTTCCACATCGATAGCATCAGTGGCCTTAGCATCCTCAGCAGCAAGTCTCGCTGCCTCAGCCTTTGCCGCTGCCCTCTTCTGCTGACAGCTGTGAACTGAGACTGCAACAATAATTATGACTATAATCACAGCAAAGAATAAAATGATCTTTCTGTAATCTGGTTTTCTCTTTTTCTTTTTTCTAGTAGAAACTAACCGACTCATAGACTTATGGTAAAACTTCATCAGACAATTGTAAAGTACAAATCGCCAGCAGCTCCTTCATCTGTTCATCGTAATTGTCGTCGGGCTCATAGCGCTTTATCAGATACTTCAGGTAGTCATCATCCGTCGTATCTGCTGAAGTGGGAGCTTCTACAGGAACATCAGAAAGAACCTCCTGCATTTTTTCATAAAGCTCCTGTGGCTTTATATCTGCAGAAAGGCCTAAAGAAAGCCTGCGGTCTAAAAGCCCGCAGGCGTAATAATATTCGTAGTTGCCTACTATTACTGACACGTGGTCAGAAACTTTTCTGTCAACGCTCTGACGCGCAAGCAGAGTAATCATTAATTCTCTCCGTTCATTTTAAAAAAGCTTTACAGTATCAAGATAAAATCATTCATCCTCATTATCGAGCTTTTTGAAAAATGCATGCTTAACAGTATCGATATCTGTCTTCATGGCAAAAGCCATCTCCTCAAAGAGCCTCTGTGCAGCTACATCCATGACTCTCTCATCTGAGCTCATAGCCTTCTTACCTGAAGCAAGTCTCTTCTTCTGGTGCAGATAGATACTCTTTACTACTGAAGCGAGCTGCTTCGGATCGAACAGAGCAATTTTCTCTTTAAACTTCTCAGTACGGGCACGATTGCCCTCTTCCTTAACTACATCTATCTGAGGTACCTCTTCAAGAAGCTCCTCAAACTCATCAGAGCTTTTCACATCTCTGATTCTGGTCTTCGAGTCGACTGGTGTGATAACAGAAGCACCCTTGTCAAATACAGGCTCGAGGCTGTAGTACATCCTCTCTGAACCCTTACCGTGAAGTGCCTTCTCTGAAATCTCTTTCACCTGACAGACGCCAGATGTCTCGTGCATGATATAATCGCCGACCTTGTACATGTGTCCTCCTTGTCCTATCTCTAAACAAGTACAATTATATCATGTTTTCAAAAAAATTGTAAGAGCAAAAATTGATAATATTAACACACCTTAACGGCAAATGCAAGCCTTTTTTGCCTAAAAAACGGCACGAAGCCATTCCGGTTTCGTGCCTTGTATTTTTTAAGATACATCCTCTTTTAATGGCTCTGCATCCCGTCTTTCCTTGTAATGATGTGCATCCTCAAGCATCATATCCTTAACCTTCATCAGACGAACCTGCGACGATCTCTCATTCTCGTCGAGTTTCATCGTGATGTAACGGATATTCTCCTGAGTCTGCGGTATCAGCACATGCTCAAGAGCGTTTACACGGCGCCTCGTCTTTTCTATCTCGGCTGCCATCAGCTGACAGGACTTCTCACTTTCAGCAAGCTTTAAAAGCTTTGGAAGAAGTCTTGACAGTGCTCCAACGCCCTCATCGAGGTCTGCTGAGGTAAAAGCATATCCATAAGGATAAAAATCACCCTCATCACTTCCGCGGAACTGCGTCTCGAACACAGGAATCTCGACACTCATGACATTCTTTGTGGAAACGTCAACCGAAACCTCCTGCTTAGGAGCCATAAAAGCTACAGAAACAGCCTCCTTAGACATCTGGCTTCCGGCAAGAACGAAGCTCTTATTTGCCTTTTTAATCTCCTCTTCAACCTCTTCACGGAGGATTTTATCCTCTCTTACGAGGTCAAGGAAGCGGCGCATAAGCTCATCACGCTTGTCCTTTAACAGCTTGTGTCCCTTTAAGGCCGTCTGAAGCTTTTTCTTCTGACGGGTCAGCTCCATTCGGGTAGGATTTACATGTGAAGCTGCCATAATATACCTCCTGTTCTAAAACAGCTCTATTTATGACTTCTTCTCATAGTACTTATCCAGGAACTCATCCTTGATACGTTTCAGCTCGGAACGAGGAAGGATACGCAGAAGGTCCCAGCCGATATCGAGAGTCTCCTCGATAGAACGGTCAGTATTGTATCCCTGGTTTACATACTTTTCCTCGAATTCATCAGCGAACTTGGCATACAGCTTATCGATATCAGTAAGAGCTGCCTCACCAAGGATGATCATAAGCTCTTTAGCGTCTTTACCACGGGCATAGGCTGCAAACAACTGGTTCATGGTGTTGGCGTGATCAGCTCTGGTCTTGCCTTCACCGATACCTTTATCCTTAAGTCGTGAAAGAGATGGAAGTACATCGATAGGCGGCTGTATTCCCTTCTGATAGAGCTCACGGGAAAGAATAATCTGTCCCTCTGTGATGTATCCGGTAAGGTCAGGGATAGGATGAGTCTTATCATCCTCAGGCATTGTGAGGATAGGGATCATAGTGATTGAACCCTTCTTACCCTTCTGACGTCCTGCTCTCTCATAGAGTGAAGCGAGGTCGGTGTACATGTAACCAGGATATCCACGACGTCCAGGTACCTCTTTACGGGCTGCTGAAATCTCACGAAGAGCGTCGGCGTAGTTCGTGATATCAGTCATGATAACGAGGACGTGCATATTTTTCTCAAATGCTAAGTACTCAGCTGCGGTAAGAGCCATACGAGGTGTAGCGATACGCTCTACAGCAGGATCATTTGCGAGGTTTACGAAGAGCACTGTCCTGTCGATAGCGCCTGTCTCCTTGAATGACTCCTGGAAGAAGTGAGCCTCCTCGAAGGTAATACCCATAGCTGCGAATACAACGGCGAATGGCTCATCTGTTCCACGAACCTTTGCCTGACGGGCAATCTGTGCTGCCAGCTGTGAGTGTGGAAGACCTGAAGCTGAGAAAATAGGAAGCTTCTGTCCACGAACCAGAGTATTCAGACCATCGATAGCTGAAATACCAGTCTCAATGAACTCCTCCGGGTAAGCACGGGCAGCCGGGTTCATAGGAAGACCGTTGATATCACGTCTCTCGTCAGGAAGGATTTCAGGACCGCCATCTATAGGTCTTCCAAGACCATCAAATACACGGCCGAGCATATCCTCTGATACACCGAGCTCCATCGGGCGTCCAAGGAAGCGAACCTTTGAAGTATCGAGGTTGATACCTGTTGACGGCTCAAAGAGCTGTACCAGGGCATTTCCACCATCTATCTCAAGGACCTTGCAGCGGCGCTTCTCGCCGTTTTCAAGCTCCAGTTCTCCAAGCTCATCGTAAGTAACACCGCTGACACCACGTACGAGCATCAGAGGGCCGGAGACTTCCTGTATCGTTCTATATTCTCTAGGCATTAGAAGTCCTCCTTTTTAGCTTTAGCTTCGTCGATTTCCTTGTCAAGCTCCTTTGTGACCTCATCGAATTTGCCCTTGAGCTCACTCTCCGGAGTGTACTTGAAACGGCCGATTTCCTCACGGACAGGAAGTCCGATCAGGCTGTTAAGAGATGCTCCCTCATCCAAAGCTTCCATGGACTTATCATAGTATGAAAGTACGAGGTCCATCATCATATACTGCTTCTTAAGCGATGAGAAAGTATCGATCTCGTGGAAGGCGTCCTGATGCAGGAAATCCTCACGGATTGAACGGGCAGCCTCCATTTTTAGTCTGTCTGGAGCAGAAAGTGCGTCCATTCCGACGAGCTGTACCATTTCTTTGAGCTTGCTCTCGTCTGAGAGGATACTCATCATACGGCCCCTGAGGGTCATCCAGTCCTCATCGACATTCGCGTCGAACCATTTGCCAAGGCTGTCTAAGTAAAGTGAATATGAGGTCAGCCAGTTGATAGCTGGGAAATGGCGCTGATAAGCGAGGTCAGCATCAAGTGACCAGAATACCTTTACGATACGAAGCGTAGCCTGCGTAACCGGCTCTGAAATATCACCACCGGCAGGAGATACGGCTCCGATAACGGAAAGCGCGCCCTCTCTGTCGTCGCTTCCCAAACATTTTACATGTCCTGCTCTCTCATAGAACTGTGCCAGACGGCTTCCTAAGTAAGCCGGGTAACCTTCCTCACCAGGCATCTCCTCAAGACGTCCAGACATCTCACGAAGAGCCTCAGCCCAACGGCTTGTAGAGTCTGCCATAAGTGCTACTGAGTATCCCATATCACGGAAATACTCTGCAATAGTAATACCTGTGTAAATAGAAGCCTCACGTGCTGCAACAGGCATATCAGATGTATTTGCGATAAGAACGGTTCTTTCCATAAGGGAATGTCCGGTCTTCGGGTCCTTCAGTGTAGGGAACTCGTTTAATACATCGGTCATCTCGTTTCCACGCTCACCACAGCCGATGTAAACAACAATGTCTGCATCTGCCCACTTTGCGAGCTGGTGCTGAACGACTGTCTTTCCTGAACCGAAAGGTCCTGGAACTGCAGCAACACCACCCTTTGCTATCGGGAAGAGTGTATCGATTACTCTCTGTCCTGTGATAAGAGGTCTGTCAGGAGAAAGCTTCTGCTTGTAAGGTCTCTCCTTACGAACAGGCCACTTCTGAAGCATTGCTACTGTCTTATCACCCTTATCTGTAGTGATGGTAGCTACTGTATCTGTAACCTTGTAGTCACCCTCAGCGATGGCTTTTATTTTGCCACTGATACCAAATGGTACCATAATCTTCTGGGTTACTACCGGTGTCTCGGCTACTGTTCCAATGATGTCTCCGGCGCTGACCTCGTCTCCTACCTGTGCGGTCGGAACGAAGTGCCATACCTTATCTCTTGGAAGTGCCGGTACTTCAACTCCTCGCTGAAGGTTGTTTGAGTGTGTGACCTCCATGATCTCCTCGAGGGGTCTCTCGATTCCATCGTAGATGTTTCCGATAAGGCCAGGTCCAAGCTCAACGCTCATCGGTTCGCCAGTAGACTCTACCGGTTCTCCCGGTCCAAGTCCGGATGTCTCTTCATATACCTGAATGGAAGCCTGATCACCGTGCATTTCGATGATCTCGCCGATGAGTCGCTGCTTTGATACACGCACCACATCGAACATGTTCGCTTCGCGCATCCCCTCTGCTATGACAAGAGGCCCGGCTACTTTTTTTATCGTACCTAAACTCATGTCTTCTCCTTAATCGTTGCCAAAAATAATGTCAGATCCTACCGCCTGCTCTACGCTCTTCTTTACTAACGCAAGTCCTTCTCCGGTATTTCCGGAAGCACCCGGAATAAGTATTATAGCCGGAAGCGGAGCATCGCTGTAGCTTGAAATAGCTTTTTCAATCTTCGCGGCTAGAGCCTCTGTGATATAGATCACTGCGGTCTGCTGTTCTGCTAAGGTATGAAGCGTTTTCTCTGCTTCATCGGGATCTGTGACAGGATATGTATCAAGGCCTAGTGCTTTAAAGCCATATATCGAGTCCCAGTCACCCATAACTGCGATCTTATACATATGTCCTGCTTATCCTTTCCCTTATCATCTGATCCGGAAGGTCATTTTCCTTACCTGTGATTATCATCCTGACTGAGCTTATCTCGCTCTCGCGGGCGAGGATGTAAGCTGCAAGAGGACCAATAGTAAACGGATGAGCCTTCTCGGGTCTTATAGACTCCATAAGAGCATCGTTGCACCATTTCTCGAAAGCGAAAAATGACTTCTTAAGCGCCTCTACTGCATCCTTATAGCTGGTGTTCTCCAGGTAGTCATAGATGTCGTCCGTGCCAAGTGAGGCAGCTTCAGTTAGACGGGTGATATCAAGAGTATCACACTCTGCAAGTGCCTCCTTGAAAAATGCCGGATCCTTCTTCGCATGTGCGCCTCTTACAGCTGTCTTTATGTCTGCAAGAGCTACTGTAAGCTCGCCGTAGCGCTTTATCAGTTCATTTTTGTTCTGCTTTGACGCCTTCTTTATCTGATCAAGGCACGCCTTGTCGATAATAATGTCGCAGAGCTGTCCATCTCTGTAATGAAGCAGAGTATCAAGAGCTTTTTTGCCTGCCTCCTTCATAGAATCAGGAAGCGTGGAAAAATCACCGGAAGACGCAGCCTCTTTGATGACTTCAGGATCAATGGTCCCGCCCTGTACGTAGATGTCTGCAAAGGCCTTTCCTGAAAAAGTCTCCTTTACAGCAGCCTTAAGATTGTGGAAATCCTTCTTCAGAAGGAACACATCAAAGGCATGCGGGTCATCGACCATCTCAAGGACTGTTTTATATGTCTTCTCTTCCTCGTATGAAAGGACATCTAAAGGATCCTGCTTTTCAGAATTGTCTCTGCCCTTCCAGCCCTTCTCAGAGAGAAGTGCCATAACCTCCGGAACGGTTTTTACTCCGATCAGCTGCTCTAAAAACGCATCATTTAAAAGTGAAAGCTCCTTAGCTCTTATTCTGGCAACCGCATAGGTGTACTGCTTTTCTGACATAAGTACCTCCTTTCGCGGTTAAAATAAAATATCCTTTACTATGTCTGTAAGCTCATCACTCTTTGATGCAAAAAGTTCGTCGATAGAGAGATTCTCAGCTGAGCCCTCATAACGGAGGACAACGCCATGGTCTATATCAGCAGGATCAGAAGCCTTTACAAGAGTCTTTCCGCTAGGAAGCTTTCCGCTTACCTGGCTGATGAAATCAGCCGGAAGCCTCTTTTCATCCTCTTTTCCAATTGATACAGAGCCCTCTCCCTGATCAGCATTCTTAAGGATCAGTTTCTCCAAAAAATCAGCGTAGTCATTATCTGACATGGAATAAAGCTTATTTTTGGCTTCATCAAGAGTCTCTTGTATAATCTCCTGCTTTGCTGCAAGGACTGCTCTTCTCTTAATGAGATCTGCTCCATCAGCTGCTCTCTGCTTTATCTGTTTTACAGTGGTCTCTGCCTTGCTGCTTATCTCTTTCTCTGCAGCAGCGGTTTCCTTCTCAGCTGCGGCAGCAATCTCTTCAGCCTTTTCTCGGCCACCTTTGATGATCTCAGCAGTTGTCTGATCTGACTCCTCTTTTATCTCATTTATGATCTTGTCAAGACCTGTCATATCTGTACTCCTTTCTTTGAGAGGAAGTCATTCTCGTTAAGTTCACGCATCGCCTTTGGCTCGCGTTCACTAATCTCGAATGACGACCTCGCTTGTGACTCGAACTACGGCTTCGCCTTGTTCTCGTCTACAAGCTTTCGGTCATTTCAGTGCAGATACTCCAAAGATTGAAAGAATCGAAACGAGGAGTGCAAGGATAGCGTAGGTCTCAACCATTGCCGGGAAGATCATAGCTTTACCGAACTGATCCGGCTTCTTTGCTACAAGTCCGATAGCAGAAACTGCTGCGTTAGCCTGGCAGATAGCTGAGATAAGACCAACAATAGCCATTGGAAGGCAGGCACAGAAGTAAAGCATTCCCTTGTGTACGCTCATGTCTGCTGAGCCGCCCATGATACCGATGTTTGTAAGAGTGATGAATGCGATCAGCAGTCCGTAAATACCCTGTGTACCAGGAAGAAGCTGAAGGATAAGCACCTTAGAGAAAAGTGACGGATCCTCCGTTACGACTCCTGCTGCTGCCTGTCCGGCTTTACCTACACCAATTGCTGAACCTGCACCTGCAAGAAGTGCTGATAATGCTGCTCCAAGCAGCGCCCAAACTGTTCCCATACTCATAAGTCAGATATCCTCCTTAATCCTTATGTATTTTGTTTTCTGGTCAAACGCCTCGAAAGGACGTCCGCCACCGTTGTAGAATTTACCAAAGAACTCCACGTACTGAAGTCTGTTGGTATGTACATATGCGCCAAGCGCATTGATAGCCATATTCAGGATGTGGCCGATTATAAAAATAACCGCATAGAGCACAACTCCGATTGCTATAGGAAGTGCTCCGCCAACCATTCCTGCCATAGTGTTGAACACCGATGAGATAACTGATGTAGCAAGTCCTAATGCTAAAAGTCTCGAATAAGAGAGCACATCAGATAAGTAACCAGTGATACCGTATGCACCGTAGAGACCTTTTGCAAGCCTCTTTCCCCAGTTTCTCGATTCTCTTCCTGAGAAAAGTACGACGCCGACAAACCCGATAAGCGTTATCCAGATGCTGACTTTCTTAACTGTTGCACCAAGTGTAAATGAAAGTCCAAGCATTCCTGTGATCATAGGAAGGCAGAGCAGAAGAAGTACGCAGCCTCCTACGAACATATACCAGAAAAGTCCATCGTAAATGGCGTCAAGCACATGTCCGTTCTTTATATCCTGATACATCAGAATGCCAAGTCCTGTAAACAGATGGATAAGACCTACTGCAAAGCAGAACGTAAGCATCTTTATCGGGTCGCTTAATGGGTTAAACCAGATAGGTGGAAGAAGCTTATCTGCGGCAGCCTTCGGCATATGGCCAAAGGTCTGGGCCACTGAGGAAACCACATCTCCAAAGAAGCTTCCAAAAATAAAACCAACTATCGTAGTAGCGACTCCACAGAAGAAAAACATCTGGAAAGTCTTTCTTGTCCCCGGCTCCATGTTCTTAAACTTCTTTAAGATAAGCCCGCAGGCTAAAGCAATAATGATACCGTAAGCGGCATCAGAAAGCATCAGTCCGAAGAAGAAATAATAGAACAATGACACAGCCATTGACGGATCGACCTCACCCTTTCCTGGAAGTGAGTAGCTCGCGATAACTCCCTCTACAGGAGCTGCAAAAGCATTATTCTTAAGCTTAACCGGTACATCCGCATCCTCAGGCGGATCTGAGAAATCACATGCTAACTCAAAGCGTTCATTAAGTGCTGCCTCAAGCTTTGGCACATCCTCAGCTGCCACATAACCGGTAATAATAACAACATGCGACGACTGGTTTATGCTTCCGATGACATCGTACTTATCCTTTCTCATCTGGAAGTAATCCCTGATGAGCTCGATGTCATGCCTGCTGTCAGCTAAGTCTGTAATCTCAGAAATGATCTGCTTTCTTCTGGCAGTCTTTCTCGCGGTCTCGGCATCTATTCTCTCAATAGCCTTTGCCGGAGTAAGAGACGTTCCGTCTGAATCAGTAACTGCATTTGAAGGAGCCTTAGTAAAGTTCATCCTGTGGAGGACATCCTTAAGCTCCTCAGCATTATCATTTCCTGTGACAAACATCACAGCCGTGTACTGCTGCGACCTCGAGATTATCTCTACATCGACCTTGTCCGATTCCTTGAAGAGCATTCCGAGTGTCAGGTAGATATCCTCTGCTGACACATCTCCCGGAAGTGTTCCGATAAAGGCCTTCGTCTTCTCTGTCCCTGAAAAATCAAGTGGCAGATCAAAGCCTTCCCATGGAACTAAGGCCTCCCTGTCCATCTCATCCTTAGGCACCTGAGCTATGAGCTCGAGGTTTTCTTTATAGAGAGCGTTTATTTTTGAAATGACAGCCATAATGTCATTTCTTCTGTCGAGGTTCTTCTCGAAATCCTCGAGTGAGATGACCTCTCTGCCCTCAAACGATGAAAGGAGAGATTTCTTTTCAGGAGCGATTTTAGCCAGGATTTCCAGTGCATCCTCGGCCTGCTTGATATTTTTAAGAAATATCTGCTTCTGCGATGAAACATCGATTTTCTTGTAGATGCCGTCATCGGGTACGTCTGTGTCTATCTCTGTGGTGCCCTGCCTCTGCAGAAACTGGAGTAACTGCTTTCTGTCACGACGCATAGCTATAAGCGTCATGCGTTTCATAGGCATTACAGCCATGTGTACTCCTCCTTTCTTAAGATGTCAGAGCCGCGATCACTTTCGTGACTGCCTCATCCTTTTTGCTTCCGACTTTCTCCAGGAGCTCTTTCTTAACCCCTGCTCCCTCAAGACGGGCACTCTCTAGTGAGTGGTCTGATTCCTCTTGCGCTGCTTTTACAAGAGCCGAAGCCTTGTCTCTGGCCTCAGAAAGTCGTTTGCTTCTTGACTCCTTCGCATCAGTCTTAGCCTTCTCGATAAGCTCTGCCGCCTGTCTCTTTGCAGCCTGAGAGCTGTCTTCCAGATCGGTCTCGGCCTTTCTGATACGATCAATAACTTCCTTCGCCAAATAACATCACCTGTCCTTTCCCTTTTTGGAACCCTTTTGGCGGATTGTTGATCCTTAAAATTTATAACATAGCTATTTTACCCTATTCGCACCTCGTATACAAGTAAAATTTAGAAAAAATGCACAAATTTCAGTAGGTGTCTGCTTGAAATTTGTGCATATATGAGAAATTATATAAAATCTTTGCGAATTACGTTGTAGATATTGTTAGTCATCGACGGGTTATGCCGCGTGCCGCGCTCAATGCAGCACAGGTCAAGGATCTGCGTCTTCAGGTCCGGCACTTTTCCGGAGCTTTCGAACTCAGTCACATCGAAGATCATAAGAAGCTCGGTATAGAAAATCGAAAGCAGTGTCTGCCTCTGCCAGAAATAGCTCTCGTACGCGAGAGGATAGAGCTGAACCATGGTATAGTAAAAATAGTTCCGGTGCCGCTTTTCAAATGACGGATCAGCCTTGTAGAGAGCGTTTATTTTTTCATTAAGCCACTGCTCCGCCGCTCCCTCATAGAGGCCACCGAAGAGCTTTTCATACTTCTTTATCAGGCGGTAAAGTCTTTTGTTCCGAAGGAAGAGATAGCCGTAATTTACCAGGTTAAGGATGCACTTATCCATCAGTGTTATCGGGAAAAACGCGTAGTCCGTGCCGTCTGTAACTGCGAATTCACCCCAGCCATCAGGATCGAAACTAAACTCCACTTCCGATACAGCAGACCGCGTCTGATTGCTTAGATACCTTGCGTTCGTGGCCGCAGCATAGGCATAGACACTTGAAAAAATAACCGGCAGCCCATGTGAGGTGTCAGCTATGATATCTAAAAGCTTTTTTCTCTCGCTTAAAAGGAAATCAAGAAATGGTTCATCTCTGTTTTCGATGATGTAGTAGGATTCGAACTTTTCTCCTCCCTTGGAAAAATAAACGTCATCCGGATGCTCACAGAAAGCCTTGGCAGCCGAATAGCACGACAGATAGATAGTTACTTCTCTTCTGTCGCCTAGGTCAAGCACCTGGTGAGGGAACTGCCTGCACACTAATGGCATCAGGTCAGTCCTCTCCTTACACTGCACTCCGCAGAGCTTTTTTTCTGTAAGAAAAGGACAGCGGCCGAAGACTTTTTTAATCTGCCGGTCGTCGTCACTTTTTCCAGTGATATGCTTACGCAGCTTCTCTCCTGTATCAGTCTTATCTTTTTCGATACGGCTCCAGGTATCGCCGTCGACAGGAATAGTCCAGCCGTTGCAGCAGTGCATCGGGCAGTCTCCCATCAGACAGCTGTAATACTTATCGAGTTTAATGATCTGCGTATCCATAGATTATTCTTCTGTGAACTGTGCGACATAGTCTTTGATATGCTGTGTCATTACTCTTGCCGATGGTGACAGGAAGTCCTTTGAAAGGCAGGCAATTCCCAGCTTTCTGTAATGTCTCGGATAGAGCGGGTAAATGACTACATCTTCAGGCGGATTGATAAGGCCAAGGCGCGGCATAAGAAGGATACCGGTCTTACACTCTACCATGGCTATAGCCGACTGATCGTCAAGGATGTGGCAGTTGGCGCGGACCTGAAGGTTATACTCATCCAAATATTTGATGATATCTATATCACAGCTGTCCTGCTGAATGACGAACGGCTGGCCCTTAAGGTCCTCAGGTGTGATGACCTTTGTCTCCTTCGGCATGTATCCCTTAGGAACAACAGCCACCAGGTCATCCTCCATAAGCGGAATAAATGGAAGCCCGTCAGAAGCCGCCTCTGATAAAATGCCGATGTCAATGGTTCCGTTTCTGACCCACTCTACCACATCGTTATAAGAGCCCTGATACAGCTCAACTGCTATCTGAGGATGTTCCTCTCCGAAGGTCCTGATGATATCAGGAATCCAGGCAAGGCAGACGGAATTGATGGTTCCGATGTTAACCTTTCCGGCGCCAAGGCCCTTCATCTGTGAAACAGCCTGCTTCAGGTTCTGCTCAGCAGCTACAATCCGCTGAATGTACGGGTTTATCTCTTCGCCCGCGCTTGACAGCTTTACTCCGTTTTTACCTCTGATAAAGAGCGCAAAGCCAATCTCCTCCTCCATAGACGAGATAGAATGGCTGATTGCGGACGGCGTCAGATGGAGTACCTGAGCCGCTTTCGCAAACGATCCCTGTTCCAAAATCGTTTGGAAAATCTCGTACGATAATAGTGTCACTAATCTTTTTCCTTTCCAGATGTTCTTTTTTCAATAATGAAATATTTTCATTTCATCAATGAAAAAATAGAACTTTACTAAACAATGTCATTTTAGTACAATCAAATAGAACAGTCAATGTTAAGTAATCTTTTTTCTTTTTCCAACTAAAAAAGCTGTGGCTCGCGCCGCAGCTTTTTGTTTTGTTTTTATTAATTCTTGCTTACTATTTCCTGCTCTGCCCGGTTCTTTACGAGAGAGTTGGCAGGGATCACGCCTCTTATCATAGATACAGGATAAATCGTAGAATGTGGTCCTACGACACTCCCAGGGTTTAAGACTGTATTGCAGCCGACCTCTACATAGTCTCCTAAGAGAGCGCCTATTTTTCTAAGGCCAGTCTCGATCTTCTCACCGGTAGAGAAATCCTTTATCACGACATTGGTCCTGTCACTTTTGATATTACTTGTGATGGAGCCTGCTCCCATATGAGCGTGGAAGCCAAGCACCGAATCGCCCACGTAGTTGTAGTGAGGTACCTCGACATTGTCGAAGATGATGTCGTTCTTTATCTCAGTAGAATTTCCGACTACACAGGAGGCTCCGATTATGGCATTTCCTCTGATGAAGGCACCAGGGCGGACTTCTGTATCAGGTCCGATGATGCATGGACCGATGATAGTGTTTGTCGCCTCATTTAAGAATTTTACGGACTTTGCTATATAGACAAAACCGCCTCTGTCCTCATATACAGCCTTGTCGAGCTTCGGCCCGATCTCCTTTATGAAATCTCCGATATGTGGAAGGACCTCCCACGGATAATCGAATTTCTCAAGGAGCGGTGCTGCTATAGTATGAGTCAGGTCGTACATATCCTTTATTCTGCAGTTCATTTGCTTTTCTTCTCCTTTGCTACTCCGCCATACGAACCCTTCTTATAAAACTGAGACGCGTAATTAAAGCACTTCGAAAGAACCGCTCCATTGTTCTCAGACTTTACTTCATCAGTGTATTTCCTGATAAAGGCCGTAAGCTTTTTCATATAGTCATCCTCTCCTATCACTCCGTCTGCCACCTGTGATAATCCCTTCTCCCAGCTGGCTGTAAGAATCGGGTCGAGCATCGGCCTGATGGAGTATCCGACCACATAGTATATCATCTCGCCTGTAAGAGTAGGCGTAATGACCTGTGTTTTTTTATTTAAAGACAGATATCTGTTCTTGACGAGCTTCTCTAAAATCCCGGCACGGGTCGCGGATGTGCCGATACCATTCGACTTTATCTGCTCTCTCAGCTCATCGTCTTCTATAAGTGAGCCGGCATTTTCCATTGCAAGGATCATAGAACCAGAGGTGTATCTCTTCGGCGGTGCAGTCTCGCCTTCTTTGATAGATAGCAGCTTTACCGGCACCTTATCACCCTTCTTTATCTGCGATAAAAGCTCGCTTCCGGCATTATCATCATTTTTATCCTTTAAAAATGAATAATGCATCACCGCGAGGTAGCCCTCTTTGTCGAGGTATTTTTCATTAGCGAAAAAATGCTCGCTATCCTTTACTGCCTCGACAGCCGTCTTTTTATAGACAGCCTGCGGGAAAAATATCGCAAGAAACCTTCTGGCTATCGTCTCATAGACTCTCTGCTCGGTAGGATTCAAGCTCTTTAGGACACCAAGTCCCTGACCAGTCGGAATAATGGCGTAGTGGTCGGTTATTTTTTTATCATCTGTATAGCGCGTCTTTCCAATAGTCTTGTACGATCCGCTCGCAAAAATCTGATCAGTAAAGGGTTTAAAAATAGAAAGCGTTGAAAGTCCCTTAAGGTTCTTATCGATTTCCTTTGCTATCGCAGACGATAAAACTCTCGCGTCGGTTCTCGGATAGGTCACAAGCTTTTTCTCGTAAAGTGACTGGATTATCTGGAGAGTCTGATCCGGGCTTATCTTAAAGAACTTCGAAGCATCATTCTGGATCTCAGCGAGATTATAAAGGAGCGGTGGATTTTTCTTCTCGTCCTTTTTCTGAACAGAGAGCACTGTAAGCTCCATATCACACTTCGCCGAATCCTTCTCCTTAAGCTCATCAGGACCACCTATAAGCTTCGCGAGGTCGTACGCGTCGTCTCTCTTCTTAAAGCCGTTTTCCTTATAGAGAAGCGGCGAATCGAAATAGGCAGAACCCTTTCTCGCTCTCCACTCAAAGGCGACAGCTTTTTTCTCATCCTCTTCAGTAAAAGCCACAAGCCGGTAAAACGGAGTCTTTACGAACTGTCTTATCTCTATCTCGCGGCGGACGACCATCCCAAGCACACAGGTCATGACGCGGCCTACTGCTATAACCTGTCTTCTGGTGTTAAGGAATGAAGCCATCTGACTGCCATATTTGAGTGTCAGGATCCTTGAAAAATTAATGCCCATCAGGTAGTCTTCCCTGGCCCGCAGGTATGCTGCATCAGAAAGACTGTCATAGTCACTTTCAGGCCTGGCCTCTTTTATTCCACGCTTTATCTCCTCATCAGTCTGAGAGTCGATCCATACACGACGCTCGTCCTTGTCGTGGACTCCGGCCTGATTTCTTACCAGACGGTAGATGTACTCACCCTCACGTCCACTATCTGTGCAGACGTAGATACGGCTTACGTCTTCACGGTTTAAAAGCCTTGAAACTATATCAAACTGCTTCTTTACACCAGGGATTACCTCGTAGAGGAAATGATCCGGCAGAAATGGAAGTGTGCTCATAGACCACTTCTTCATCTCCGGGTCATAGACCTCAGGGTAGCTCATCGTGACTAAGTGCCCCACACACCAGGTCACGACTGTTTTATCCCCTTCGAGATAACCGTCGTATTTCTTAAGGTTGTCATTAAAAACGGCCGCGAAGGCTCTCGCGACCATTGGTTTTTCAGCTATAAACAGACTCTTCCCCATAAAATTCTCCTTTATTTTGCTTCAATATAGCCCTGTGCCTTTAAGAGCTCTGCGCAGAGAACTGCTCCGCCTGCAGCACCTCTCATAGTGTTGTGTGAGAGACCTACGAACTTCCAGTCAAAAATAGAATCCTCACGGAGACGGCCGATAGTGATTCCCATGCCGTTCTCATAGTTTACATCAAGTCTTACCTGTGGTCTGTCATCCTCTTCCATGTAACGGATGAACTGCTTAGGTGCTGATGGAAGATTAAGCTTCTGTGGAAGTCCTGAGAATGAAGTCATCGCATCGATGAGCTCCTGCTTTGAAGGCTTATCCTTGAAGTTTACAAATACAGTAGCTGTGTGACCATAGAGGATAGGTACTCTGATGCACTGTGAGGTAATCTTCATGCAGTCTGAAGGAACGATCTGTCCGTTCTCAACCTTACCCCAGATTCTAAGAGGCTCTCTTTCGGACTTCTCTTCCTCACCACCGATGTAAGGGATGATGTTACCCTCCATCTCCGGCCAGTCCTTGAATGTCTTTCCAGCTCCTGAGATAGCCTGGTATGTAGAAACTACAGCCTCTGTAGGATGGAATGGCATCCATGCTGTAAGTACAGGTGCATATGACTGGATAGAGCAGTTAGGCTTTACAGCGATGAAACCGCGCTTTGTGCCAAGTCTCTTCTTCTGGGCAGCGATAACCTCAAAGTGCTCTGGATTGATTTCAGGTACTACCATAGGTACGTCAGGTGTCCAGCGGTGTGCTGAGTTATTTGAAACTACAGGAGTCTCAGTCTTTGCATAAGCCTCCTCGATAGCCTTGATCTCGTCCTTTTTCATATCGACAGCTGAGAAGCAGAAATCTACGTCCTTTGATACTTCTTCAACATCGTTTACATTCTTAACGACGATATTCTTTACTGACTCCGGGATAGGCGTATCCATCTTCCAACGATCCTTTACGCACTCCTCGTATGTCTTTCCTGCGCTTCTCGGAGATGCTGCGATCTCAGTTACCTCGAACCAAGGGTGATTTGCAAGGATAGCGATAAAACGCTGTCCTACCATTCCAGTACCGCCAAGAATACCGACTTTAAGCTTGTTACTCATTTTAGTGATCCTTTCTTTTTCCGTTTCCGTTTATTTTTTCTGTGCTGCTACTACTATATCCTTAAGGTCAAGGCAGCGGTCCTTGACTCTTGGATTCGTGTTTGGATTTCCAAGCAGGCTCGAGATGAGCTTTGCTGCTGTATTGTATTCCTTAAAGTGGATAGCCATGTTTGCTAAAAGGAATTCTATCGCAGTGGAATTAAGTCCAGTCTCTGTGCTGTAAGCCTTCGTATAACCCTCATAGGCCTGTCTGTAAAATCCCTCATACTCTTCTGTTATCTGCTTTTTCTTTCCGACCTCTACCGCATTTGCGTTGGCCATCTCTTTTACCTGGTCACGTCTAATCCAGGCAATCCTAAGGCAGATCAGTGATTTCTCTGAAAGTCTGGCATGCTTTGCCATAGCCGAAACCAGGGCAAGCTTATATCTGTCAACTGCCTCATCTGCTGTGTAGATCTCAGGTACATCATCGGAAAGCGGGGTGAAATTCTTTGTAACCGCATCCTTTATCCATCTCATCTGTGTAGCTGAAACATGAACGAAGTATTTGTTCATAGCTGCATATCCACAGTGTGGGCAGACGATAACCTCATACTTCAGAGGATCGATATTATGATAGTGTGGTCTCGTATCTGAATCAGCTCCGATACGCTTGACCTTCGCACTCTTTACCTGAAGTACCTTGAACTTATGGTCACAGATAGGACACTGCACCGACTTCTGAAGGACCAGGTCCTTCTCCTCGAGATCATCGATAGATTTCTTTACAGCACTCTGCATCTGGCCGTTATCTTTTTTCTCGATGCCATCATCTGTAATATCAAGCTGTCCATCTGATTTAATACCGAACTTCTCAAGTCCTGACAACAGGTTCATGTCATAACCTCCTTAATTATTTACAGGCAGTTTAAACGAACTCTTCAGAGAAACGATTCTGTTGAACACCGGCTCGTCTGGCTTAGAATCCTTGCAGTCTGTAGTGAAGAACCCATTTCTTACAAACTGGAAGCTGTCATATGCCTTCGCGTCCTTTACAGAGCTCTCTATATATGCTTCCTTTACTGTGAGCGAATTAGGATTGAGGTTCAGGCTGCCGTCTTCATTGTAGACGCCCTTTTCCTCATCAATAACGTTCTCATAGAGTCTTACTGGTGCCTTAAATGCGCTGCCTGCATCTACCCAGTGAATAGTTCCCTTAACCTTTCTTCCGTCAGGTGAATTACCGCCCTTTGATGCCGGGTCATAGGTCGCATGTATTCTTATTATATCACCATTTTCATCTTTGTCGACACCTGTACAGGTAACGAAGTATGCATTCATAAGTCTTACTTCATTTCCTGGGAACATACGGAAGTACTTCTTTACCGGCACTTCCATGAAGTCACTCTTCTCGATATAGAGGTGCTTTGAAAAATTAACCTCTCTGCTTCCAAGTGCTTCGTTCTCAACATTATTTATGACCGGAAGCTTTTCTGTAACTCCATCAGGATAATTGTCTATTACAAGCTCTACCGGATCAAGAACTGCCATGACTCTCGGCACCTTGGTCTTTAAATCTTCTCTGATGCAGTACTCAAGCATCGGATACTCTGCTGTAGAGTTTGCCTTACTTACTCCTGCGAGCTCGACGAATTTCTTTATCGACTCCGGTGTATAGCCTCTGCGGCGGAGTCCGGCAATCGATACAAGTCTCGGGTCATCCCAGCCGTCTACGATTCCATCCTCTACGAGCTTTTTGATATATCTCTTTCCTGTTACGACATTCTTTAAATAGAGCTTTGCGAATTCTATCTGTCTAGGTGGATTTTTAAATTCACACTCTTCTACGACCCAGTTATAGAGTGGTCTGTGATCCTCGAACTCGAGTGTACAGATAGAATGGGTGACTCCCTCTATCGCGTCTTCGATTGGGTGGGCAAAGTCATACATCGGGTAGATACACCACTTGTCTCCCTGTCTCTGGTGTGAGAGGTGGGCTACTCTGTAGATGATCGGGTCACGCATATTGATATTTGGCGATGACATATCAATCTTTGCGCGGAGTACCATACTTCCGTCCGGATACTTTCCTGCCTTCATGTCCTCAAATATCTGAAGTGACTCCTCTATTGGCCTGTCGGAGTTCGGGTCTTTCTTTCCTGGTTCGGTAAGGGTTCCTCTGTACTCTCTGATCTGATCTGCTGTGAGGTCTGATGCATAGGCTTTTCCCTTCTTAATAAGCTTTACTGCAAGCTCATACATCTGATCAAAGTAATCGGAGGCGTACATTGTCTTTTCCCACTTTGCTCCGAGCCACTTGATATCCTCCTGGATGGCATCTACGAACTCGGACTTCTCCTTGGTCGGGTTCGTGTCATCGAATCTCATGTGGAACTCGCCGTGGTACTCCTCTGCTAATCCGTAGTTCAAGAGGATGCTCTTTGCGTGTCCTATATGTAAAAAGCCGTTTGGCTCCGGCGGGAAGCGGGTTACGACGTGGTCGTAGCGGCCGCTGGCTAAGTCCTTATCTATTTCTTCCTCGATAAAGTTTTTCAATTTGTGCCTCCAAAAACATTATATTCGGGGATGGGGCTTTACACAGATACGGCTCGGGGCCCGCTCTCGCTCCGTATGTGACGCAGCGGTGCGTAAGCGGCTTGAAATACAGCCGCTAAGCACCGGCGTCCCATAAGGTCCCCTCGTCCGTATCTGTGTAGCCCCTCCCCTTATTTACAGTTCATAGGGCGCACGATGAAAAACACATTTCTCAAGGTGCGTTACTAAACCGTAATTTTTACTTTCCAATTAGATTATTTCACATGCGTATGCGTAAATAAGTGGTCTGAGCAGTACTCGTAGTTGCCGTTGCACTTTGTGCAGTAGCGGAAGTCGAGCTCCGGATTGGTGAGCTCTGTGCGGCCGCAGATGCAGCACTTGTGGCGGGCTACCTGCTTGCTGTGGGTGTTTCTATCTGTGGATTGCGAGCCGCCGGTGTAGGCGTTCCATGACGCGTTATTGTATGCGCGTCTGAAGTCGCGCTGTCGTCTTGTCTGACGCGGTCCCCTGATCCCCTTCATCTGCAGATAGTAGATAAGGAAGTTCAAAAGTGACGCTGCGATTGCTACTATGAGCGGGATTCCTGCTGTTCCAAGCGTGAAGGCATTTACGACATCGATTGCAATAAATATGACGTAAAGAATAGCCATCCACTTCATCTTTATCGGGATAAAGAAATACAGGAGCACCTTCTCCTCAGGGAAGGTCAGCGCAAATGCCAGGAAAATGCTGAGGTTGATATAATTCGTTGAAAAATATGTGCCAAGCCCGACATAATTCCAGTGTCCGCTTACCAGCGCTCCGATTATATACAGGGCAAATGCTCCGATTATTGTGAATATCATGCCTCCGAACATGTAGGCATTGAATCTGAAGGTTCCCCAGACTCTCTCCAGGGCTGTTCCGAGCTGCCAGTAGAAGATTATCATGATTATAGCAAAAATGATATTCTGTTCCGGCGGGATCATGATCCAGGTGACAAGCCTCCAGATCTGTCCATGGCAGATATAGTATGGTTCGAGTGTCATCAGCGACAGGATTCCTGCTCCGGTTACCGCCTGGATGGCATATAGTATATAGCCTAAGACGTAGCCACCGATGATATAATTCATCAGTCTTGGAATAGCATACTTCCCCAGCTTGCGTTCCAATTTGTCTAACATATTACTTCCTTTTAAGATAACAGACTTGTTTCATTGTACGTTGTTGAATCGCGTTTGTCAATTATTGCTTTTCTTATTCTGCCTCCAATTGGGATTGAAATGAGCGACAACACAAAGGTAAAAATAAGTGCCAGTGTCGTCTGTGCGGCCTTCGGCATGAAGTCGAGGAAACCGGCTACGATATTGATTCCCAAAAGCTGGCATAGGTACATCGGCATCGATATTTTGCCAAGCCACATCACGAGTCCATTCTGGAATGCGCCCTTTCCGAGCGTCTGTCCTGAGAATGCAAACACGATTGAAAGCGTCATGAAGATAAGCACATGTGTCTCATACTTCGATGTATAGGATGACAGCGAGTAGAATATCGTAAGGCAGAAGCCTGCTGCTTCTACTATTGTAAAAATAACCCGGTCTCTTCTGCTGAAATACCTGTGGCTTATGGTTCTGCAGAGTTCAAATGCGCAGGCACCAAGGGATATCTCTGCTATCGCACGGAATACGCAGGCATAGCCTATTCCAAGCCATCTGTCCTGATCAGCGAAAGTATCGTAGTTGTGCTGCAGCACTCCGAGAATCCAGAGGGATACGATCGGGCCTACGGCTCTCGTATATATATAGTAGAACTTCGAGATTATCGGGTAGAGGATAAGCATCGCGATAAGCATTGCGGAGATGTACCACTCTATCACATCGACATTAGTATTTGTAAACCCGAACTTCTGCAGGAAGAAAAACTCCGGCACTGAGTTAAAAATATACTGTGCCACGTCCTTTGCTCCGCCGTCATATATGTCCTTTACTACTATCTTTAATGCCATCAACGCTATGAATGGGAATACATGATAGGAAAAAATTCCGATGTATTTCTTCAGCATGTATCTGACTGTCGTTCTGCCCAGCTCTATTGGCTTTTCGATGCCAAGCTTTATACTTTTTCTTTTCTCATGTATTGAACGGGTCATTAAGAATCCCGAAACTATAAAGAAAAATTCGACTCCATAGTAGCCGCGTCTAAGCAATGGAATACTAACTCCTGCAACATTCAAATGGTGAAATCCAAATGTCCTGCTGCAGTGGAATAATATTATCGTTATGCAAAAAATAAACCTTAACAGCTCTATTTTTCCGTTTTTCTTATATGTCGGCATATCTAAGTCCCTCAAATTTCATAACTACAAAAATATTTTAACACTACATATGGATATGCGCAAATATTTATATAAAAAATATCTGTGCCATCTACCAGCGGCACAGATATTTTTATTTATGATGCCTTTGACGCCTCTGCATCCTCTGGCTCAGTTTCTTTTTTAAACTCTGCTTTCTCATCCTCTTCTTTCTGAAGATTCTTAAATGCTGATGAAAGCATAAGTTTGATTCGGTTCAGCTGGTTAACCTCTGATGCACCTGGATCGTAATCGATTGCGGCAATATTGGCTCCTGGGTTTAAGGCACGGAGCTTCTTTATTACGCCCTTTCCTACGATGTGGTTCGGTAGGCAGCCAAACGGCTGGATGCAGACGATGTTGTTCACACCCTCGTCGATAAGCTCGAGCATCTCACCTGTAAGGAACCATCCCTCACCTGTCTGGTTACCAAGCGATACGACCTTTGCTGCTCGCTTTGCTGTATCGTCGATGAAAGCTGGCGCTGTGAAGTGCTCTGACTCATCAAAAGCTTTTCTTGCAGCACTTCTCATCCACTCGAAGAACTTGATTCCGAGATTTGAGAGCTTTACTGACCTCTTCGGTGTACCGAGATTTTCGTTCTTGAATCTCTCGTTGATAAAGCAGTAAAGCAGGAAGTCCGTAAGGTCAGGTACCACTGCCTCTGCTCCCTCTGACTCGAGAAGGTCTGCCAAATGGTTATTTGCTACGACAGAGTACTTAACCATGATCTCGCCTACGATTCCGACTCTAGGCTTCTTTTGATCTGTAATCGGCAGATTATCGAAGTCACGGATTATGTCTCTGCACATCTTCTTGTACTTGGCGTGTGAGAGCATCTTCGGCTGTGAGAGGAAGTCTATAACTGTCTTCTTCCATTTCTCGTAGAGAGCATCAGCTGAGCCTTTTACTTTTTCATAAGGTCTCATGCGGTATAAGCACTTCAGGAAAATATCACCGAATTCAAGTCCGTAGAGTCCGTGCTGGATGACCTTCGGTCCAAGCCTGAAGCCCGGGTTCTTCTCGAGGCCTACAAGGTTTAAGGAGATTACTGGAATCTTCTCATAGCCTGCCTTTGCAAGCGCCCTTCTGATAAATCCGATATAGTTCGACGCACGGCATCCACCACCTGTCTGGGTGATAAGAAGTGCTGTCCTGTCGAGATCGTACTTTCCTGACTTAAGTGCTGCGATAAACTGTCCTACTACGAGAAGTGACGGATAGCAGGCGTCATTATTTACGAAGCGGAGTCCGTTGTCTACACAGTCCTTTGCAGGTACCTCAGGAACTACTACTGTAAATCCTGCGCTCGACATAGCCGGCGCTATGATGTCGAAGTGAATCGGCGACATCTGTGGAGCGAGGATCGTGTAATTGGCCTTCATCTCCTTCGTAAATATTTTTCTCTGATAAGAAGCCGGTACTATTTTTCTCTTCTCTGCCTCGTCCTTCTGCTGCTTTCTCTGTCTTACGCGGATTGCGGCAAGGAGTGAACGGACACGGATACGGGCAGCTCCAAGGTTATTTACCTCATCGATTTTGAGGCAGGTGTATATTTTTCCTGAGTTGGTCAGGATATCACTTACACAGTCTGTAGTTACAGCGTCAAGTCCGCAGCCGAATGAGTTCAGCTGAATTACATCGAGGAAATCAGTCTTCTTTACGAAGTTCGCAGCGGAGTACATCCTCGTGTGGTACATCCACTGATCCATTACGATAAGAGGACGCTCGAGCTTTCCTAAGTGTGAAACTGAGTCCTCTGTAAGCACTGCCATTCCATATGTCGTGATAAGGTCCGGAATACCGTGGTTAATCTCAGGATCTATGTGGTAAGGTCTTCCGCAGAGAACTATTCCGTGGCGGCCGGTCTTCTTCAAGTACTCGATTACCTCTTCGCCCTTGTTCTCTATATCCTGTCTGGTCTTCTGAAGCTCGTACCAAGCCTTGTGAGCTGCGTCTCTGACCTCGCCCTCTTCGATGTCGAACTCCTTCTTGAACACCTTTACGAGCTGATTAGCGAGAACATCCTCATTCGTAAATGCCATGAACGGATTTAAGAAGCGGACCTTGCCGTCATTTATGTCCTCGACATTGTTCTTGATATTCTCTGCATATGACGTAACGATCGGGCAGTTGTAGTGGTTGTTGGAATCAGGGAATTCGTTTCTCTCGTAAGGAACGCACGGATAGAAAATAGTCTTGATTCCATTATTGATAAGCCACTGTACATGACCGTGGGTAAGCTTTGCCGGGTAGCACTCTGACTCAGATGGGATGCTCTCGATTCCAAGCTCATATATCTTTCTAGAAGAATCAGGTGATAACTGTACCGAGAAGCCGAGCTCCTTGAAAAATACCGCCCAGAACGGATAATCCTCGTACATATTGAGAACTCGAGGAATTCCGATGACACCGCGCTTTGCCTCCTCAGGCTTAAGTGGCTCGTATCCAAAGATTCTCTTATACTTGTAATTATAGAGGTTCGGAATATTATCCGGATTCTTCGGCTTTCCAAGACCTCTCTCGCAGCGGTTTCCTGTGATGAAACGACGGTTGTCCGAGAATCTGTTGATTGTCAGCATGCACTTGTTTGTGCATCCCTGGCAGTGAGTCATCTTCGTAGTATAGGTGAGGGCAAGGATCTCATCCATTGGAAGCATGGTTGTAGTCTTTTCGTCCTCGTATCTCTCACGAGCGATAAGAGCAGAACCGAAGGCTCCCATGATACCTGCGATATCAGGTCTCGTAACGTGGAGACCGCCTATTTTTTCAAAAGCGCGGAGCACAGCGTCATTGTAGAAGGTACCTCCCTGTACAACGACATTTTTTCCAAGCTGCTTAGGGTCAGAAAGCTTAATAACCTTAAACAGAGCGTTCTTTATGACCGAGTAAGCCAGTCCGGCTGAGATGTCGGCAACCGATGCGCCCTCCTTCTGAGCCTGCTTTACCTTTGAATTCATGAAAACGGTGCAGCGTGTTCCAAGGTCGATAGGATGCTCTGCAAAAAGCGCTTCCTTCGCGAAATCAATTACGCTGTAGTTTAAGGATTTAGCAAACGTCTCGATAAATGAACCGCAGCCTGATGAACATGCCTCGTTCAGCTGTACTGAATCGATAGTATGGTCCTTTATCCTTATGCACTTCATATCCTGTCCGCCGATATCAAGGATACAGTCGACGTCCGGATCAAAGAAGGCTGCCGCATAGTAGTGAGCTACAGTCTCAACCTCTCCGTCATCGAGCTTGAACGCTGATTTCAGGAGCGCCTCGCCATATCCTGTCGAGCAGGAATGAACGATATGAGCCTCCGGGGGAAGCTGCTTTTTGATCTCGCCCATAGCACGGATGGCTGTCTTTAGTGGCGAGCCGTTG
>ONBW01000076.1 GCA_900316165.1 uncultured Lachnospiraceae bacterium | reverse complement strand
TGTTTAGTCGCTGATAATGATACCGAAAATGAGGTGACCTTTCAATGTTTAGTTATAACCGCAGGCGGGGATTTTACCCACAAAGTATCCCGAAGCCTCAAACACAATGAGTAAAAAAATCTTGGAGTACAGCCGTACACATTTCCTATGCCGACACTGATGAATAAGATGGCGGATAAGTTTGAGTGTTCCGGACTTCATGCATTTGCATTTGACCAGATGTACAGAGAACCGTCCCCTGTCTTACTGCAGAAACTGTACAGCCAGTCTGTATTCATCCAATGATCTGGCCTTCTTTATCTTTTTGATTTCCCTGGTTCTGTCAGGAAAATCACAGGTCCAGAAGTTCCATAAGTCCTTCATTTTCTGAAGGCAGTTATCTGGTTCCTGCATGTCATTGAGGTATTCCGCAAGCAGACTGTCATGAAACGTGAAGAATCGCTGCGTCGCCTCTGAATCGGTAGTAATTCCGAAAATTCTTTCAGCCAGATCAGGATGGCGTATCAGTCCACGGCCTATCATTATCTCATTCAGGTGAGGAAAGTCACGTATGATTTTCTGATAATCTTCTACAGAGTTGATCTCGCCATTATATACGACAGGGTTGACTGAATTTTCTAATACCATTTGGAATGCATCCAGGTCGATTGGTCCGGTGTAATAGTCTTCACGAACCCGGGGATGTACAATAAGCCTCTTGATAGGATACCTGTTGAATATCCTGAGGAGTCCTGTCATTTCAGAAGCATGAGAAAGTCCCAGCCTTGTTTTTACAGATATACTGATTTCATCAGATAGTTCTTCAAATATTTTTTCAAAAAATATATCCAGAGCACCAGGATCTCCCAGGAACCCGGCACCTTTATGCTTGGTGACGACAGTAGCAGAAGGGCATCCGAGATTCAGATTTACCTCAGCATAACCCATTGCAGCGAGATTACGGGCGGCCCAGATGAAATCATCGGCATTATTTGTCAGAAGCTGTGGAACAACAGTGATCCCCTGATTGTTGATAGGATCAATATCTTTTATCTCTCTGGTCTTCCATTTCCTGGTCTGACGTATCGCGAGAAACGGTGTGAAATATTCACTGATGCCGTCATACAGTCTGTGATGTACATTACGAAATGTATATCCAGTAAGTCCCTCCATTGGAGCAAATAAAATACGCATAATATTTCCTTTTGGCATTCATTGATGTGCATCCTAATGCTGACATATTCTGTACCGCTAGCGTAAATGTGGACACCAATGCTGCTTTAATAATCTTGTCACGGCTCCAGTCATCAGGCAGCCCGACATAGAAACGGTCGTGCCGGACGGACTCTTGTAATTACCATGACGGTCATAAATATTTAGCGGGGAAACCCACAGGATTGACATGTGTTCCATCTAAAAGCCTCAAATCCATGCGCCCGGTTGCCCTGCGGCCAAAAATAAAGCACTTCTGACCTTTCCACAGGACTTGATCGTATAACCTAAAACCTTTAACTTCGTAGGCTGCTTGATTTCGTTTACGATAACCACCTTTAAGAATGGTATTCTTATGTATCTGCCTATTGTGGCAACGAACTTTTTTGTAATAATAGACATCTCCATTACTAATGGCATTGGGATTGCCACTAATACAACGAGCATCTATATAATGATCCTTTGGCAAGCTGTTTTTAATACGAGTGTTTTTAGTGATATATCCGTAAGTAAGCTTTACATCTGGATATATAGTTTTAAGTTTCCCAAACAAAGCCCAACGCATAATACCCATAAATGTAGCATCCTTAAAAGACATTCCTCTATGTATTGTCTTAGGCAGTTTTACGGTTCCCTTATGATATCCAGTATGACAGGTTTCACATAGCGTAATAAGATTGTTAGGTGCATTACCACCTGTCTTACGACTTTCTATGTGATGTACATTAAGGATTTTGTCTTTAGATTTACCTTTGCAGCACTGACAAGTGTGACCGTCACGGAAAAGCACATATTCTCTGACATTCCAAAAGCCTAACTGTTCGCCCTGCTGATAATCGACACCACTTATGGTAGGATTTTTAATCTTTTGTATATCGAAAGAGGCTACTTCTACTATGATATTTGTGATAGGCAGTATTTTGTGCATTTTTGCTATCATCGTAATGTGAGAGTCTACTTTTTGTTTTACAGAAGGTGCTAACCATCTGTCACTACGCCTGCGATTATCAAATCTTGGTTTACGGTGACGGAGTTTACGACTCCTACGGGAACGCCTTAATTCTCTACGAGTAGAAAGCAAATCCACAATATCGTTTCTAAGCTCTACATCGGATTCAAATAATACTTTATCCTTTGTAGTTGCTGAAAGACCGATGTGCTTACTTCCGCTATCTACACCTAAAGTTACCTTTTGTGTATAGTTCGTGCTACTATATAACAGTTGTATTGTAAACGGACAGCGGTGCACTACCTTTGCCTTACCTTGCTTTAAAAGAATACGTACTTTAGCATGGTTTTCTGTAGGCATTAAAGGCTGTCCGGTTTTTGATAATACATAAACCATAAGTCGTACTCCTTTCTTAAAACCTTGAAAGGTTTTAATTACTCACCCCGAAGGGTGGTTAGTGTACCATCGCCAATGTTAGTGAGAGGTTTTATACAAGCAACACTGTTCCTATACCTCAGAATTGTTTAATCACTTGTCTTAGAGCTGCAGACTTGGTACTACATCCGCAGGTAACTATATATTCTCTCCTAACGTAGTGTTCAAAACACTTAGGCTACTCACCAAGGGTTGTTAGACAACCCCACGGGCTTGCCCGTGGGTATTAGTGAGCGGATTCACCTCCATTTCATTTGCTTTTTACAATTTTCTCCAGATGAAAAATATCATTTACCGGGCGCTCATAATAATCTGACAGGCGGAGAGCAGTAGCCAGGGTTGGCGTGCGGACTCCGTTCTCATATCTGATGATCGAACGGCGGTCTACCTTTATTGCGTCAGCCACGTCCTGTTGGGAGACACCCTTTTCCCTGCGGCATTCACGCAGCTGATTTTCTACTTCAACACTCATATTTACAGCACTTCCTCCCAGATCACTGTTTTGCAACGACTCTTCCGAAGATACGGAATAAGTCGTTTTCTATATCAATCTTCTTTGGCGCATACTCAGGCCTTGAATCATTCAGAGAAATGAGATATGTGCCGGACTGATCGCTCTTATACTTCTTGATATATGCGTCTCCATTCCAGTCGAAGATGCCAATCTGTCCATTCTCAAGGGTATTCTGCTGTCTGACATAGACCAGATCATGGTCATGGAAATCAGGCTCCATACTGTCTCCATGTACTGTGACGGCAAAATCGAATTTATCAGCAATGCTCTTATCTACTTCAATCCATGTATACTCATCTGAATCGAGGAAGTCTCCGGTACCGGCTGATACACGAGCATAGAAGGCTTTTTTTCTGACCTTTTCTGCTTCGGTAGAGAAGTCTGCAATATTCCCATCATTCGTTTCCTTCAGGTAGCTGACAGGATGCGCCAGCTGGACGATGTAGTCCTGAACCTTTGCCTTACCTTCTTCATTCAGCACTGACAGAGGATTTGCAGGATTGTCCCCGAAGTACGCTTCCATAAAGTCTGGGATCTGAAGAATCCGGCATACATATAGAAACGTGGTGACGGACGGCTCCGCAGTACCTGATTCCCATGCAGAGACAGCCTTATTCGTGATGTTGATGCCGGCTGTCCTGCTCAGCTCCGCAGCAAGCTCAGCCTGTCTTAGACCGGATTTCTTTCGATAGAACTTTATGAGATTACCTACTTCTTTCATTGCGTGTACCTCTTTCGTGTCGTTTTATTATTCACAGTATATCACGCCGATATCCTAAAATCAACAATAAATCCAATTAAAATAGAAAATGTGACACATGTGGCGCTTTTATTCTTTTTATAAAAGATATATACTCTGACTAGAATGAATGTCAATGATTCGGAGGTGAGCATAGTGGATGAGCGGATAATACTGCATGTGGACTGCAACTGTTTCTACGCTTCGGTCGAGATGCTGCATCATCCGGAGCTTGCAGGCAGACCGCTGGCGGTCGGTGGTGATCCGGAGGCCAGACATGGTATAGTGATGACTGCGAACTATGCAGCCAAGAGACAAGGAGTAAAGACCGGTCAGGCATTGTGGCAGGCAAAGCAGTCATGCCCTGACGTGGTATTCGTGCCGCCACGGATGGATCTGTACATCAGATTTTCACAGATGGCGAGGAAGATATATCACGAGTATTCTGACAAGGTCGAGAGCTTCGGGCTTGACGAGTGCTGGATAGATATCACTGATACCTGTGGGATAATTGGAGACCACACAAGGACAATAAGGAATGGATTCATAGCAGCTCAGGAGATCAGCAGCAGGATAAAGAAAGAACTGGGTATCACAGTCTCGATAGGAGTCTCATGGAACAAGATCTATGCAAAGCTGGGATCGGATTACAAGAAGCCGGATGCTATTACAGTATTTGATCATGATAATTATAAAAAGATGATCTGGTCTCTGCCTGTGTCAGACCTTCTGTACGTCGGTCGCAGGACAGAAAAGAAGCTGTATAACTACGGCATCAGGACTATCGGAGAACTGGCTGAGTGTGATCCGGCACTGCTTCATTCATGGTTCGGGAAGATGGGACTGGTGCTGTCAATGTTTGCAAGAGGCGACGACCAGACACCTGTATCTGAAGTCGGGCTTGAGTCTCCGATCAAGAGCATCGGGAACAGTACGACCACACCGAGAGACCTTGAGAATAATGAGGATGTGAAGCTGGTTCTCTATCTTTTATCAGAGAGTGTAGCGACAAGACTTCGCGAGAATCATTTTGAAGGCTGGGTGGTAGAAGTCTATGTGAGGGACTGCGACCTCATATACTGGCATCAGCAGAGGAAGCTCTTTGCCCCGACCAATATTTCTGAGGAGATAGAGAATGCTGCGATGGATCTTTTCACAGGGCTGTACCCGTGGTACAAGCCGATCAGGAGTCTTGGCATAAGGGTCGGGACTCTACAGCAGGAAGGACAGCCAAGGCAGATGAGCCTTTTCATAGACGAGGAGAAAAGAATGAGACTTCTCCGTGCCGACAGGATGGTGGACTGGATCAGGGAAAGGTTCGGCTTTCAGGCGATACAGCGGGGTGTGATGCATGAGGACAGATACCTGTCTTCCCTCGATGCGACAGCCGATGACCACATGGTGCATCCGCATTCGTATTTTGAGAAGGGCAACAGGACAGGAGTAGAGAAACTGGCATAAGGAGATTTTTAAAATGGGTGTATATGATTATCATCACGATTCGGGAAAGTCGGACAGGCCACAGCCGACACTGTATGAGAAGCGACCTGAGCTCACGCCTGAGAACCCGAACAAGGTCTATGTGGAAGTCTGGGCTGATTTCAAAGACGGTGTGATGAAACCGATGATGATCATCTGGACAGACGGCAGGAAGTATCCTATAGACCGGGTGGAGCGGTGCGACAGGGCATCAAGTCTCAAGGCCGGCGGTGTCGGGATGAGATACGTCTGCAGGATCATGGGACAGAGGACAGAACTTTTCTATGAAGAGAATGGAATGTGGTTTGTGTGCAGGAAAGCAGAAAGAAAAGCGTGATGTAGAAAAGCTTTCCTAAGTTATTATACGAGATAAAAGACAGAGCAGCAGTTTACTGAAGCCAGGATATTGTGTGAGGAACTATATTCTGATATTATAAGAAATATCATGACAGCGGGCCTTTCATGGCATCACAGAAAGTCGGAATATTAAAAAGGAGTACAGAAAAAAGAATGAAGAAGCTGTTTTTTAACAAAGACAGGCTCGGTGCCTTCATGGACGCGATCCTGGCTATTATCATGACGATCCTGGTTCTTGAGCTGGCAAAGCCGAAGGAACCTACGATAGCAGCATTCTTAAGTCTGTGGCATGCGTTTGCTGCTTATGCTATCAGCTTTTTCTGGCTCGGCAGTATGTGGACGGCACTCCATATTGCCTGGGACAGGATAGAAAAGGTGTCGCAGAAGACAGTCTGGATCAGCATTACACTGCTTTTCTGGGCTTCATTCATTCCGTATATCACCAGCCTTCTCGTCGACTGGAGTCAGAAACGGACGATCCAGGGCGCATACGGACTTGTAGTTATCCTCACAACTGCACATCTGTACTGGCTATATACGAGCCTGAATAAGGACAACGCCGGCAGCGGAGCCTGCAGATACATTGCCAGCGCCGAGAAAAATCTGAAGACTGACCTGTTGATAAAGGCTGCAGGCTTTATTGCCGGTATGGTATTCTATCCGCCGCTCGTTGAGATCGGTGTTCTTGCGGCGGCAGTTTTTATGATCAGCGGCAGGATATCACTGCGAAAAGAAAATTCCGGAGAAGACAGGAAAAAATGACTGCGGAAAACCGCGGTTCACTATGATCTTCGGCAATCTGCAGCAGTGGGCAGGCATCGGGGTCATGCCGTATTATCTGCTGATATTCGCAGCTCTGAATATATTCTTCATAGAGTTTTCCTACAAAAAATAATACTTCTCAGTTCCACTTGTAAAAGCCCTCTCCACTGGCCATGCCGAGCTTTCCCTCGTCTATGTACTTCTGGAGGATGGCTTTCATGCCCTTGAAGTTATAAGGCAGCATCATCTTGCGCAGGATCGGGGTAAAAAGCCCCGGTACCTTCTGGTACTGCTCGACTATGTTCATCGCGGTGGTGAGGCCTACGGTATCGAATATCTCAAAAGGTCCCTTCGGAGAGCCGGTCCCGTGCTTCCATGCCAAGTCTATGCTCTTCGGATCTGAGACTCCGTTCGCATAGAGGTCGAGCCCCGAGAGCAGGAAAGGTACGAGCATCGAGTTAAGAAGATAGCCGCTCTTCTCCTTCTCCACAGGGAGTGCGATCATGCGGATAGCGTTCGCAAAGCTTATGACCTCGTCAAAATACTTCCTGTCTGTCAGTCCTGAAGACATGACCTCTGCAGTGTTGTTCTTCCAGATCGAATTCGCGAAATGAAGCGCAAGATACTTCTTTGGTCTTCCCGTGTACTTCGCGAAGGTGCTTGGGAGAAGGGTAGAAGAGTTCGTAACAAGGATAGTCTTCTCCGGAAGGAGTGGAGCGATCTTCTTGTAAAAATCAATCTTCGCGGTCTCCTCCTCGGCCATCGACTCGATGACGAGATCGGCGTCGCCTACGGCTTTTTTCATATCGAGCTCGAGCTTTATGCCGCTGTAAGCATCCTCAACCTTCTTAAGGCAGGCATCTTTATCAAAATCATCAGTATCTGCGATCCCCGCGCACCAGGCGCCTGTGCCACGAGCCATACCCTCTATGGCTTCAATGTAGGCGGCATGCACCTTGTCAAGTTTCGGCCGGGTGCGCCCTATGCTTCCCTGGCTTCTTAGCCATATAGTCACATCAAATCCGCAGTATGCACACTGAAAAGCGATCTGACTTCCAAGTACTCCGCCGCCGGCAACAACAACTTTTTTTATGTTCATCGCAACCTCCTTATTGAAAAATATATTATGATTAGGTCGCCAAAAGCCCTCTGACAGAGAGACGCATCATAGCTTGTTTGTACCTTGAAAACTGAATACTGTCTATAAAAAGTTCTAGTCATCATATTTCAACTGATAACAGCTGTCAGATCACAGGATATATCCTGTCTTTTTAACCATT
>ONBW01000099.1 GCA_900316165.1 uncultured Lachnospiraceae bacterium | reverse complement strand
AACCGGCACCAGGATTGTATGGATTTGTAAAAATATTATTCTCTGACATCAGACGACCTCCTTTGTATATTTCAAGTGTATCACGTTATAATATGGAAAACAACATAAGATTACGAAGCGTAGGGTAGTTTTAAACCATATAAGTATAATATGTTAGAACTTGCTTTATACCGGGAAATAAAGTATAATTCACTTATATTAAATATATTGAGAGGCGAACAAGTAAAATAATGAAGTCGCCTCTCATTAAAACGCAATCACATGGCTTAAACGAGAGGCAATAATATGGTGGGAAGAAAACGGGAGATACGTGATCTGGAGGAACGATATGCAGGCAATGAAGCTCAGTTGATAGCTATATATGGCAGGCGAAGAGTTGGAAAGACATATCTGGTGAACGAACTGTTCAAAGACAGGATTACATTCAGGCATGCCGGTCTGTCACCAATAGAGCACGAAGGTGACGGGCTCTTGAAGAAACAGCTGGATCAGTTCTACTATTCTCTCGTGAGTCAGGGAATGGAAGAGGCTAAGAAGCCTAAGTCATGGCTGGAGGCTTTTTTTCTGTTGGAAAAATACCTTCAGGACAGGGATGATGGTTCCAGGCAGCTGGTATTTCTTGACGAGATGCCGTGGATGGATACACCCCGTTCGGGCTTTCTTACAGCATTTGAAGGTTTTTGGAACAACTGGGGATGTCATAGGAAGAATCTGATGGTAATCGTATGTGGCAGCGCCAGTTCGTGGATCCTTGACAATCTGATCAATAACCATGGAGGCTTATATAATCGGCTGACATTCGAGATCAAGCTCGAGCCGTTCACTCTGAAGGAATGCGAAGATTTTTTTCGTGAGAGGGATATCAATATGTCACGATATGATATCGTGCAGAGCTATATGGCTATCGGAGGCATTCCATATTATCTCGGATATTTCAGGAGGAATCTGAGTCTGGCGCAGAATATAGATGAACTCTTTTTTAAGAAAAATGCGGTACTACGTGATGAATATAACAGATTATTTGAATCAATTTTTGCAAGACCAGATCTGATGAAACGTATTGTAAGGACACTATCATCAAGGAATATGGGCTATACAAGAGGCGAGTTGCTTAAGAAACTGGATATGAAGGATGGAAAGCTTTTTACGAATAGTATGAATGCCCTCGTAGAGAGCGATTTCGTGATCAGATATGTGCCGTTTGGCGGCAGAAAGAATGATGTACATTACAGGCTGGTCGATCCGCTGTGCATATTCTGGCTTCATTTCAAAGAGAAAAAGGCTGTATCTGAGGAGAATTTCTGGCAGCAGAACCTGGACAATCAGGCCGTAGTATCATGGAGGGGTATTGCATTTGAGAATGTATGCTGGTGCCATCTGCCTCAGATCAAGAATGCTCTTGGAATAAGTGGTGTGTCGACAGCGTTCTCAGCATGGACTAAAAAGCCTGATGACGAACGAGGTTTCCAGATAGATATGCTGATAATCAGACGTGATGACGTGATCAATATGTGCGAGATCAAGTATTACAGCGACGATTTCAAGGTGGATCAGAAGTATTACAGGACGCTTCTTCGCAGGCAGACAGCGCTTCTCGAGGAGGCTCCGGCTAAGGCATCAGTTCATAGCACTCTGATTACCACTTATGGACTCGTGCGTAATGAATACAGTGGAGCATTTACAGATGTGGTCACGATGGACGATCTGTTTGCCTGATTGCCAATGCTCATCCCCTTTTCCTGATCAGGAAATCCTCAAACTTCGCTACTGTAAAGTCTATCTCTCCGTATTTTGCTGCGTATATGAGTCCTTTGTTGATCAGCTGCTGCGGAGTGTTTCATTGGAGAAGCGCATCTGCCGCAGAAGCTAATCCATTCTTTCAGTCAAGCTCTTCCTCAAACCAGGAGATCAGGGCGTTCAGGTTCAGATCTGAGTGCTCGACCTCGCGAGAGAAGAGGTAAACAGTCTCTTCAGGGGTGAGCGAAGAGGCAGCGCTTATCATCATGATCCATCTGACAGTCATAACCGCTATCATGGCTCTGGCGTAGATCTGGCCGTCGTAGATGCTACCGCAGAAATAGGTAAAAAGCAAAGACTCTAGCATTTTCTCACAGATGAAGGAAACGGCGCGGCCCGGGTACATGGCCTGCTGCCACTCGGCGGAGGAAGCTTTATGCGCTCTCCAGTATTCAGTAGTTGCGCGAAGGGTGTCAGACCAGGATGGCTCTAGAATCTCCAGTCTGTCGAGAAGGCCAAGGCTTTCGCACATATATCCATAGGAAAAAGCAAAGCCGCTCCTTCGCCCGTTCCGCGGCGGCAGAGCCGCGGTGCATGTAAGCTGATCCATATCTGATATATCGCCGCTGTCGAAAAGCTCCTGGAGTCTGAACGCGTATGACGCGATCAGGTCCATTTTTTCCTGGAGAGGAAGACTTCCGGATGAGAGGTCAAGCATCCGCTCACGCGTATAGCAAAGCCTGTCGAAAAGAAAAAAGTCAAAATCCTCGTAATCATCATAGTCTTCAGTCTTTTCGTCCTCAGATTGCCTGAATGACAGATGGGAATCAGAGGCAAAAAGCATCCTGACAGCCTCAGGACAGGACAGCGACAGCGAGTACTCGCGCAGATCAGGGAACTCTTCGGTATGCCTTGGGTACTGCCTGCAGGTATCGCAGAGAAAATCTTCGCCAAGACTTGTCTGCAGGTCGCAGAGCCCGCTGTCTGAGAGCATGCTGCATCTGCCGTCAGTCTGCCTGAAACAGGATTCTTTATAGTCTATTCCGCTGCGGAGTCTGTCCTCAAATTCTCCGTTCCAGGATCTGTATTTGTCAAGGCTTTTTTTATCTATTACTATCTGCCAGCCGCTGCAGCAGTTCATCGGGCAGCGGTCAGCAATACATGAAAAATCGTAAAAATCACTCTGGCTTCTGTAAATCATCGAATACTCCGGTCATCAGATCTTAAGGATCTTATCTATAGTATACTTTTTAAAGATGACATGCAATACGGTTCAGGACGCAGAAATCTCGCCGGCCAGCTCTGCCGAGAGAGTATTGCAGACTCTTTTTACTTGGTTACTGTTCATGACCTAACCTGCTCAAGTTTGTAGTCTGTAAGGTGCACGTCAAGTGCACCTTTTCTCATACAATCCACATAGTGCCTATTAAATGCA
>ONBW01000040.1 GCA_900316165.1 uncultured Lachnospiraceae bacterium | reverse complement strand
AATATCAAAAATCCATGCATCTATTATACCCTATATTGAGCCAGAAATCGCGTATTTTAGGCAATTTTTAAAGATTTTTTGCTAATCAGCAGACACTAATTAGTTTTTCCTTTTGACCCATATCAATCCCTCTAAAAATATGATACTATAAATCATCATAAAATGCAACTAAAAATAGTGGCAGGCATCTAAGCCCGCCACTACTATAATGTTGAATCAGTAGCTTAATGTAGAAGGATTGACATAGAACGGTCCAAAATAAAGACCTGATTCATCATTCAGCTCAGCCGGTTCTACATACATATCATGAGCCTTAAGGAAAGCAATCGTATTTGTAAACGACTTGTATACCGGAAGAGAATTATCATATCCAGATTTATTCCCCTTACCAGGTACATAGAGATTTATATTTCCTATCTCACATTTGTATCCGGCAGTCTCAAAGTCATAGTTTACTAAATCCTTTTTGTAGGCAGCTTTCAGCCCCTCATAAATGTCTGAAGCAGAAGCAGCCTTAGATTTTGGATTATCTCCAAAATTCTCGTAGGTAATAGTAACCTCACTTAGATTTTCCTCAATATCATTGTCACGATATACCTTGAAATATCCATGCTTGAACTCATCGGAGGTAATGATCTTATTTATGAGATCCTTCGCTGATTCCGGGATCAGAACATTGCGGCTTTTTGTACTGCCGTCTTTCATCCGATAGGTGATGTCGAGGTAGAACAATCCCTCATAAGTTTCATTTCTTGTATTCTCTTCACCGGCCTTAAGCAGTGCGTTTACAGTATCGATATCAGTCAGTTTCATGCTTTTTGCATCGAAACTTGTGGAAATAGAGGCGCTTGCCACATCGTTCTTATCCGGCACCCAGCGGCTGTATCCGAACAGATCATACTTGCATGAGAGCAATAGCGCGAGCGCGAGCGCAGCGCCGATGACAGTATATCCGAAGCCCTTGAAGATTTTTCTTACATCAGAATTATAAATGGCTTCAATAATACCGCCGATAACCACTGCCGAAATGATCATCGCTATAATCCCTGTTGATATCGGATTCCCGGATGAAAAAACAACACCGGTGAGCAGGACCACAAGAAAAATAACCGCAATCTTCGTTATGATCCGTACTGCCTTTAGAGGAACTGTTTTTCCGACATCTTCATTTTTTCTGTATCTGTACAGAGCAAAGGCGATAAAAAATGCCACGGCTGCGCAGATCAGATTTCCCACCGGCCAGATAAATCTGGTATTAAATATTCCAAGTATCGGAGAAAAAATACCCTTGTACGATATGGTATCTCCACCGTATGTAGGCAGCGTACCCATAGTCGTATTTATGCAGAACTTAAAGAGCGGTTCATAAACCAGCAGGACAATTGCCGCAATGACTGAGACGAGAAGATTGCCTGTCAGCATCACCGCCAGTACAGTCACTGAAAAAACAGCTGCAAAAATAGTCAGATCGAGCCCTAAACATTCGAATGCTGCTTTTACCAGGCTGCCATCACAGTAACCTGATATGGCCGATATGATAATACCCAGCAGAGTTCCCGTAAAATGTGACAGGAACAAAAGCATGGCGCTGTTTACAGTTACAGCTATGAAATGCCCTGTCCTTGAAAACGGCTGGCTCTCATAGAAATCGATCATCTTCCTGTTTGACAGCCAGCGGAATCCCTCGATTCCAAGCATTACAGAGCCCATCATCGTGATGACTTTGTTAAGCCCACTGTTTCCCAGAAATCTTATAATACTATGTATGATATAAGTACTACTCAGTCCTGATGTACGCACTGAATTCAGCATCAGTAACAGGACTCCGAAATCATACAGGATGAAAGTCACAAACGCAAGGATTACCAGCCATCTGCGGCGCTTTGTGATATTTTTCTGTAGCGCAATGAAGCTACTGAATGATGAGTTTCCTGACATCGTATCCCACTCCTTCCGTTTCTGCAATGAATAGCTCCTCCAATGTAAGTGGCAGTATCTCGAAAAATACTGTATCTATATGTGAAAAAATCTCCGTAACCTGCTCCCTGGTACCCTTTACCGTCATCACGTGAAGCCTGCCCTGTCTCTCGTCTGCAAGGATTTTTAAGGACTCCGGTAATTTTTTCACTGACTCTTCATCTGAAAAAACACACTGAAGCTTCAAAAGTCCTGTCTTCATGTCGTCAAGCGACTCCGAAAGAAGCAGTCCGCCCTTGTGCAGAAGGCCCACATGGTCGCAGATGTCCTCAAGCTCTCTTAGGCTGTGCGATGATATAAGCGGCGTAAGCCCTCTCTCGGACATCTCTTCTGCGAAAAGTGACTTGACGGCTGCCCTCATGACAGGATCTAGCCCATCAAATGTCTCATCGAGAAGAATATACTTCGTATTTGCGCAGACCGCGAGAACAATGGCCAGCTGCCTCTTCATTCCCTTTGAAAATGTCTGGATCTTCTGTGCCGGATTCAGCCCAAACGCCCAGAGCAGCTTATCGAAATGCTCGTCGTCAAAGCCCGGATACAGGCTCTCATAGTACTTTGCCATATCCTTTGCTGTCGCATTACTTAAAAAATAAATGTCATCCGATACAAATACGAACTGCGACTTTGCCTTCGGATTATCCCAGGTCATCTCTCCGCCTACGGTGACTGCTCCGCTGTCCGGCTTAAGCACTCCGGCGATAAGACGAAGCAGCGTACTCTTCCCTGCTCCGTTCGTTCCTACAAGTCCCATTATCTCGCCATCTGCCACTTTAAGGCTTACACCTCCGAGTGCCTGGCTGCCATCGAAAGACTTGCAGACATCCCTCGTCTCAATCATTTTTTCGTCCTTTCCTTCTTATTCGAGAAATTCAGTTTTTCTTCTCATACTTTTCTTCTGACTCAAAAAGCTTTTTTCTGCTTCTCGTTACTTGCCATTCTCTTCTTCTGGCTCGAGAAGCTCAGACTGGCTGATTCCGATTTCTTCAGCCTCTTTAAAAATTTCTGTAAGTCTCTCCTTTAGCTCACGCTTTTTCTTCTCCCGCAGCTGCGGGTCGACCTTCACGAAGTTCCCCCGGCCCTTTACTGAGTAGATAAAGCCCTTGTGCTCTAGCTCAGTGTAAGCCTTCTGCACGGTATTCGGATTCGTCGACAATTCTATCGCGAGCTTCCTTACTGAGGGCAGCGGCTCGTCAGCCTGCAACGCCCCTTTCAGAATCAATTTCTGATACATATCAGCAATCTGCTCGTAAATCGGCCGCGGATCCTGATAATCCAGGAAATTCATAGGCATCTCCTTTCTGTTCTAACTGTATTAGTTATACTATTACAGATAGAATTTGTCAAGAGGCTTTCTGAAATTACATACATATTTAGGAATTTTTAGTTTCTGTAGGTATGTGCAGTGAAGAAATTACATATAGATGTAGGAATGATGGGTATATGTATGTAAGAAATCTGGTAGATTTACATGCAGAAATGAGATGAACTGGAATCTGTACGTAAGAACGGCAAACAAATTACGTACTGATGTAGAGATATTTGGAAAATGTATGTAAATAATCTCACAGCGTTACATACAGAATTGAGATGACCTGAGATATGTATGTAAGAACAGTAAGCAAATTACGTACAGATGCTAGAAAGATTGGAATCTGTATGTAAATGCCCACTAGGCTTTACGTACAGAAACTTGAGAAGCGCTGTCCTGTAGGTAATGGATACGTCAGGTTCTCTTGATGAACTTCTCCCCGCACTTCGGGCAGGTGATCTGAATCTTTCCATGGCCACGCGGGACGCGGATTTTCTGACCGCAGGAAGGACAATTATAAATCTTGTACCCGTTCTTTCTGCCATAACGGATTTTTCTATATAATTCAACAAAAAACGCTCTGATTCGCCACATAAAAATCTCCTTTGTATACGTCAGAATACACCAAAACGAGCTTATTTTCAACATACGACGAAGAATTTTCAAGAAGATACAATTGCTCTCTTCGAACTCGCGGAGCCGATCACCACAAAATTTTCACTACCCTCTTACCTGCAAATATGGTAAAATGGGTTTGTAGAAGCCAGTTGGCTTGGAATCAGAAGAAGGGACACAGGAGAATGGCCAGTACCAGGAAAGCGGGTAAGCGCAGGCATGAGCCGATCTATAAAAGTTTTGGATACGCATTTCAGGGAATCTGGGAGTGCATCCGCGACGAGAGGAACATCCGCATCCATCTGGTCATGACGACACTGGTAATTATCGGTGGAATCATTCTTCACATATCGCTTCAGGAGTGGATCACAGTACTGATACTGTTCGGCCTTGTTATAAGCCTCGAGCTCGTGAATACCGCAGTTGAGAGCACTGTTGACTTAGTCACCGAGGAGAAGCGGCCGCTCGCGAAGAAGGCGAAGGACACCGCCGCAGGCGCAGTGCTTGTCAGCGCCATCGCAGCCGCGATAATCGGGCTGATGATCTTCATACCGAGGATTATAGACTTCTTCCGTTAACTAACATCGTGATTTTTTAAAAAAACACACAATCACGATAACAGGAATTAAAAAACAACACAGAATTAAAAACCGAGCTTTTATTTTTCAAAGAAAAAGGAGTACATTATGGCTAGAGAAGATGATGTAATTACAGGAACCCTCAGAAAGGTATTTCTGGCTGGAGTTGGCGCAGTTGCAGCCACAGCAGACAAGAGCGAGGAAATTTTCAACGACCTCGTAGAAAAGGGCGAGACGACAGTCGCACAGGGACGCTCTATGAACAAGGAGCTTAAGCACACCGTAAAAGAGCGCATGAAGTCAGACAAAGAGTCAGTCAAGAAGTCCGATAACCCGATCCGCGACCTGAACACAATCCTCGCCGGCATGACCGCAGAGCAGCTCGATGCCTTAAAGGATAAGATTGACGAGGCCGAGGATAAGATCAAAGGAAAGACCGAAGAAGACACAGAAGAAAAGGACTCATGAGCGATCAGAAATCAAGGCTCCGTGAAATAACCGCGGTGCTCCACCGCTATCAGATTACCAGAGGCGTAACTCCAGAAAAGTTACGCCTTATTTTAGAGGATTTAGGGCCGACCTACGTGAAGCTCGGCCAGATCATGTCGCTGCACTCGGACATCCTGCCAAAAGCCTACTGCGATGAGCTGATGAAGCTTACCTCAGACGCGAAGCCGATGCCGTTTTCCGAGGTAGAGACAGTCATCGACGAATCCTACAAGAGACGCGGTATAGACTACCATGATATTTTTGAAAAAATAAACGAAACCCCGATAGGTTCCGCCTCCATCGCACAGGTACACCGTGCCACGATGAAGGATGGCAGCGATGTCATCATAAAAGTGCGCCGCCGCGGCATCTACACTACGATGAAGCGCGATATCGACCTCCTGCACAAGGCAGTCCGGGTCCTTCCAGCAGTCCCTCCTTTAAAAAATATCGTCGACCTGGATATGGTCTTAGATGAGCTCTGGGAAGTGGCCCAGGAGGAGATGGATTTCACCCGCGAAGCAGCAAATATGCAGGAATTTGCTGAAAAGAACCGCTCCATAGTCTATGTGACGACACCTGAACTGTATCAGGAGTACTCCACCCACCATGTGCTTGTCATGGAATACATCGACGGCTGGCCTATAAATGACGCTGAGTCACTTAAAGCGAACGGCTATGACTTAGACGAGATCGGCCAGAAATTCGCGAACAACTTTCTAAAGCAGGTCATGGACGATGGATTTTTCCACGCAGACCCGCATCCGGGAAATGTCACGATCCGCGACGGAAAAATCGTATGGCTCGACATGGGAATGATGGGCCGGCTCACAGAGCGCGACAGAAAAATCATGGTCCGCGGCGTAAAAAGCATCGCGATGCACGACATCTCGAAAGTCACAGATGCGGTCCTGGACTTAGGAGATTTCTGGGCAAAGCCTGACAGAGATGCCCTGTATAACGATATCCGTGATTTCCTTCAGACCTACCAGTCCAAGGGCATGGGCGACATAGACTTGGCAGACGCCATGCAGGAGCTGATGGATATCATGAAGCAGAACCACATGAGCATGCCTCATGGAATGACTATGCTCGCCAGAGGACTTACTCAGGTGGAAGGTGTTCTTGCAGCGATAAGTCCCGATACAAGCATGATGGAAATCGCCTACAGCCGCCTGATGGAAGAGGCGATTCATGACCTCGATGTCGAAGAAGAGGCCAGCCATGCTGCCAGAAAAATGTTCCGGATGATCTCAAACGGCTCAGAAATACCGTCCCTCACATCTGAGATCATGAAAGAATACCTGCGCGGCAAGGGCAAAATGACGCTGGACTTGAAGCCAGATCCTGAGCTTACGGCAGTAATCGACCGGGCTGTTCGAAACCTCGTAATAGGTTTATGCATCACTGGACTCTTAGTTGGCTCAAGTATCATCTGCGCTACAAACAACGGACCCAAGATTTTCGGCATTCCTATGCTTGGGTTTATCGGGTTTTTCATAGCAGTTGCAGCAATATTCTACTTTACTTCCAGATTTTTCATCAGGAAATGGTTAAAACACAGAAGGGAGAATCCACCAAAACGTAAGAAGAAAAATGAAAGATCTATTTTTAAAAAACGATAAAAAAATACTTACCTGGGTAGTTTTTCTTTTATTTTTAGTCTCAGGACTCTACTATATGCAGGACGGCTACTTTGACACGATCAGTGCAAAAACGAATGCGTTCTATTTCAGCTGTGCCATAGCAGCCATACCTGGTGTATATCTGCTTTTTACCTTTATCTGTAAAAATGGCCCTGAGGGTTTTCTGCACCTTCCACCCTCTTTTTATCTGATTGCCCTCTTCTGCTTAAGCTACCTCTTCGTTTCACTTGGAGATTTCCATGCACTCGATGGCTCAGTAGGCTGGAATGTCGGAGCTTACTCTTATCTGTTCGGATTGATGCTGTTCTTTATTTTCCTGATAGGAGAAACAGATGAGAAGGCCCTGGTAGTAACCTTGGCTGCTGCTACGATTCCGGTTTACTTCTTTGCAGTCTGTCATGGAGCCGGCTTTGATATCTTTGGACTCCATGAGGATCTCTTAACTGACGAAAAATACAACTATATCTCCACAATTGGAAATATCACGGTCTACTCAGGTATAACCTCGCTTTTTATGCCAGTAATCTGTGCTGCGCTGGATCATCTCGACGAGTGGAGCTGTTTCGGTTCTTCACGTATTAGAAAAATACTGATGGCACTTTTTATTACCGACATCTGTCTCGGTGGCACCAGCATCTGCCTCGCAGGAAGCGACAGCGCCTACATCGGTATTTTTGGAAGCCTCGCAGTCTTATATATAGCAGAGTGTAAAAAGCGCACACCACTTTGGAAATTAGGGCGCATAGCTGTCCTTTTGTCAGCCTCATTCGGAGCAGCAGAGGTACTTCAGGTCTTAAGTCCTGGAGATGCATTCCCGGCTCAGAAGTATTTTTCCTACTATATATATAAATTCCACCTGTCATTTATTTTGTTCCCGCTCCTGCTCTTCGCTACACTGGCACTATACAAATGGGCAAGGCATTTCTCTTTCCCATGGATTCCTATCAGTGTGATGATCGTCGGTGCGATAGCCCTTACAGAATTCCTGTCTCCGAAGGGCAGACATTTCGGAAGCGGCCGCGGTGAGATCTGGCCATTCGCCATCAAATGCTTTAAAAATGCACATCTGAGGCAAAAGCTCGAGGGAGTAGGCTGTGACTGCTTCGGCTACCTGACCGGCGCATACATAAATGACCTGCCGAAATCAGACAAATGGTTTAGAGTCGCAAACGGAGCTTTTGATGGTGTCAAAATGAAAAGAAATATCATCACTGTCGGAGGACGGGAGGTCGTAAACTGTCACAATGAATTCCTGCAGCACCTGCTCTGCGGAGGCATCATTACCGCCAGCTTATGGTGTGTATCGGTCATCTCAGTCATCTGGTCAGGACTCAAGCGGAAAGAAGTATCTCCATTTCTTTTCGGTTTCATTGGCTGGC
The DNA here is from genome assembly GCA_900316165.1 of uncultured Lachnospiraceae bacterium. Lineage (GTDB taxonomy): Bacteria > Bacillota > Clostridia > Lachnospirales > Lachnospiraceae > Weimeria. The sequence continues at coordinate 10,403 of ONBW01000040.1, read as the reverse complement.
TTATTCAGTCGATGCTTAACAACCCACACAATCTGCTGCTTACATTTGCGTTTATTTTTGCGGCACTCTCAGTCAAAAAAGCAAAGTAACTCGTGGCAGAATCTGCAGACACTAAAAAAGCGGGCCACGGACCCGCAATAAATGTTCATACTGAAAAAGCGGACCAGACGGCCCGCTTTTATTTGCTTAAAAATTTACTCACCTAAATGAGTTCTCTTCATGTAGTTGGTACCATTCGTATCGTAGATACCGTAGTTGTTCTTTCCGTTGTTCTTTACCTGATAGAGAACCTTATCAGCGGCCTTAACCAACTCGTTGTAAGAACGTCCGGCTGAAGGATATACAGCAATACCAATCGAAAGTGAAGGGCACTCAGGCACATCTGTTATACGAAGGCATCTCTCACGGTCATCAACCAAATCCAGGATACCCTGAGCTGTCTTCTGCAGCTGATAGATATCATCCACCTCAGGCAGGAAGGCTATAAACTCATCGCCTCCGTAACGACCGATAGTCGCGATATCAGGACACCCCTCCTTGATGGAGTTGGCGATGTACTTGAGGATAGCATCACCTGCGGCGTGTCCGTAGGTATCATTAAAGTGCTTGAAGTTATCTACATCAAGAAACATCAGCGCGCAGTCATGAAAGGCTGAAAGCTGAAGTGTCTCATTTACAGTATGACGAACAACATCCTTATGATAGAGCTGTGTAAGTGAATCGATATCACGCTCATGCTCTATTCTTCTCCTGGTAAGGATATCTGCGAATTTAATCTGCATCATGTAAGGACACAGGAAAAAGTTCGTGATAGTGAAAATGATGATACAGAGCAGATCATACTCAAAAAGCTTCGTAGACTTACTCAAAGCCGAAGTAATGATCATCAAAATCTCAGCTGTACCAGACAGGATAAACATGTGCCACGGCAGATCTGTAAAGATCATCATGAAAATGACGGTGCAGGCTGTGAAAGTGACACAGGAGTAATGTTTCCCTATAACGCCATCCAGCAGAATAGTCGCTATCATCATAATAGCAGAGTAAACGTATACCAGCGGAAGGCAATACTTAGCCCTCGAATAAGGTATTCCAACAGCCCTGTATGCTACGATACCTACACATCCGCTAAAGAACATGCAGGTGACGAACCTGATATCAAGGCCGGTCTCTGCTAAAAAGAAAAGACCTGCCAGAAAAAATAAAAGCATCGAGACTAATGAAAGCCTCTTTACTGCTCTGAGATTTGATCTACCGGTTACGCTCTTTTCTTCCTCATATATAGTTTTATCGATCGAGCCAAAAAAGATATATTGGCCTAGTTCATGCAATTTCATGGTCGTTCTGCCCCCTTCAGCAGCTCTTTGTCTTTGCATTCTAATATAAACTATTCTACCACATTTTTCGTAATAGTAAAGAATTTTTCGTAAATTTATGGTAATATACTTGTATGAAAACCTTTAAAGATATCAAACAAACTTTTATTTTACTAAAAAGAAATTTCGGAGCGCTGGTCAGGTACGAAATACTTTACAAGCTTCTGTCCTTCCTGGTATTTTTCCCGCTCCTCGAACAGATGGAGCGGCTGTCGCTTCGTTTCGCAGGCGTCTACTACATCAGCAACTACAACCTCCGGATGGTCCTTAAGACACCTGGATTCTGGGCAGCTATGGCAGTAGTCGTTATCGCACTGGCTGAATTCATATCCCTGGAATTCTTCGGGCTCTCATACGGCCTTCATGCCTCATACAGTAAGCGAAAAGTAACCGCACGGCAGATGTTTGCGGCTTCGATAAGGATCAGTGCCCACCTCTTCCGCCCTAAAAATATCCTCTTTCTGCTGTACATCTTCCTCGTACTTCCGATTGCAGATTTCTACGAGGCTTTTTCGTCAGCCAGATCATTCTCACTGCCAGGATACATGGTCCAGAGAATTTTGGAGAACGACAGATACAAATACATCCTGATTGCAGCCGTCGTGGCTTTATGTGTTCTCTCACTAATGCTTATCTATGTAATCCCATCGATGACTATCACAGATGAGAGTTTCTTTTCATCAGTTAAAAGAAGTTTCAATTACACCGCCAGACGTTTTCCAAAAGTAATACTCACTGCAGTGCTCTGGATTGCCCTTATTGCCGCGGTTTTTGTCGGAGCGTTTTTCGGCATCCTTGGAATCATAAAGCTAGTCGTAATGTGGGTTGAACCATCTTACAACCTAAAAATTACTCTCTCATCGCCAGTTGTACTAGTCACAGAGTCGCTTCTGCTCCTGACTTTAACCTGGGTTCTTACTCCAATGATACTCGCCAGGATTTTTGCAGCCTTCTACAATTTCACAGCCGATGAGCAGATACCGTATTTCACAAGAGAATATGGAAAAAATGAAAAGAGTATAAGAAGTGCAATCTTTAAGATTACGACCTACGGTCTCATAGCACTTGCGCTGTATTTTTTCGTGCCGCCAAAATACCAGCAGATCAAGACCTCTCTTCTTTACGGAGGTCGTGATACGATGATCATGGCACACAGGGGAGACTCAGCTCACGCACCTGAGAACACGATTCCAGCCTTTAAAAAGGCCATTGAAAACGGAGCCGACGCAGCCGAGCTCGACGTTCAGCTGACAAAGGATGGAACAGTAATCGTCCTTCATGACTCGAACCTGAAGAGGACGACAGGGCTTAACAAAAATGTATGGGATGTCACCTACGACCAGATAAGAGACTTAGACAACGGAAGCTTCTTCGATTCGAAGTATGAATTTACCAGGATTCCAACACTTGACGAGGTCTTAAAGACCTGCAAGGGACACCTGTTCTTAAACATCGAGATAAAGAGGACCGGACACGATGCAGGAATAGTAGAAAAGACACTTGAAGTCATCTCAGCAAACCACTATGAAAAGGACTGCGACATCACTTCGTTTGACTATGACACGCTAAAACTTGTTAAAAAAATAGACCCCGAAATCTACACTGTCTATACCACGACTGTAGGTGCCGGCTATCTGGCCCGACTTAAAAAGGTAAACGCCTTTTCAGTCGAGCAGAACTTCGTGACACCTGAATTCGTGCAGTATATGCGAAGTGAAAATAAAGGGATCTATGTATGGACAGTGGACGATTCCACCGTCATGAACAGGATGATAGACATGAATGTCGATGCCATCATCACAAATAATGTAACACTGGGTAAGGATGTAAAAAGGACAAACTCCGGCATCAGCGGAATGCTGCGCCGGATCAGAAGGCAGCTCCTCGCTTTCTAGCAGGGAGCCTGTCAACCGAGGAACACTGCTCCTGTCTGTCTGATATTCATAGGGTACACATTTTCTCTGCCGAAGTACTTCGCCATGAAGTCTACATACCCGTCTGTCTCTTCCTTTGGAAGAACGCACTGGATGACACCTGCGAAGCCGCCACCATGGACACGGCAGATACCCTTGCCGGTTTTTGCCAGATACTCCTCTGAAAGGGCAAGGGCGAGTGCAATCTTCTGCTCCTTCCATGCCGCATTTGTATAGCAGTTCTGAAGCAGCTTGTAGGAAGAATTTCCAGAAGCCTGCATCAGAGCAAGTATTTTTCCAAAATCCTTATCAGCTACGGCAGCTGCCATCTCCTCTACTCTCCTTGTCTCATTGAAAAAATGAAAAGCACGGAGGATGGCTCTGTCATTTCCAACCTTTTCATCAATCTCATTAAGGTGTGCTAAAAGCTCTTCCTTACTTGTATCGCAGAGTCTCTTGCCGCCGAGCTCCTTTGCTACAGCGAACATCTCCTGCGGAACAGCTGAATAGTCAGCAGAGAGGTCAGCGTGACCTTTACCGGTGTTTGTGATAACCATCTCATAGCCATAGTCACCAAAGCCAAACGGTATTTTTTCAACTGAGATATCACCCTTGAAGTCGAGAAGGATAGGACCGCCGAAGGCGCAGGCCATCTGGTCCATAAGTCCTGAGGCCTTGTTCCAGAAGTGATTTTCGCTGTACTGGCCGATCTTCGCATAGTCAGTTACAGGGATTTTATCGTCGTTGAAGAAGTGATTTACGATGGCGCAGAACAGCATCTCAAATGAAGCCGATGAGCTTACGCCTGCTGCTGCTATAACTGTAGTGGTCACATAGGCCTTGAAGCCGTGCACCTGATAGCCCATTTTCTTGGCAGCTTCAGCCATTCCAGCGACAAGACTTAAAGTACCTGACTCCTTTGGAACCTTATCCAAAGCGTTCAGATCTATTACCACCTTTTTGTAACCTTCGCTTAAGATCTCGATCTTCTCATCGCCAGAAGGGGAGGCAGCTCCGATAGTATCGAGATCAATTGAAGCGGCGATTACTTTGCCACCATTGTGGTCAGTGTGGTTTCCGATTATCTCGGTCCTTCCCGGAGCTGTGAAATAAGAAAGCTCCTTAGCGTTTCCATACTCGCCGTTAAAACCATCTGTCAGGTGGGCGAATCTCTGCTTTGCCACCTCAGCGTCTTTTCCGTATACTTTTTCAAAAACTTCGTCCTTAACCATATTTTTCTCCTTTTATCTGGTGAATTTCTATTTCATTTACTGGATATATCATATCATAGCCCCAATTTCATTCCTTGAATCCGGTGTGATATTATAGTAAAATATTGTAAAAATAAACGGAGGATGCGATATGTCAAAGCAGATAATTACTGATGTGACGAAAAAAGAAAAAAAGGAACACGGCGACTATGGTTTCCCGTTCCTTATCAGCTATGAGCATCTCGACGGATACGACAGCGGCTCGTTTCTATGGCACTGGCATCCTGAGGCAGAGCTTACACTTATCACTGAAGGAAAAATGCTTTACAAAATAAACGATTCTGCCTTCGATGTCAAGGAGGGCGACATAGTTTTCGTAAACTGCGGCGCCCTGCACTCAGGTGAAAAGCTCCCTGGACAGAGTGCCGACTGCCACTATACAGCAGTGACCTTCGACCCGAAGCTTATATATGGCTTTGATGCGAGCCAGATCTATCAGAAGTATGTTGCGTCAATCTCCGATAATTTTTCCTGCTTTGGCCTGACTGTTACCGATAAAAGAACGGATACCTGGGAAAGTGAGTTTTCTAAGCTTACCCATTCCCTGATATCCATCGGTGAAAAAAGAGAGCCCGGCTACGAGCTCTCTGTAGTATCTTTGCTTTCCTCTATCTGGAGGCTTTTCTACCTGCACAGCGGTGTAAAAAAGGCTGCGGACAATCACCTGAATGCCAAAAACTATGGCAGGATCCGCGACATCATCTCATTTATAGAGCAGAACTACCAGGAGGACATCTCCCTCGAAGACATTGCAAAGTCCGTAGGCTTTTCGAGAAGCGAGTGCTCGAGGACCTTCAAGGCAGGAATGAATGTCGCGCTTTTTACCTTCCTTCAGGAATTCAGGATAAAGAAATCACTCTCCTACCTGACCGATACCGACACCTCGATTTCAGAGGTCGCCGGACTCGTAGGCATCCCCGACTCGAACTACTTCTCGAAGGTCTTCTCTCGCGTCATGGGGATGTCGCCCCGGGACTACCGCAAGCAGAAACTAAACGAATAACAAGTCCTAAAAAATCCGTCTGTTTTTGGAAACAGACGGATTCGTATTTCTGCTTTAATTCAGTAATACAATCGAAAATCAGTCCTCCACATGCAGGAAGTACGCACAGTGCGGCTCCATCACAAGTCCGCCACCAAAGTCATGCCACTCACCAGTGATTAAGTCTCTGGCTCTTCCTGCCTGAGCGTCGAAGTGTGCATGGTATTCGTTATCCTCGAGGTTAATAGCCACCATAACCCTGTCGCCGTCGCAGTTTCTCTCGAAGATGCAGTGCTTGTTCTCAAGCAGTCTCATAGAGAAGTCTCCGAAGCACAGCGCCTTTGTCTCTCTATGAGCCTTAGCCATAGCAGCTATAGTATCGCAGAGTCCGTTCCATTCAGGCTTGTCGATAGCAGGACGAAGCGAAGGATCACCGTTCTTCTTATCTCCCTCGATACCCCATTCAGAGCCATAGTAGATAACAGGAATTCCCGGCTGAGCGAATACAAAGGCGTAAGCCGCAGGAAGATTTCTCTTATCATTTAACTCAGTTGCGATACGGCTTACATCGTGGTTATCCACGAATGAGAGCAGGTGAGCTCCGCGGTAGAGGCACCAGTCCTCCTTGCCGAACTGCCTTAAAAGTGAATGGCAGATCTCAAACAGGTTATCAGAATTGATAGCTGAGTAGATACCCTTTCTGCACTCGTAGTTCGTGGCAGAGTGGCACATCTCAGGATTCATGATCTCGTTGTAATTTCCACCGATCATCTCGCCAGCGAGGAAGAAGTCATTTTTCCAGGAAGCTGTCTCGCGGCGAAGTCTTTTAAGGAAATCTCTGTCGACCATGTAAGCGACATCGAGCCTAAGTCCATCGATTCCGAACTCATCGATCCAGAACTTTACCGACTCCATCAGATAATCAGTAACAGCCGGGTTCCTGAGATTAAGCTTTACGAGGTCGTAGTTTCCTTCCCAGCCCTCGTACCAGAAACCGTCGTTATAGTTTGAATTTCCATCGAAGCTGATATTGAACCAGTCCTTGTACGGCGAATCCCACTTCTTCTCCTGGACATCCTTAAATCCGAAAAATCCTCTGCCGACATGGTTGAAAACACCATCCAAGATGACTTTGATACCGGCATCGTGGAGGGCAGCGATTACTTTTTTAAGATCGTCGTTGGTTCCGAGCCTAGTATCGACCTTGCGATAATCCCTGGTATTATAGCCATGTGTGTCACTTTCAAACAGCGGTGAAAAATAAACGGCATTGACGTTTAATTTCTGCAGATGAGGAATCCAATCCAAAACCTTAAGAATCCTGTGCTCTAATACACCGTCATTTTCAAACGGTGCGCCGCACATACCCATCGGATAGATCTGATAGAAAACCGCTGACTCCCACCAAGGGTGTTCATTAAAAATCTGTTCCATAAGCTTCTCCTTTCTAAAACATTGTATCTAAAGTCCCGTGACAGACCAGCGTTCTTAAAAAGAGCGAAGGTCACAGGAAGACATATCCAGATTACAGCTTTGCGAGCAGGCCAGTGCTCTGCAGGAAGAGCATGATCATGATCACAGGGCAGACAAACTTAACCATTACGACATAGAGCTGTTTTCTGCGGAAGCGGACTCCACTCGACTCTATCTCTCCGATGATCCACTGCGGGCGGACGATCCAGCCTATAAGAATAGTAGACAGGAACGAGATGAACGGCATCATGACTGAGTTCGATACATAATCCATAAGGTCTAAGAGCTGTCCAACGCTTCCGTTCGGAAGAGGTATCTCGCAGTAGAAAACGCTGTAGCCGAGCGAAATGACAACAGACGCTATCGTGTAAATGATGCCGAGAACAAGGGTCGTCTTGTGCCTTTCTGAGTGGAATACTTCCATGCAGTTCGATACGATCGCCTCGAGCACTGAGATACAGGATGTGAGCGTAGCAAAAACAGCCATTATGAAAAATGCTGCGCCTACGACATTTCCAAAGGCTCCCATCGAGGCGAAAACCTTCGGCAGAGAGATAAACATCAGTCCCGGTCCGGCATTCATTCCCGAAAGTCCTGAGAATACATAGATAGCCGGGATGATAGCCATTCCAGCGAGAAGGGCAACTCCTGTATCAAAGACCTCGATCTGGCTTATCGATTTGTTCAGGTCGACATCCTTTTTTACATATGAGCCATAGGTGATCATGATTCCCATCGAAACCGACAGCGAGAAGAACAGCTGGCTCATCGCATCGAGAAGAACCGCCATGAATTTCTTCACCGTAAGCCCCTTGAAGCTCGGTGTGATGTAAACCAGAAATCCCTCTGCACCATTTCTGTCACCGTGATGGATGAAAAGCGCATATACAGCTACGAAGACTATAAGCACTAGAAGCACTGGCATCATGAACTTCGAGCAGCCCTCGATTCCCTTTTCTACTCCGCGGTAGATAATGACAGCTGTGGCAACCATAAAAATAACCGCGTATATACACGACTGCACAGGGTCAGAGATAAACGAGGTGAAGTATCCATCCTGCGCTGCGGCCTGTCCCTCTCCGGTAAGAAACGCTACCATATACTTAGCGATCCAGCCGCCTATGACGGCGTAGTATGTCATAATGATTACCGGCACGAAAAATGTCAGTACACCGAGGAACTTCCACTTCGGATTCATCTCGGTGTAGGCACCGATAGCGCTCTTTCCGGTCTTTCTTCCTATGGTAATATCAGATGTAAGAAGCGTAAAACCAAAGGTCACTACCAGGATCAGGTAGATGATGATAAAAAGTCCTCCGCCGTCCTTCGCTGCCAAGTACGGGAACCTCCAGAGATTTCCGACTCCGACTGCCGAGCCTGCTGCCGCGAGCACGAACCCGAGCTGACCTGTAAATGAGCCTCTTTTTGCCTTTTTTTCCATTGTTTCCGATATCCTTTCTTCTTTTGCGTCGTATTATAGCATACTTCTTTTATTTTTCCAAAAAATAAGAGCCGGGGCATAAAGCCCCGGCCCGAAATGAGTCAATTATTATCTGATCAGTCCTCTGTTGGGATCTCGTCGATAAGGTCGAGTGAGTGCTCCTCAACCATCTGATCGCACATATCGAGGAAGACATCAAGAGGTACATCGTTTAGCTGCTTGTTTGAACCACGAAGGTTGATTGAAACAGTACGGTTCTCCTTCTCCTTGTCACCAAGAACGATGATGTATGGATCCTTGTAGTTTTTGAAGGTCTTGATCTTATTTTTCATGTTGGCCTCTGAGTAGTCAGCCTCTACGCGGATGTGGTTCTTTCTAAGAAGATCCTCAACCTCCTTAGCGTAGTCGTTGTGCTCAGCTCTGATTGGAACGATTCCTACCTGGTACGGTGAAAGCCAGAATGGGAAGCTTCCCTTGAAGTTCTCGATAAGGATTCCGATGAAACGCTCCATTGAGCCAAAGATAGCTCTGTGGATCATAACAGGTCTCTTTATAGAGGAATCAGCTGCTGTGTACTTCATGTCGAAGTTCAGTGGGAGCTGGAAGTCGAGCTGGATAGTACCCATCTGCCACTCACGGCCTAAGGCGTCCTTCATCTTGAGGTCGATCTTCGGACCGTAGAAGGCACCGTCACCCTCGTTGATCTCGTAATTGCCAGGACCATAGGTCTTCTCTAGGATATCCTTAAGGTCCGCCTCAGCCTTGTTCCAGACCTCGATGTCTCCCATGTAGTCATCAGGTCTTGTACTAAGCTCAGCCTTATATGTAAGTCCGAATGTACCATAGATCTCAGTTGCGATATCCATGATATCCTTGATCTCTGATGCGATCTGGTCCTCTGTTACAAGGATATGAGCGTCATCCTGTCTGAACATCTGAACACGGAAAAGTCCGTTCAGCTCACCTGACTTCTCTTTTCTGTGGATGACATCGACCTGGTTGATACGGAGAGGGAGCTCTCTGTATGAACGGGCCTTGTTCATGTAAACCTTGATTGCGTTCGGGCAGTTCATAGGCTTTAATGCGTAGGTATCGTTGTCGTCCTCACCTGGGATAACAAACATGCCGTCCTGATAGTGTGCCCAGTGTCCTGAGGTAACCCAGAGCTCCTTCTTTGAAACTACAGGTCCAGAAATCTCCTGATAGCCATGTGCGTCATGGATTCCTCTCCAGAACTCGAGCAGTGCGTTGAAGAGCTTCCAGCCTCTTGGGAGCCAGTATGGCATACCAGGTGCTGTCTCATCGAACATGAACAGATCAAGCTGTGGTCCAATCTTCTTGTGGTCTCTCTCCTTTGCCTCACGGATAAGTGCCTTGTGCTCCTTGAGCTGCTGCTTATCTGGGAAAGCATATGCATAGATACGGGTAAGTGAATCGTTGTGCTCATCGCCTCTCCAGTATGCTCCTGATACGCTTCTGATCTCAAAAGCTGCGCTCATGAGCTCCTGGGAATTGTCTACGTGAGGTCCGCGGCAGAGGTCTACATAATCATCACCTGTCCAGTAGATAGTAATCTTCTCACCCTCTGGAAGGTCCTTTATGAGCTCTGTCTTGTACTTCTGGTCCTTGAAGAGATCAAGTGCCTCCTGCTTTGAGACCTCCTTAACAGTCCAGTCCTCGCGGCGCTTGATGATCTCGCGCATCTTGTCCTCAATCTTTTTGAAGTCAGCCTCCTGAATGCTTACACCCTCAGGAAGTCCGAAATCATAGTAGAAACCATCGGCGATCTGTGGTCCGATAGCGTACTGTACGTCTTTGCCGTACAGCTCGATTACTGCCTTTGCGAGGATGTGTGCCAGTGAGTGACGATACACTTCTAAATACTTTTCCTTGTCCATTTGGTTCCTTTCCTTCTCTGCGGTCGGCCGGCATAGCCTGCTGCTCAGG
>ONBW01000109.1 GCA_900316165.1 uncultured Lachnospiraceae bacterium | reverse complement strand
GGACGGTTATTTATACGACCAATGCCATTGAAAGCCTGAACGCCACATACCGCAAGCTAAACCGCCAGCGGAGCGTTTTCCCCAGCGGTCAGGCTCTTCTGAAGGCATTGTATCTGGCCACGTTCGAAGCCACAAAAAAATGGAGTATGCCAATCAGGAATTGGGGCCAGGTTTACGGTGAACTGGCGATCATGTACGAGGATAGACTGCCTGACTGACGTGATCCGAACAGGAACAGCGGACGGGTCCTCTCGTCCGCTGTTGACATGCCGTCAGGCATGAAGTATATAATAAATATCCGCGGGACAGCTTCAGATCCTAACCTATCACTGGCTGTCCAGCATAAATCCTATCACAGGAAATCCTATTTACAGAAAACTATTCACACACTCGTAAGATCAGGGCAGAGAAGATGATCACACGTAAAACAAATATCACTCTCCCTTATCCCCCTTTTGCTAGATGAAAGCATTAATGCCTTATTTTTCCATATTCCAGTATGTTGGCAATGCGCTATGAGACGATCAATTCTTCCCGAACAGATCTCTTGGCAGCAACGTTTACAAGAAAGCGAATATTCTGGGACAGCGTTATGTATCAATTGGACAGGACATTCCGTCTTCTGTAACAATTTCTCTTGAAAAATATGGTTACAGGCCTTTGATTTCCCGGTCTCAAATCCCTAAGTTAACAGCATTACCGGTATCTTGATTTTTCCGGCGTAAAAACACCGCCATTCCGGCGAAGCGGAAACCGCGAGTCCGGTTGATGGAAACCGTGAGTCCGGAGACACGGAAACCGCTTCGCGATATTTGTGTTTTATAGGCTGCGTGCAGCCATGCACCTTGTTAATCTAAAGGTTTCAAACGGTTGTAGATCTTACGCATCGATACTGCTTTTGTCGGATCGGTGTATTCGATGTTGATGTCGTAACCATCATAGGTGATACGGTCAAGGATAGCTTCTGCCTCTGTGTTCGCACCGCCCAGAGCCTGATACCATCCCTCTTTAAGAACCTGAGAGCAAAAGATGGTGGAAGACTTCCGCCTGCGGCGATGGATCAGTTCCTTGATCGCATGCAGGTCGTTGGCGTCAGGTGTCATGGCAAGCCACTCGTCGATGATCAGGAGCTTGGGCTTAGCGTATGTCTGCAGTACTTTATCATAACGCTTCTCATCCCAGGCAACGGTGCACTCAAGAAGGAAATCAGACAGGCGGACGTACTTTACTGTGATGTACTGCTTCAGGGCTTCCATCGCAAGGGCGCAGGCCAGATAGGTTTTGCCACTGCCGGTACATAACGCTGGCATCCGGCTGGTCAAGAGCGGCTGTCTTGACGAGGCGCTTCATCCGGTTATCCTGACGCTGGTTGTACTGCGCATCGACCAGCATGGCCAGGCGGTCAGAAAACTCGATGTCCCGATAAGAAGGATCCTGCTCCTGTACGATGTAAGCATCCGCCATAATCTTGAGCTTCATGGTGATCAGCTTATCAATAGTTGCATTATTCAGCATTGTCTTTACCTCCGTAGTATGCAGCCCCACGGGTGATCCCGTACCTGTTCTGAGGAACAACAACTGGATCCGCGGATGAATGATCAGCAGTTCTGGAATCCATCGTGCCCATGGCAGTCAGGATGTTTTTGACACTCTTGTAACTCGGGCTTTTGGAAAACTGGCAGGCTTTACAGCATGCTTCTTCCAACCTTGCCGGAGTGTGGGCGTCGGCCAGCTTAAGGAGCGATCTGCAGGTCAGATACGCCTGCTCCTCAACTGCTTTGGAGGTAAGGATTGCTTCAATGACTTTGTAAGTATTCGTCCCGATCTTGCGGGCCCATTGGCGGAACCGGTCACCGTTCCATTCCTGATAATGCTGATGCTTTTCAGGCATGTGATCCGGGATGGTACTGTACTGTCCTTTACGGCCACGCAGACGCTTATGGGAAGCGACACGGTTCTGTTGGTAAAAGATCTCGATCGCAGAATCCGTGACCCTGACATCGACTTCTTTCCCGATGAATCCGTATGGGCAAGAGTAGTGCATAAAGTCCACAGTTATGTGAAATGCCAAGCCAGGCAAAATGTAAAGCAAAGGCGAGATATGCTGCTTTCTCTGTATTCACATAGTTGTTTTCTTTACATTTTATCCTCTATACTCTGGTTTACCAAACAGCCAGAAAGGAGGATTCTATGAACCAACAAGTATCTATCAACGAGGTAATTAAAGCAGCAACTCAATCAATGGAGACTGATGGTATATCACAAGCATATATTAAGCAGCTCTCCCATACCTGGAACGCGTTAACAGAGTATCTTTCGGATGAAAACGCTTGCTTTACTCGCGAGATTGGCATCCTGTTCCTAAAGAAAAAATACGGTATATCCGACGAGACAACTTTTTCTCATTTAAGGCCCATTGATAAACGACGTAAACGGGCCGTACTTATCCTGATATATTGTACTGAAGGAAAAAGCTTTTACAGGAAAAAGGATTATTGGCCCTGTTGTTTTAATGATCCATTTGAGCCAGTGTTCACATCGTTCTTAAGTGAAAGGAAATCTCATGATTATGCCCTTTCTACCATAAACCGGGACATATATACACTGAACCATTTTTCTAAATTTCTTGATATTTCAGAGACTAATGGTTTTGCCGACATAACAGCGCGTACTTTTCAGGATTTTATGAAATGGATGTCAGCCAGCAAAAACCTTCCTACGCTAAAAAACGCAACAGCTACCCTGCGTCAACTGGCAAAGTATCTGTTTCGAGAAGGTATCCTTGAGGCGGATTATTCCTCAGCTATCCTGCAGGTCAGATGCAGGAAAACGATACCGTCCGTTTACGATCAATCAGAAATAAAAACAATGCTTGACTCCTTAAATAAAGCCAGTGCTGTAGGGATACGCAATCATGCAATGGTATTAATGGCAGCACAACTGGGAATGAGAGCTTCTGATATCTGCGGGCTGGAATTCGAAAATCTCTACTGGGAAAAAAGTACTGTTGAATTCGTTACGCAGAAGACAGGGAAAGCAACTGTTCTTCCGTTGACCGCAGATGTAGGGAATGCAATCATTAAGTATCTTAAGGAAGTTAGACCTGCTTCATCAGACAGCCATGTATTCTTGAGAATGCAGGCTCCATACACTAAGCTTAATCCGGCAGCACTGCACAGCATTGTTACAAAAGCATTCCGGGATGCAGACATCATTGTTAACCCGGGAAGAAGACATGGCCCTCATTCGTTAAGAGCAAGCCTCGCTACATCCATGCTCAAGAATGAGACCCCGCTTCCTGTTATTTCAGAAGCATTATCCCATTCGACAACGGATACAACGAAAATCTATCTAAAAGTTGACATGCACCACTTGCGACCCCTGGCCCTTGACGTCCCCGATCTGACCGGAGTGTGGATGGGAGGTGTGCGTGTATGAAAACTAATGAATTTAACAGCGTGTTCGCGTCCCTTATAGTAGATTTCATCGAGTATAAACGTGCTGCTGGCTATAAATATGTAACAGAAGTCGCCTACCTGAAAAAGTTTGATGAGCTATGCTGTACTATGGATGTTCAAACGCCGTTACTTACCAAGGAACTGATGGATGCCTGGTGTACAAAAAAGCCATATGAAGCAGATAGAAGTTATTTTCAGCAAAGGGTCAGTTGTATCTTTTCAGCAAAGGGTCAGTTGTATCAGGCAGTTATCCTTGTACCTGAACACTTTGGGATATGATGCATATATCCCGGTGAACCTTGAATACATACGACAGCGAAAATCGAAATACTCTGCTTACATATTTACACATGAGGAAATCGCCAAAATATTTAGTGCCAGCAATCAGATTTATCCTAACCGTCATTCCACGATGCATCTGGTAATGCCGGTATTGATCCGATTATTGTATTGCACAGGTGTCAGGATCATGGAAGCCCTCAAACTTCAGCTTAAACATGTAGACTTAGTGAACGGGACATTAATGATAGAAGCCGCTAAGTTTAATAAAGATCGTCTGATACCGGTTTCTGCAAGCATGCTTGAGATCCTGAAACAGTATTGTTCTGTCATGCATCCTAAATATAATACAGAGGAATACCTGTTTATAGGTATTACACGTGAGCCTTGTTCCCATCACAATGTCTACCTGCGTTTCCGTGAACTCCTGGTCTCTGCCGGGATCCAACATGCCGGAAGAGGATACGGACCAAGGATACATGATATCCGCCATACGCATTGCTGCCATGTATTGCAGAAAGCATCCGGGACAGGGATGGATCTTACAAACATGCTTCCTGCGTTGTCGGTATATATGGGACATGAATCCATAACTGCAACGAGTCAGTATCTCAAGATGACTGCTGAAGTGTATCCGGAAATACTTGATACTGTAGAAGCCCTCTGTGCGCAGGTGATACCGGAGGTGGGCTTATGAAACCGACATCTTTTGCACGGTACATGAGTTCCTATCTGACGGAATATCTGCCTGGTATCAAAGGTGTAAGCCATAACACAATCTCATCCAAGAGGGATGCATATATCCTATTGCTAAAGTATTTGCAAGAGGCCAATGGGCTGAAACCGGAAGCAGTAGACATTCCTCTGATCAGCAAGGACGTGGTGGTTGAATATCTAAACTGGTTAGAAACATCAAGACATTCCAGTGTTTCTACCCGAAACATAAGACTCGCTGCGATAAAATCTCTTTTTTCATATATACAGGCACAGACGCCGGATTACAGTTACCAGTGCCAGCAGATACAATCGATACCCAGAAAAAAGGAACCGGAACACACCTTGGAATACCTTTCAGTAGAAGGTATAAAAGCAGTTCTCGATGCCGTTGATGCTTCGACCAGGGAAGGACTTCGCGATCTTGCTCTGTTAAGTATTATGTATGACAGTGCAGCTCGCGTGCAGGAAATCGCGGACCTATGTGTATGTGACTTTCGAAAACAAAAGCCGTATACACTGAAACTTACGGGTAAAGGGAATAAAACGCGTGTCATTCCTCTTATGAAGCCGACAGCAGAGCTGCTGTCCAGATATATCGAAACATACCATGTTGGATATGGCGGAGAAAAAGGAATCCCATTGTTTTCAAACCGAAAACGCGAAAAACTAACACGAGCTGGGATTACTTATATACTCAACAAATATGTTGAAAAAGCCAGGTCAGAGCATCCAGAGCTGATATCGGATATCGTTTCACCGCATGGCTTCAGACACAGCAAAAGCATGCATATGCTTCAAGCAGGTGTTCCCTTGATCTACATACGTGATTTTTTGGGTCATAGCGAAATATCTACTACTGAAATCTATGCCCGGTGTGATAGCGAGCAGAAACGTAAAGCGATAGAAAAAGCTTGCCAAAGCATCACCAGTACAGAAACCCCGTTATGGCAAACCGATAGATCCCTTATTGAGTGGCTCAAATCTCTGTAATTCCATAGATGAAATGTAAAGTCATGTTCATAAAAGCCTTGAGAACATACCATTATCGCTCATGACTTTACATTTTGCCTGGCTTGGCATTTCACATCGCAGTAGATAAGATGTACTACTCTGTGCCTTACCAGTATATCAAAGATAAGGTCGATGTGCGGATAACAGATACAACTATTGAAGTTTTCAA
>ONBW01000026.1 GCA_900316165.1 uncultured Lachnospiraceae bacterium | reverse complement strand
TTTTTTTTGGCGAAAAAATTGTACAGGAAAATGTATGCTTTTTCAATATTTACAAGGGTTACAGCGTTTTAGCTACCCACACAAACTGATGAAGAGCCATATTTTTCACAATTTATTTTTGGATTTGTATCAGACTTAATGGAGACGTTATGGACAGAGAAAGATTTGAAAAACAGAAGGATTTTATTCTTGAGGCAGATAAGGAGAAGACAGTTTTTCGTCAGACCCATCTGACGAACCACGGGAGGAATGAGGACGACGCTGAGCATGCCTGGCACATGGCGCTGATGACATACCTCTTAAGCGAATATTCCGATGAAAAAATAGACGTTGCCCGTACTATGATCATGTGCCTTATCCACGATATCGTAGAGATAGACGCAGGTGACACCTATGCCTACGATGAAGAGGGCAAGAAGACTCAGGATGAGAGGGAAGAGAAGGCAGCCGACAGGATTTTTGCACTGCTGCCTGAGGACCAGGCAAAGGACCTGAGAGAGATTTTTGAGGAGTTTCAGGAGAGGAAGACCCCTGAGGCAAGGTTCGCTAGAGCCATGGATAATCTTCAGCCGCTGCTTCTTAACGATTCAAACGGAGGCGGTGACTGGCGTGAGCACGGTGTAAGCTACAGCCAGGTAAGAGGAAGACAGGACGGAACAAAGGCAGCCTCACAGGACCTGTATGCCATCACAAGGGAGATCCTCGACAAACATCTGAAGTCAGGAGATCTGAAGGACGACAGCCGGGAGAACGATTAGGATCAGTCACGCATTTTTTGAAGGGGCAATCGCCCGATAATACAGGAGAATTATGGTTTATCCGGAATTTTTACAGAATGGAAGCACGATAGGTATCGCAGCGCCTAGCGCCGGAGTTGGAGACGATCTGGCAGGCTGGGAGGAGAGCGTTCATTTTTTAAAGAATGAGGGCTTTGAGATACTTGAGACTGCGTCGGTAAGAAATGACGCCGACAGGAGTGCAGACGCGAAGACCCGCGGTGAGGAGCTTACGTTACTTTTCAGAGATCTGAAGGTCGATTTCGTGATGTGTGCCGCCGGTGGTGATTTTTTGGACGAGTGCCTGCCGTATGTCGACTTTGACGCTATGAAGATTAACCCGAAGTGGATCATTGGAGCCTCTGATCCGACTGGAATTCTCTACCCATACACGACTCTCTGTGATGTGGCGACTTTTTATGGGTTAAATGCCGGAAGCTACGGCAGGACGCCGACTCCTGACTATGTGATGAAGAATCTCGAGATGATAAAGGGTGAGAATTTGACGGAGACCAGTTACCCGAAATACATGATCACTCCGCCATTTATGGCTGATAAGATAAGCTATGATAAGGACTCTGACATGACCTGCTCTGCCACCGAGCTTTCTGTAAAGGGCAGATGCATCGGTGGCTGTATCGATGTACTTAAGGACCTTATCGGAACGCCCTACGATGGAACGAAGGAATTCTTAAGCAGATACAGGGGTGACCATTTCATCTGGTACTTCGATAATTTTTCACTGAGTGCGGAAGCGCTCTACAGGACACTTCTTCAGATGAAGTATGCAGGCTGGTTTGAATGTACTGAGGCAGTGATCTTCGGGCGGACTGTGTTCGAGTCGTCGGATAATGGAATGACCTATGAGGAGGCGGCTTCGATGGCACTTGGTGATATTCCGGTCATAAACCGCGCGGACATAGGGCACACTGCGCCAATGATGACTATGATAAACGGAGCGGTGCTTAACCTCGTCTATAAAAATAACAGGATGACTCTGTCATTTTCACTGGTGTGAGGGTTTTGATGAATTTTTTATGCAGTCTGGCTATAGCGTTTTCTATGTATTCAGCAGTTCCGATGCCGCAGTTTCAGTGGGACCAGAAAAACTATGAGAATTCGTTTGCTTTTTTCCCGTTGGTAGGAGCGGGGCTTTCGGGGATACTTTTCCTGATGTACAGAGGACTTGTACTACTAGGAATCAGCACGCTGGCTAATTCTTTGATTCTTACAGCGGTAATCGTTATCTATACAGGCGGTTTTCATATCGACGGTTACATGGATACGATGGACGCACTCTGCTCGCACAGGGACAGGGATGAGAAAATCCGTATAATGAAGGATTCTCATATAGGAGCTTTTGGTGTCATAGAGCTTTTGGTGCTGGCTCTTTTCATGACAGCTGGAATTTTTGAAGCGCAGTGTATTGGATGTTTCACTTCAGTTCTCTATGGATTTGTGGTATCGAGGACACTTTCCGGGATTGCAGTCTGTACTTTTAAAAGGCGGGATAACAACACTTCTCTGATTCATTTCGAGACAAAGGGCAGCAGGCAGTTTACACTTACGATGATGTTTATCTATCTGTTTGCGGTGATCGCGTTAAGCTTTTTAAACCGTAATTCATCTGTGATACCGGCGATACTTGTATGTGTGGCGTGGCTTTTTATATCGAAGCTTATCTATGAAAAGCAGTTCGGAGGAATCAGCGGTGATACCAGCGGACATTTCTTATGTATCTGTGAGGCGCTTTTTATCTGGGCTGTCGTTTTATTTTTCATACTGCGAAGCAGGTTGTAAAAGCTTTTCAGAGGCCGTTTGAGGTGATATAATAAAACCCGTAGTTAATAAAGATTTGAGAGGATTTAAATATATGAAGTCAGCAAAGTCTGTAAAATCAGATGCTTTTGACGAGAGACTTAAAAAATACGGCGACGAGATGAAGTGGCTGTATATGGAGCTGTATAATGACGAGCATGCCTACGAATATTTCGTTTCTATGCTTAGAAAAATGTACGACGCCCGCAGTGAGATCTTAAAGGAATGGGATGAGGCGAGGACTGTCGTTCCTGACTGGTACAAGGGTAATGATATCCTTGGAATGATGCTCTATACACAGAATTTTGGCGGGAATCTGAAGGGTGTAAGAAAGCACCTCGATTATCTGCAGAGAACAGGTGTCAATTACGTGCATCTGATGCCACTTCTCACGAGTCCTGAGGGCAGAAGTGACGGAGGCTATGCGGTTGCTGATTTCAGGTCTGTCGACCCGAAGTACGGTACGATGAAGGACCTTGCTGACCTCTGCAGAGACTGTCATTCCAGGGGAATGGTCACCTGCCTCGACTTCGTCATGAACCACACGAGTGAGGACCATGAGTGGGCTAAGAGAGCTAAAGCCGGCGAGAAGGAGTATCAGGACAGATATTTCTTCTATGACAACTGGGATATTCCGAACGAATTCGAGAAGACTGTTCCACAGGTTTTTCCACAGACAGCTCCGGGGAATTTTACCTGGTGTGAGGAGGCTGGGAAGGTAGTAATGACTACCTTTTACCCATATCAGTGGGATTTGAACTATGCCAATCCTACAGTCTTTAACGATATGACTGAGAATATGCTCTACCTCTGCAATCAGGGTATCGATGTCATAAGACTTGACGCCACCCCGTATATCTGGAAGGAGCTCGGCACTTCCTGCCGTAACCTGCCTCAGGTTCATACGCTTGTAAGAATCATGCACATAGCCTGTGATATTGTCTGCCCTGGGAACCTGCTTCTTGGAGAAGTAGTCATGGAGCCTTCGAAGGTCGTGCCTTATTTCGGTACAGAGGAGAAGCCGGAGTGCCATATGCTCTACAACGTTACGACTATGGCAAGCACCTGGCATACTGTAGCTACACACGATGTAAGACTTTTAAAGCATCAGCTTGGGACAGTTTTCGCACTTCCGCACAGCTATACTTTCCTGAATTATTTGAGATGTCACGATGATATCGGCTGGGGACTCGACTATGCTTTCTTAAGCCAGTTCGGTATTTCTGAGGTGCCTCACAAGAAATTCTTAAATGATTATTTCACAGGCCGCTTCCCTGGTTCTGAGTCGAGAGGTGAGCTCTATAACGATGACCCTAGACTTGGTGATGCAAGGCTCTGCGGGACCACAGCTTCACTCTGCGGAGTTGAGGCAGCCTCGTATGAAAAGGATGAAAAAAAGCTTAAACGTGCGATAAGGCTTGATCTGATGCTTCACGCTTTTCTTTTCACGCAGAGCGGTATACCGGTTCTGTACTCCGGAGATGAGATAGGACAGGAGAACGATTACAGCTACCATGACGACCCGCTCAAATGTGATGACAGCCGTTATATACACAGAGGTGCGATGAACTGGAAGGCAGCCAAAAATATCGATGATCCGGATTCAAAGGAAGGCCAGATTTTTAACGGGATTGAAAAGCTTCTATCAGTCAGAAGAGACCATATAGTTTTCGACAGCCTTGCTGATACCTGGATTGTAGAGACCTATAACGACAATATTCTTGGAATCGGCAGATACTATCAGGGAGAAAAGCTTATTGCCCTGTTTAACTTCGGAGACCAGGACGAGACTGCATGGATAGATGAGCCGGAGCAGTACTACGACCTGATGAGCGGTAAAAAGCGCCCTGCCAAAAATGTCCTGATCCAGTCAGGAGATTTCGCATGGCTGTTTCACAAATTCGATTGAGAAGAGTATAATAAATGTTAGATATTTCTAGTTTACGCTTGGGGGTGTAAGCATGGGAAAGAGAAAATTCGTAAGTACAAGAGTAGTATCAGCCGGAGCAAGAATCGACCAGACGATAAGAGACCGGACTGGCCGTGAGATGATAAAAAAAGGCGCGTATCTGGATGATTTCCAAATCGAATACCTGCAGAAGAAGGGTATCATGGGAATCTATATATACGAGGGAGTTCCTGACGAGCTCGAGCAGAACATCGTTATCCCTGAAGCCACAAAGAAGGCAATCGAGGCAAATCACAAGGACGACCCGGTAAAGGTCAGCATCTCAAATGATGTAAAGGAGCGTGTCGGACAGGGAGTCGCTTACCTGTTCAACGATCCTGAGAGCAAGGACTTTACGGCGGCTACTAACTCAATTGCCGAAGACCTCTCAAAGAGTATTCTCTCGAATAATTCTATAGCTGTCGATATCAGGACTTTAAAGACCAGCGATGAGTACACCTTCAGACATTCGGTGGATGTGGCAACCATCTCAGCCATCATCGGCAAGAAATACGGCCTGAATGATAAAGAACTCCACGAACTGCTTGTGGCAGGTCTTCTTCACGATATGGGAAAATCAAAGATCCCGCTTGAAATCTTAAATAAGCCGGGAAAGCTTACAGATGAAGAATTTGCTGTCATGAAATCCCATTCGACTATAGGCTATAATATCCTAAAAGAAAAAAATGAATTTTCTCCCCAGATACTTCTCGGAGTTCTTATGCACCACGAGAAGCTCAATGGAAAGGGATACCCGATGGGTGTCACAGAGGAAAAAATACCGACCTATGCCAGGATTATTTCTGTGGCTGATATCTACGATGCTCTCGTTACGAAGCGTCCTTATAAGGAGCCTTTCGGACAGCGTGAGGCTATGGAGATGGTGCTTGCGATGGGAGATGCCTTGGACATCAAGGCTCTTGAGTGCTTCTCTAAGAGCGTGATCCTCTATCCTGTTGATTCTGTAGTGCAGCTTTCAAACGGACAGCTTGCAAAAGTAGTCGCTAACAATCCGGATTATCCTATGCGTCCAAAAGTAGTTGAGATAGAAACAGGAAGAGTGCTTGACCTCGCTAATGATTTCAAATATAATAATATAGTTTTGGAATCATGATCAGGAGGTTTTGGCTTTGGCAAATTTAAAGGATGAGATAACAAAGAGGAGAACATTTGCGATCATCTCTCACCCGGATGCAGGTAAGACTACACTTACAGAGAAGTTTCTTCTGTATGGCGGACAGATAAATCAGGCCGGTTCCGTTAAAGGAAAGGCTACTGCAAGGCATGCGGTTTCGGACTGGATGGAGATAGAGAAGCAGCGTGGTATTTCAGTCACGAGCTCTGTGCTTCAGTTCGAGTATGGCGGCATGTGCATAAATATCCTCGACACTCCTGGACATCAGGATTTCTCTGAGGACACATATCGTACGCTGATGGCAGCCGACTCAGCGGTCATGGTTATCGACGGCGCAAAGGGCGTCGAGCCACAGACCAGAAAGCTGTTCAAGGTCTGCGTCATGCGGCATATCCCTATTTTTACATTTATAAATAAAATGGACCGTGACGCCATGGATACGTTCGAGCTGATGGACGATATCGAAAACGAGCTTGGCATCGCTACCTGTCCTATCAACTGGCCTATCGGAAGCGGTAAGAGTTTCAAGGGTGTTTACGACAGAAACACGAAAAATGTCCTGACCTTCTCTGATACTATGAAGGGTACCAAAGAGGGCGAAGAAAAGGATTATCCTATCGATGACCCTGACCTTATTGCCGCCATCGGAGAGGACATGAGAGATACTCTGATGGATGAGATGGAGCTTCTTGATGGCGCCGGGGCACCCTTTGATCAGAAAAAAGTAGATGCCGGCGAGCTTACTCCTGTCTTCTTCGGTTCAGCGCTTACAAATTTCGGCGTTGAGACGTTCTTAAAGCACTTTTTAAAGATGACAACCCCTCCACTTCCAAGAAAAAGTGACAAGGGGCTTATTGACCCGTACAGCGAGGATTTCTCGGCATTCGTCTTTAAGATTCAGGCGAATATGAATAAGGCTCACAGGGACAGAATTGCTTTCATGCGTATCTGCTCTGGAAAGTTTACTGCCGGTATGACTGCTTTTCATGTACAGGAGGGCAAGGACGTCCGTCTTTCACAGCCTCAGCAGATGATGGCATCATCGAGAAAAATGATAGAAGAGGCCTACGCTGGTGATATAATCGGTATTTTTGACCCGGGCATCTATTCCATAGGTGATACGCTTACGACTGCGAAGGAGCACTTTAAGTTCGAGGGTATCCCGACCTTCGCACCTGAGCATTTCTGCCGTGTAAGACAGGTCGATACGATGAAGCGTAAACAGTTCATGAAGGGAATCATGCAGATAGCGCAGGAGGGTGCCATTCAGATCTTCCAGGAGTACCACACAGGTATGGAGGAGATCATCGTTGGTGTCGTAGGTGTCCTGCAGTTTGATGTGTTGAAATTCCGTCTTGAGAACGAGTACAACGTCGATATCATTATGGAAAATCTCCCTTATGAGTATGTCCGCTGGGTTGAGAACAAGGACATCGACATGGATACTATCGTAGGTACCTCTGATATGAAGAAGGTTATGGATCTTAAGGGACGTCCGCTCCTTCTGTTCGTAAATGAGTGGAGTATCGGAATGGTAGAGGACAGAAACGAGGGATTAGAACTTGCTGAGTTCGGTCAGGAGCAGATGGAGTATTAAAAAGTGCTCTAAGCCGCTGTTTAAGCGGGCTTTGGTGAGTTTATAATTTCTTAATCATTTGTTTATTTTTATTAACAAATGATAAATTTCATTAAAAAATAATTAAATCCGGGCAGTTCGTATTGTCCCGGATTTTTTTATATGCTAGTATTTTTTTATGCAGACAACTATTGACAAAATAGATAATATGTTCTATTATAGAATCCATAAAACAAACATTTTTTCGATTGGAGAGAACAGATGGCAAAGGACGTTAAAGAGGATAAGCTTAAGGCATTAGATGCAGCTATTTCACAGATAGAGAAGCAGTATGGCAGAGGTTCTGTCATGAGACTTGGAGATAATACGAACCAGATGAAGGTCGAGACGATTCCTACTGGTTCTATAAGCCTTGATATAGCCCTTGGACAGGGTGGTCTTCCGAAGGGAAGAATCATTGAGATTTATGGACCTGAGTCTTCAGGAAAGACTACAGTGGCTCTTCACTGTGTTGCAGAGACTCAGAAGCGTGGCGGTATCGCAGGATTCATCGATGCTGAGCATGCTCTTGATCCGGTATACGCGAAGAACATCGGTGTAGATATCGATAACCTCTACATCTCACAGCCGGACAGCGGTGAGCAGGCTCTTGAGATCACAGAGACCATGGTTAGAAGCGGCGCTGTAGATATCATAGTTGTCGACTCAGTTGCAGCCCTTGTACCGAAGGCTGAGATTGAGGGTGACATGGGTGATTCACACGTAGGTCTTCAGGCGAGACTTATGTCACAGGCATTGAGAAAGCTCACTTCAGCTATCAGCAGAAGTAATTGTATCGTTATCTTTATCAACCAGCTCCGTGAGAAAATCGGTGTCATGTTCGGAAATCCTGAGACTACTACAGGTGGCAGGGCGTTAAAGTTCTACGCTTCAGTCCGTCTCGATGTCCGCCGTATCGAGGCTATCAAGCAGCAGGGTGAGGTCATCGGAAACCGTACGAGGATTAAGGTCGTTAAGAATAAGGTCGCTCCTCCGTTTAAGGAAGCTGAGTTTGATATCATGTTCGGTAAGGGAATCTCAAAGGAGGGCGATGTCTTAGACCTCGCTTCGAATCTCGATATTATCCAGAAGTCTGGTGCATGGTATGCTTACCAGGGCGATAAGATCGGCCAGGGCCGTGAGAACGCCAAGGCTTATCTGGCAGAGCATCCTGATGTGATGGAGGATGTAACGAAGCTTATCAGAGCTCATTACGGTCTTGATGCTGATGATTCGGATGCATCAGCTTCCGGTAGTTCTTCAGATGTTTCAGTAGAGAAGGAAGAGAAAGCGTAAGTGTCTGATGCAGATAGTAAGCATTGAACCGCTTCCGGCTTCGAAGAAGAGAAAGCGTATCCGTCTTGATACCGGCGAGTCCTTTGTGCTCTATGCCGGGGAGATCAGGCGGATGCCTGAGCTTGAGGTAGATGGCTTTTTAAGTGAGGAGACCTTCTCTCATATCAGAAATGATATTCTTCTTCCGAGAGCGAAGAAGCGCTGCCTTCATCTATTGGAGAAGCAGGACAGGACGAGAGCAGACCTCTATATGAAGCTCACTTCATCCGGGTATCCGGCTGATATCGCAGATGCAGCTATTGACTATGCTGCCTCATATGGTTATGTAGACGACAGGAGATACGCTGCGAACTTCATCTACTTCCACCAGGAGAAGAAGAGCAGAAGGCGCCTTACTGAGGACCTCCTCAGGAAGGGTATCGATAAGGAGATTATAGAAGAGTGCCTTGATGAGGCTCTTCTTACGAGCGAGGAGTCGAAGATTATTAGGCTTCTCGAGAAGAAGCACTACGATCCGTCTGAGACTGACGCGAAAGAGAAGTCACGGATCATAAGGTTTCTTCTTGGCAGGGGATTTGAGTATGACAGGGTGAGAGAGGCGATGAGCAGAGTGGATTAGATATTGATTTATTAAAGCCGGCATACGATTTGCCGGCTTTGTGTTTTTTATATATTTGATTATGTGCCTGGCCGTTTTTTACTGGGCCTGGCGCAGGATCATATCTTTTTCTTCGATTATTTCTTTTAGTTTTTCAAGGCCCTCGTTGTTTCCGGTTTCATCAGGGTGATAGCGTTTTATAAGCAGATGATACTCTTTTTTGAGAACGCTGTCATCGTGAATGGCGGCTTCAGAGAACCAGTGTATCTTTGAGATGTTGGTATTCTCTTTGGCTGTTTCATCCTCGTATTTAGAATTTCCGTATTCTGAGCGACTGTACTCTGAGTTGTTTTGCTCTTCGGCTTTTCTGCGTTCCTCAGCTTTGCGGCGCTCTTCCTGTTCCTTTGCTTTTTTCCTGAAGTCAAGCCATGGATTTCTGACAGGTGGAGTAACCGTTTTGAAGAATCGTTCACGGTCTTCCTTCTCGTGCTCGAGAATCCAAGAGAATGGAACGCTTCCTAAGTCCTTATCGTTTGTTCCGATAAATGACAGACCTCTGTATTTAAGGAGATAGTAGGTATCAGGTGTCTGAGCGTGGAGGGCAATAAAAGTCTCTGGTGATTGCAGAGAACGAAGCATGTACTTTACCATTGGGTGAGGGGTTGATTCAAGTACTGAAAGCATTTCCTTTGCATCAGAGAGGGCTTTCTTAAACAGGATATCGAGCCCGCATTCGGCGTCCTGCTTCCATTTTTTGAGGGTTTCTATCTCGAGCTCTATGTCAGCTTTTTCTTCAAGAAGTGATGTCGCAGTCTGTTCGTAGTCATTATATGATGACGGGTCGCTCGAGTGCAGTGCCATATGCTTTTTCTCGATTGTGGTGGCCAGCCTGCTTTTTACAAGGGATAGTCTCGATTCTGCTATATCGAAAAGTGATGAAATACGCTTCAGGGTCTTATAGCTTTCGTAAGCTTCACTTCTCGTGTATAAGAAGACTTCTTTTAGAAACAGGGTATCATTAAAGTGCCAGGCTGCCAGGAAGAAATAGTTATAGAAACTGCTGGCAAGGCCTACTGCATTCTGTGGTTCGCCTTCGCCCCAATTCTTCTCTTTCAGGAGGGTGGATACCATTTCCTTTTCTTCAAGGATCAGGCAGTAATGCAGACAGTCAAAGCCCATATCATCGGTCGAACTATACTCTGCACTCGAAGGCATTCTGCCGGTAAGAATCGATGACATGCAGAGATCCATTTTTTCACGGGAGGCACGGGCTGAGAGAAAATGAACGAACTGCTTCTGGCTTTTAGTCAGATAAGTCTTTATTCTCTTATACAAAAGCTCTGTCTGTTCATCATTCATTCGAAGAGCAAGAACGCAGAGCAGGTATGCCTCTTTGAGTGGCAGATTTTCCTTTGCGAGAAGTCGGCTGTACGCCTTTATCATAGTTTGATAGAACTTTGGAGAGTAGTCAGAGGCTATCAGGTCGAGATAGTTCGAGAAAAACTCGCTCTCGTGAGCCTGTATTTCGGTATGTGATTCGAATGTCCTGTAGTTATCCTCTTTTAAGACCATGCCTGCTATCAGGTTATTCGGGTCGGTCTTAAGGATTTCGTTTAAAAGCTCTCGGTTCTCATCGGATAGATAGGCCTGATTTTTAAAACAGGACTGCACATATGATGAGAGAGCATCTAAAGTGTGATAGTAGCTCTCTTTAAGTGCAGGGATTTCGTTTATCAGAGTGCTTTGAAGTGTTATAAGAAGGCTGTAGAGCTCAAATGAAACTCTGTCCTTAAATATCATTTTAGGGGTGTAGAGCTCTATCCGGCCTGATGGTGTGATAAAAAGTACTTTCTTCTGTCTGCTGTTATAGGATATCAGCACACAGTGGAGCTGAGAGAGCGGCATGCGCATTACAGGCTTACTGCCATCTTTTATCAGTACAAAGGTGTCTGTTATCAGTACATTTTTGTTGAATGAGAGTGAAAGGTCATCTGCCTTTTGGACTGTGCAGACGAGTGGTATTTCATTTTCGGATACGCCAAAAACACCAGCTAGTTCCCTGCTGGTTTCACTATCATCTGTTAGGTAATTAAGATTTGGATATTTGCGCTCCGATGCCCTTATGAGCTGCCTGAAGTCCGCCATTATGATCCGACACCCCTGAAAAAGTCAGCCATCACAATACTTTCCACTAAACGGCTCCTATTTTACCATATATAGTGGAAGTACTCAATATTTTTTTCTGTAAAATGTGTGGGAAAACAAACTGGGAAAATGAGTGCGTGAGAATATCAAAAAGAGGTGTCAAGAAAAATACTTGACAGCTGATTAGAAACGTAGTATATTATATCAGGTTATGGAAGAAAAGGTACATGACGGACTGCTCTTTGATTTCTATGGAGAGCTTCTGACGGAAAAGCAGCAGGAGATTTACAGAGACTACGCATTTGAAGACCTCTCGCTTTCTGAGATGGCAGAGGAGTTTCAGATGTCTAGACAGGGTATCAGTGAGATGATTCACCGTGTCACGAGGCTTCTGCGTGGCTACGAGGAGAAGCTTGGACTTTTGTCTGAGTACACCAGGATTCAGGCATTGGCGAAAGAAATCGCCGAAAGTGACAGTCTCGAGTTCTGCCACAGTAAGGCAGAAGAGATCATGAAGCAGTTATAGGTGGTATATGGCATTTGACAGTCTGACAGAAAAACTTCAGAATGTTTTCAAGAACCTCCGCAGCAAGGGACGGCTGAGTGAAAAGGACGTTAAGGCGGCGATGAAGGAAGTAAAGATGGCTCTGCTTGAGGCAGACGTTAATTTCCGCGTCGTAAAGGACTTCACGAACCGTATTACAGAGCGCTGCGTCGGAAGTGATGTGCTTGGAGGATTAAATCCGGCCCAGACGGTCATAAAGATCGTAAACGAGGAGCTCACTTCTCTAATGGGCTCCGAGATCACTGAGATAAAGTATCAGCCAGGACAGGCGATTACAGTGATCATGATGTGTGGACTCCAGGGTGCTGGTAAAACTACAACGGCTGCGAAGCTCGCTGGCAAAATGAAGCTTAAGGGCAAGCATCCGCTTCTTGTGGCCTGTGATGTCTACAGACCAGCCGCAATCGACCAGCTGAAGGTCAACGGAGAAAAGCAGGATGTACCTGTATTTGCGATGGGAACCGAGCATTCGCCGGTCGACATAGCAAAAGCTGCTATCTCACACGCACAGGCGAATAAGCATAATGTCGTTATTCTTGATACCGCTGGCCGTCTTCATGTAGACGATGACATGATGGCAGAGCTTGAGCAGATTAAGGCAGAGGTCGAGGTTCATCAGACCATCCTTGTAGTTGATGCTATGACAGGTCAGGATGCGGTAAATGTCGCATCTACCTTTAATGACAGGATTGGAATCGACGGAGTCATCCTTACAAAGCTCGATGGTGACACAAGAGGCGGTGCAGCGCTATCTATCAGGGCTGTTACTGGAAAGCCGATTCTCTATGTCGGTATGGGCGAGAAGCTCTCAGACTTAGAGCCTTTCCATCCGGACCGTATGGCCAGCAGAATCCTTGGAATGGGCGATATGCTTACTCTTATAGAGAAGGCACAGGACTCGTTCGATAAGGAAGAAGCCAAGAAGCTGAATCAGAAGGTCTTTAAGAAGGGCTTTGATTTCAACGATTATCTGACATCGATGTCTCAGATGAAAAAAATGGGTGGAATCGGAAGTCTCCTTGGAATGCTCCCGGGAATGGGACTTTCCGCAGGACAGATGGACCAGCTCAAGGGACAGGTAGATGAGAAGAAGCTTGCCAGGACAGAGGCCATCATTATGTCGATGACACCTGAGGAGAGATCTGATCCAAAGCTTTTATCTGTATCCAGAAAGCAGAGGATAGCCAAGGGCTGTGGACTCGATATCGCTGAGGTGAACCGCTTCATAAAGCAGTTTAACGAGTCAGCAAAGCTTATGAAAAAGATGCCTGGCATGATGAAGAACCGCCGTCACGGAGGTTTCGGAAAGCTGCCATTTGGCTTCTGATACAGCAGATAGATTATCATCAATAATCGTCGTTTATTTTTTCAAGGACATCATGCTTTTTACATTAACCCAGTAGGAAGCTTGAGTATATATTTATTTTAATGGAGGAAATCATGGTAAAGTTAAGACTCACAAGAATTGGTAAGAAGAAGAATCCGTTCTACAGAATTATCGCTGCAGAATCATCATCACCGAGAGACGGACGTTTCATCGAGCAGATCGGTACATACGATCCTAACCAGGAGCCAGCTGCCGTAAATATCGACGCTGATCTCGCTAAGAAGTGGTTAAAGAACGGTGCCGTACCTACAGCTACAGTAG
The DNA here is from genome assembly GCA_900316165.1 of uncultured Lachnospiraceae bacterium. Classification (GTDB taxonomy): domain Bacteria; phylum Bacillota; class Clostridia; order Lachnospirales; family Lachnospiraceae; genus Weimeria. The sequence continues at coordinate 36,427 of ONBW01000026.1, read as the reverse complement.
AGCGTCTCTTAAAGAACTCCGGAATCGAGAAATAATTTTTCTTAAGATTCCCTGTCAGGGAAATGGGTGAATTAGCATGAAAGAATTAGTAGAAGTGATAGCGCGCGCCTTAGTCGATCATCCTGATCAAGTCGTGGTTACTGAGTCAGAGGATGACAGGGCCATAAGGCTGGTGCTTTCTGTAGACCCTTCTGATATGGGAAAGGTTATCGGAAAGCAGGGACGTATAGCAAAGGCTATCCGTACCGTAGTTAAATCTGCCGCGACAGACACAGACAAAAAAGTTTTTGTGGATATCGAGGATAAGGACTGAAAATCAAGGGCGAAGTCATAAGACTTCGCCTGTTTACGTAATGGCAGAATTTCTGCAGTAATCGAAAGGACATTTTCTTGGACAAGGATTATCTGAAAATCGGTGTCGTCACATCGACACATGGAGTTCATGGAGAGGTAAAGGTTTTCCCTACGACTGATGAACCGAAAAGATTCAAGAAGCTTAAAACTGCAACTCTCTATAAGAATGGAAAAGAGAAGACAGTTACAGTAAAGTCGGTCAAATTTTTCAAAAATCAGGTCATCCTTGGCTTTGAGGAAATAGACGACATGGACTCTGCCTATGAGCTAAGGACCTCGGAGATAAGAATTCCAAGGAGCGAGGGAATAGAGCTAGGAGACAGTGAATATTTCATCGGGGATATAATCGGGATGAAGGTATCTGATGATACCGGACGAGACCTTGGAAAAGTAAACGATATCATCACAACCGCCGCAAATGACGTCTATGAGGTTAAGACTCCTGAAGGAAAAACCATTATGATACCTGCAATCCACGAATGCATCCTCTCTGTTGATACCGAAGCAGGCGAGATGAAGGTGCATCTGCTTCCGGGACTGGAGGACCTCTGATGCATATCTATGTGATGACTCTGTTCCCTGAAATGGTAGAAAACACCCTGCATACGAGTATTACAGGCCGGGCTATCGATGATGGCTCATTAGAGCTTACCTGCGTAAATATCCGTGATTTTTCAAATGATAAGCATGGAAGAGTGGACGACTATCCATTTGGTGGAGGAGCCGGAATGGTAATGGAGGCTCAACCGGTATACGACTGCTATAAGCATATCCGTGAGCAGATCGGTCACGACTGTCCGGTCATAGCGATGTCTCCAAAGGGAAGGACGTTTAATCAGGGGATAGCGAGAGATCTTTCGAAGGAGACACAGCTTATTTTACTCTGCGGCCACTATGAGGGAATAGACCAGAGAGTGTTGGATGAGATTGTGACAGACTACATCTCGATAGGAGATTTTGTCCTGACAGGCGGAGAACTCGCAGCCTGCGTTATTACAGACTGTATAGCGAGACTCCTACCGGGAGTTTTGGGAAATCAGGAGTCGGCTGAGACAGAAAGCTTTGAAAATGACTTACTCGAGTATCCGCAGTACACGAGGCCTGAAGAGTGGAACGGCAGAAAGGTTCCAGAAATCCTGCTTTCAGGAAATCACAGGCTCGTAGAGGAGTGGCGCCTTGAAAAAAGCATCGAGCGCACGAGAACGCTTCGACCGGATCTGTTCAAAAAAGCTCTGCCGGGACTAAAGGATTCACTTTCCAACAGATTAAAGAAAAAATTCTTGAAAAGGGAAGAGATTTGTGATAATATATCATAGTTGCTTTTAAAAAGGACGGTCCGCTGGGGACGCAAGCCGAAAGAATATTAGCAGGCAGGCATTTTTACCAATCCCTATGAACGTCACACTTGGGGCAGACCTATGTTCACGAGTCTGTCAGCAGGAGGAATTCAGATGAACGCAAAAGAAATCATTGCACAGATCGAAGAAGGACAGAAGAAGGAGACTATTCCTGAGTTCAGTACCGGAGATACAGTTCGTGTATCTAATAAGATCAAAGAGGGAAACCGTGAGCGTATTCAGGTTTTCGAAGGCGTTGTATTAAAGAAGCAGGGCGGTTCAAACCGTGAGACATTCACTGTCAGAAAGATTTCAAGCGGTGTTGGTGTCGAGAAGACCTTCCCTCTTCACAGCCCTAACGTAGTAGCTGTAGAAGTAGTTAGAAAGGGTAAGGTTCGCAGAGCCAAGCTCAACTATCTTCGTGACCGCGTTGGTAAGAGCGCTAAGGTTAAAGAGTCTATCTAAGACTTATTTCTGCAATGCAAAGGGATGGCCGCGTTGGCGACCATCTTTTTTTCTTAAAAAGGTATTTTTATGAGAGTAATTCCAAATAAAAGGGCATATACAAGGCCGGAACCGACCAGCAGGTCTCTTGATTTCAGAAGGAGCAGAAAGAAAAAGGATTACAGCAGGCTTTGGCATTTTCTTATACTTGCTGCAGAGATACTTGCAGTTGCTGCTGCGGCGTATCTGATCATAGAGTCATTTGCGACACAGGTCACGATGACAGAGGATTCGATGGAGCCTCAGATAGGAGTATCTGATTCACTTCTTATCGATAAAGTCACATATAAGCTCAAGGCACCTGAGGCAGGAGATGTCGTAGCTTTTCTCCCATCCGGGAACCTGTCCGGCAGATATTCGATAAAGAGAGTCATAGCAGTACCTGGGCAGACGGTTGTAATTAAAAGCGGCATAGTCTATGTGAATAACAAGGCATATACAGCACCTGCAGAGACGACATCGATAGATGATGCGGGACTGGCGTCTAATACTATAACCCTGGGCAAGGACGAGTATTTCGTTCTCGGAGACAACAGAGATGTGAGCGAAGATTCGAGGTATCAAAGCATAGGAAACGTCTTAAGAAGTCAGATAAAAGGCAAAATCTGGTTTGATGTCACAGCTAAAAATTTCGGAGTGGTAGACTGATGAATATACAGTGGTATCCTGGGCATATGACGAAAGCCCTGCGGCAGATAAATGATGACATAAAGCTTATCGATATGGTGATCGAGCTTGCTGATGCGCGGATACCATCATCGAGCAGAAATCCACAGATAAGGAGCCTTACAAACGGAAAGCTCCATATTCTCCTTCTGAATAAGGCAGACTTAGCGGAGGACAGTGTTACCTCGGCTTGGGTTGATTTTTTTAAGAATGATGGGATAATGGCGCTGCCACTCGACAGCCGTTCGAAGTCATCCATCCGTTCCGTAAAGAGCCTTATAGATAAGGCATCAGAGGAGAAGAGAGCACGCGATTTAAAGCGTGGGATCAAAAACCGTCCGGTAAGAGCCCTTATAGCAGGAATCCCGAATGTCGGCAAATCCACCCTTATTAATAATCTGGCAGGAAAGAAGAGTGCAAAGACAGGAGACAAGCCCGGAGTAACTAAGGGAAAGCAGTGGATCCATGTGAATAAAACACTTGATTTACTGGATTCTCCTGGAATCCTCTGGCCAAAGTTTGATGACGAGAAAACCGGAGAGGCGCTTGCACTTTTTGGAGCCATCTCAGATGAGGTCTTTGAAAAACAGGAGTTATCGCTTATACTGTATAGGAGAATGAGTGAGCTCTATCCTGGCAGAATGGAAGAGGCCTATGGCATAGCAGAGAATCTGCCTGATGCAGAAGTCTTAGACGCTATAGCAGAGTCGAGAAAACTCTTTAAGAGCGGTGGAGTCTACGACCTGAAGAGGGCAGCGGATATCTTTCTCGATGACCTGAGGTCGGGACGGCTCGGAAAGGTGACATTTGAAAGGCCGGATTAACTATTTGAGATTTACACTGATTATTATTGCAGTCTGCTTTGTCGGATTTTTTATAGCGCATTTTTTGGTGCAGCGAACAGTGGTGCACGGGGCATCAATGGAGCCTGTGCTCTACGATGGGGATAATCTGCTCGTCGACAGGCGCGCCACGACAAAAATCAAGCGCAACGACATAATCGTATTCACCTATCTCTATGAGAAGAAGACCTATTACATAAAAAGGGTGATCGGGCTTCCGGGAGAGACCGTGCAGATAACTGACACAGGTGATATACTTATAAATGGAAAGAAGCTGGATGATACTTTTGGCACTGAAAAAATAACCGACCCAGGACTCGCCGAATACCCGATAAAACTTGCTTCAGACGAGTATTTCGTACTTGGAGATAACAGGAACCACAGCGAAGACAGCCGTTTTTCAGATGTCGGAACGGTAAAAGCAGGGCAGATTGTGGGAAGGGCTTTCTTTAGATTCTTCCCGTTTAATAAAATAGGACGGATATAGAGCAGAGAGCGTTTATTTTTCAAAGAAGTTTAATGAAAAAAGTCTCAGTAATCAAGCGTTAGTTGGTATATAGAAGGGAGCATGGATGAACGAAAAGGAAGTCAAAGAGCGCGAAAGGGTAAGCGAGCTCTACCAGATAGAGGATGAGCTTCACAAAAAGGGAATTGAATTAGTCGGCGGAACTGACGAGGCTGGGAGAGGACCGTTGGCGGGTCCGGTTGTTGCAGCCTGCGTCATTTTAAAGCCGGATGTATTTATAGACCATCTAAACGATTCGAAGAAGCTGTCCGAAAAAAGAAGAGAGGAAGTCTTTAAAGAGATAGTTGAAAATGCTTTAAGTATCGGAGTGGGGCTTTCGGACGTTGCTGAGATAGACGAGATAAATATCCTTCAGGCAGACTACAGGGCGATGAAACGCGCGATAGCAGCTATGAAGACAAAGCCTCAGTTTGTGATAGGTGATGCGGTGGAAATCCCTGATTTGGGGATAGACCAGAAGCCAATGGTAAAGGCGGACGCGAAGGTCGCAGCGGTTGCGGCAGCCTCAATCATCGCAAAGGTCACAAGGGATCACATCATGAGAGTCTATGACAGCGTAGTTCCGGAGTACGGCTTTGCAAAGCACAAGGCATACGGAACAAAGGCTCACTATGAGGCTATAGAGAAGTACGGAATTCTCCCGATACACAGAAGGACATTTTTACAAAAGAGGATCGAAGCTGGAAAGCTTGTGGCCAGGGAGCGTGAAGTGGCCTTCGAAGATCCGAACCAGATAATGAATGATTTTTTGAGACAATATGGGCTTCCTGACTGAGAGGTGCCGATATGGAGATAAGAAATCTCGTAAATCAGTATTATAACAATGGAGTAAGCTCTAATGCGGACCCGGCAAAGGCACAGGGTGTCGAGCAGCTGACACAGGCCTTAAATGCCTTAAAAGAGGGAGCTGTTTTTGAGGGAACAGTAAACAGCATCCGCGGTTCACAGGTGCTTCTCGGCCTTTCGAGCGGACAGAACATTACGGCACGCCTTTTAGGAGACGTGATGCTCGCAGAAGGGGAGTCGGTATTTTTCCAGGTGAAGAAAAATGACGGCAATGAGGTTATGATAAAGCCTGTCTCAGTCGGCGCGTCGTCAGGAAATCCAATCATAGAAAACGCCCTGAAAAGCGCATCTCTTCCAGTCACAGATGATACTATCGCTATGGTCGATGAGATGATAAAGAACAACATGCCAATCGATTCAAAGAGCATTTCTGAGATGGGACGGGAGATACTTCTAAATCCGTCCTCAGATCCGAAGATGGCAGTTGTGCTTAAGAATCTTGGACTTCCGGTTAATTCTGAGACACTTACGCAGATCAGCAATTACAAGGAGGGCTCGGACTATATCGCATCAGATTTAAATGAGCTGTCAGATGCTTTTTCAGAGGGGATAGTAGAAAATCCTGAAAGCTTCGACGCCACCCTTGATATCGTAAACTCAGTTTTTTCAGATGGAGACGATGGTATCTCGGTTTCTGCGTTCGCTCCTCCGGCAAATGAGGAGACAGCCGCGACAGCTGGTGCGGCAAACGGACAGCAGGTGAATGCCAATGGTCAACCGGTGAATGCCAATGGAGAACTGATAAATGCCGACGGGCAGCAGGCTCAAAAGTCTGAGACCTATGTCCTGCTTCTTCCAAGCGATGAGATAAACAGGGAAGATTACCCGAAGGGTGCCATAGGTAATACTCTTAACAGAGAGGATTTTCAGAAGATCTCTGATTTCATGAATAACAGCGCTGCCTTAAAGGACAGCTTTCCGGGACTTTTTAACGAGAAGGGTCAGCTTAAGCCTGAGGCATCTACAAAGGATGTCTTCCTCGCTATGAAGGCGCTTTTTGATACGAGAGGGTCTGAGTTCATCCAGAAGAACCTGAAGTCGAGCGGATTTTCAGATCTGATAAAGTCTATGATCCAGGATAAGTACGTTCTGACACCGGAAGAAGTGCTAAGCAAAGGCAAAATAAACGACTCCTACACTAAGCTTACTGATGATATGGCAAAGGTGTCGCAGCAGGCTTCTGAGAAGCTTTCGGGGCAGGCGGCACAGAGCCTTTCGAATCTGAGTCAGCAGGTGTCTTCGAATGTGAACTTCGTAAAGGAAGTAAACACAGTTTACAACTATATACAGATACCGCTTAAGCTCTCGAATCAGAATGCTACCGGGGAGCTCTATGTCTATGCGGACAAGAAGAAAAAGCACTGGGACCCTGATGAGCCTGTAACCGCATTTTTACACTTCGACCTGGAAAATCTAGGCTCTACTGATATATCAGTAAAGCTCCTAAAAAAGCAGCTCGATACGAAATTCTCGCTTTCAGATGATGAATCATACATGCTTATCGAGGCCAACATTCATTTTTTACAGGAAAAGCTTGAGTCGATGGGCTACAACTGCACGATGAAGGTGACAAATACCGATGTGAAGAGGGACTTTGTCGATGATTTTCTGCGGCAGGATATCAAAAAGAAAAAATCATCGGGCGGTAAGCAGATACTCAGATATTCTTTTGACGTGAGGGCATGACTATGGCAGACGAAGAGGAAAAAACAGCCGTTGCGCTCGCATACGAGCCGGGGGAAGAGGCCCCGAAGATCCTTGCCACAGGCAAGGGCGAGGTCGCAGAGAGGATAATAGACGAAGCAAAGAAACATGACGTGCCATTTTATAAGGATTCTGCCCTAGCGGAGACACTCTCAAAGCTTAAGCTTGGAGATGCTATTCCACCAGAACTGTATGAGGTGGTGGCACAGATTCTCGTTTTCGTAGACAAAATGGACAGGCTGAAATCGAAGCTTGGAAAGTAGGATGAACAAGAGACTTGTCGGAAAAGAAAAAGAGGAGCTCGCAGCAGAATTCCTGACCCGTCACGGATTCTTCATTTTGGAGAAAAATTTCAGCTGCCGGAATGGTGAGATAGACATTGTTGCAAAAGAGGGCGATACTCTGTGCTTTGTAGAGGTAAAGTACAGGAGCTCCCTTGATTTCGGCTACCCAGAGGAGAATGTCGACATCAGGAAACAGAGAAAAATCTGCCGGACGGCGCTTTTTTATATGACCTCCCACGGATACAAGGGAAACAGCCGGTTTGATGTGGTAAGCATCGTGCCGGACAGAATCAAGCTGATAAGGAACGCTTTTTCATACAGATATGAGTAACAATACACACGAGATAGCAGCAGTAAGGCCGGGCTCGCTTGCAGATAAGGCAGGCATCAGGCCAGGGGACATAATACTTAAGGCTGGCGGTAAGGAATTAAGGGATATTTTTGACTATTACTATTATGAGGAAAATAGTGAATTAGACCTTCTTATCGGACACCCTGATGGTACGAGCGAGGAGTATCACATCACGAAGTCGGATGATGATACTGATATCGGCCTCACCTTTGAAAACGGCCTTTTAGATGAGTACAGGTCGTGCTCAAATCACTGCATGTTCTGCTTTATCGACCAGATGCCTAAGGGAATGAGGGAGACTCTTTACTTCAAGGACGACGATACAAGGCTTTCATTTCTTCAGGGAAACTATGTGACGCTTACGAATATGTCTGATGAGGAGCTTCAGAGGGTAATTGATTATCGTCTCTCCCCGATAAACGTCTCGGTACATACGACAAACCCTGAGCTTCGTGTGCGGATGCTCGCGAACAAAAACGCCTCGCGCATTATGGAGCGCCTTAAAAAAATAGCCGACGCCGGACTCACGATAAATACCCAGATAGTTCTCTGCAAGGGTGTAAATGATGGAGCAGAGCTTGACAGAACGATTGAGGACCTGCTTTCATTTTACCCACAGGTCGTATCTCTTTCAGTAGTGCCGGTCGGACTTACGAAGTTTAGAAAAGGTCTTTACCACCTCGAGCCTTTCGGAAAAGAAGACTCAGAGAAGGTCATAGACCAGATAGAATCACATCAGAAAAAAATATACGAAAAATACGGCGAGCACTTCGTCTTTGCCTCAGATGAGTGGTACTTAAAGGCTGGACGAGACCTGCCGTCGTCTGATACTTACGATGGTTTCGGGCAGCTCGAAAACGGTGTCGGGATGCTGCGGCTCCTTATCGATGAGTTTACAGAGGCTCTTGAAAACGAAGGCAGGCACCCGTTCAAGCATAAGAGCGTAACAATAGCTACGGGAGTCCTGGCAGCTCCGTTTTTAAGGCAGCTTTCGGTTATTTTTATGAAAAAATACCCGAGGATCAAGGTCGATGTGGTAACGATTATAAACCACTATTTCGGCGAGATGATAACAGTTTCGGGGCTTATCACAGGAACTGATTTGAAGGAACAGCTGAAGGAGCATGGAGTTAATGACAGACTCCTGATTCCTGTGAATATGCTTAGAAGCAGCGAGGAGGTCTTCCTCGATGATGTGACGGTGGGTGAGCTCTCTCAAACTTTACAAGTTCCGGTCACTGTTGTAAAATCAAGCGGACAGGACTTACTCGATGCCCTGCTTGACAAATCAGAAAAGTGAGAAAAAATATGGCAAAACCAATAGTTGCGATAGTAGGCAGACCGAATGTCGGAAAGTCTACACTTTTTAATTCATTAGTAGGAGAGAGGATATCCATAGTAAAGGATACTCCGGGTGTCACGCGTGACAGAATCTATGCTGACGCCTCATGGTTAAACCATGACTTTACTCTTATCGATACAGGTGGAATAGAGCCGGACGCAGATGATATCATACTTTCAAGAATGCTCGATCAGGCTCAGATCGCTATCGATACAGCAGACGTTATTATTTTTGTAGTTGACGCGAAGACAGGACTTACCGATTCAGACGGCAAGGTAGCTGATATGCTGCGCCGTTCGCATAAGCCTATCGTTCTCTGCGTGAACAAGGTCGATGACTTCAAGAAGCAGGGCAACGATATCTACGAGTTCTATAACCTTGGAATAGGTGATCCATACCCAGTATCGGCTGCCTCAAACCTTGGCTTCGGAGACATGCTCGATGCTGTCTGCAAGGATTTCCCAACAGGGAGTTCAAATGAAGAAGAGGATGACATACCACGCATCGCCATCATCGGAAAGCCGAATGTCGGCAAATCCTCTCTTGTAAACAGGCTTACAGGCGAAGAGAGAGCTATAGTATCTGATATCGCAGGAACTACGAGAGATACCCTCGATTCTTTAGTAAAGTACAACGGGCAGCAGTACATCTTTGTCGACACCGCAGGCCTAAGACGCAAGAGTAAAATAAAAGAGGACCTCGAGAGATATTCTATTATCCGCGCAGTTGCAGCCGTTGAGAAATCCGATGTCGTTATCATGATGATAGACGCGACAGAGGGTGTTACGGAGCAGGATGCAAAGATTGCCGGAATCGCCCACGACAGAGGAAAGGGAATAATCATTGCTGTAAACAAATGGGACGCCATAGCAAAGGATAACCATACGATTAAGGAGCACACGGATAAGATCCGTCAGACTCTCTCATTCATTCCATATGCGAAGATCGTCTTTATCTCCGCCAAGAGCGGACAGAGGGTAAATATCCTCTACACCCTTATAGATCAGGTAATCCAGAACCAGAATCTTCGTATCCAGACAGGTGTATTAAATGAAATCATCGCAGAGGCAGTCGCTATGCAGCAGCCACCTACAGACAAGGGGCGCAGGCTGAAGATTTTCTACACGACTGAGGTAAGCGTCAAGCCGCCTACTTTCGTTATATTCGTAAATGACAAGAACCTGATGCATTTTTCATATCTGAGATATTTGGAGAACAGGTTAAGAGATGCATTCGGCTTTGACGGAACAGCACTTCACTTTATCGTAAGGCAGAGAAAAGAGGACGAGTAATGCTTAGACTTCTGGCATTTATAATCGGATACGCTTTCGGCAATATCCCATCCGGCTACATCATGGGCAAAATCCAGCATGTAGATATCACAAAGCAGGGCAGTGGAAATATCGGAACGACTAATACCCTAAGAGTTCTTGGAAATTTCCAGGGCGCGCTCTGTCTGGTGTTTGACTGCTTAAAGGGCGTGGTTCCTGCTCTTATAATGGGAGCTGTAGCAGGGCATTTTTCACCGGGGATGCGGGCTCTTGCGATGTTCTACGCAGCCTTTGGCGCGGTCATTGGACACGATTTCCCTATAACCATGCATTTCAAGGGTGGAAAAGGCATAGCCACCTCTCTTGGACTTTTTATCATAGCTTATCCGATAATAGTCGCACCACAGCTTGCATTGTTTGTAATAACTGTAGCAATAAGCCGCTACGTGTCTTTAGGCTCTCTGCTCTGCGCAGCTTCATTCCCATTCATGGCTATGGCTGCGATTCTTACAGGACACACTGCCTTTACCATGCAGCAGGCGCCTGAGGTGATAATTCTCTCGTTTGTAGTCGGAGCCTTAGCAGTGTACAGGCACAAATCGAATATCCACCGGCTGGCTACTGGCTGCGAAAACAAATTCTCGTTCCATCACAAAAAGAAGGAGGAAAAATAAATGGCACAGGTCACGATAATAGGGGCGGGCAGCTGGGGAAGCGCCCTTGCCTCTATTTTGGCGTGGAACGGACACAGCGTAAAGGTCTGGTCCCACAATCCTTCAGCAGTTGAAAAAATGAAAGCTGACCGCCGTATAGAGAAGCTTCCGGGTAATTTCTATCCGGATGGAATAGACTTCTTTGATGATCTGGGTGAGGCCTGCGACGGCAGTGAACTCGTGGTATTTGCGGTTCCATCGACTGCGACGAGAGCCACAGCTGAGAAGGTGCGTTTATTTTTTAAAGAGGGAGTAGGATATGTCTCTGTATCAAAGGGCATTGAGGAGGGAAACCTTCTTACACAGACACAGATCATAGAAGAGGAAATCCCGGGCGCTGATGTAGGAGTGCTTTCAGGTCCATCTCACGCTGAGGAGGTTATTAAAAAGCTCCCTACAGTCCTTGTCGCAGGCGCAGGCGATGAGCATCTCGCCAAAAGGACTCAGGATATTTTCATGAATGAGAACCTGAGAGTATATACGAGTTCTGATGTGATGGGAATAGAGGTCGGCGCTTCGCTTAAGAATGTTATCGCTCTTGCGGCAGGAATGTCTGACGGGCTTGGAAACGGTGACAATGCGAGAGCCGCTCTTATCACAAGAGGCATCCGTGAGATCACAGCGATTGCTGTGGCGATGGGCGGAAGAAAGGAGACACTTTTCGGGCTCGCAGGAATTGGAGACCTGATAGTCACCTGCTCCTCAATACATTCGAGAAATCACAGAGCTGGTGAGCTTATAGGACAGGGAGTTCCTGTAAAGCAGGCTATGGAGCAGATCCATATGGTCGTTGAGGGCGTCTATTCGGCTAAGGCCGCGTTTGAGCTCGGCAAGAAGTACAAGGTTTCGATGCCTATCATAACCGAGGTAAACAGAGTGCTCTTCGACGGAAAGAGTGCAAAGGATGCCGTGCACGATCTGATGTGCAGAGACAAAAAGAATGAGATGAAGGAAGACAACTGGGAATGAAAGAGACAATTCAGATAAAGTATCACACAGATAAGATTGAAAAATTAAAATACATCGACGGCAAGAGCGACTGGATCGACCTCCGCGCTGCTAAGGACTATGACCTTAAGAAAGGCGATTTTGCTCTTATCGATTTAGGCATTTCTGTCAAGCTGCCTGAAGGGTATGAGATGATAACAGCGCCGAGGTCATCTACCTTTAAGAACTATGGACTCTTACAGTCAAATGGAATCGGTGTAGTAGACGAGAGCTACTGCGGAGATGACGACGTGCTGATGATGCCGGTTTTCGCTACAAGAGATACTCATATTTCCGTAAACGACAGAATCTGTCAGTTCAGGATTTTTAAGCATCAGCCTGAGATAGTCTTTGAAGAAAAAGACCATTTAGGAACAGAGTCGAGAGGCGGATTCGGCTCGACAGGGAGGGCGTGATGGAAGACGCTCTTGATGTAAAGCTTCCAGCCTTTTCCGGGCCACTTGAGCTTCTTTTACATCTTATCGAAAAAAACAAGGTAAGCATCTATGACATTCCTATCGCAGTGATTACTGACCAGTATATGGCTTATCTCGACAGGATGGAGGAGACTGACCTCGATACTATGAGCGCATTTCTTGTGATGGCATCGACTCTTCTTTCTATCAAGGCAAAAATGCTTCTTCCGGAGAAGAAAAAGCAGGACGAAGAGGAAGAGGAAGTTGATCCCAGACAGGAGCTGGTCGAGGCTCTGCTCGAGTACAAGATGTATCATGAGCTCGCCGCCGAGCTTAAGGTGCGCGAGGGGGCAGCAGGCCTTGTGCTCTACAAGGATCCGACAATACCTAAAGAGGTAAGAGAGTACGAGGCACCGGTCAGTCCTGATGAGCTTCTCGATGGTATCACCCTTAAAAAATTAAACGAAGTCTTTAATGAGGTCTTAAGGCGGCAGAAGGAGAGGGTCGATCCTATCAGATCAAAGTTTGGCTCTATCAAAAAAGAGAAGGTATCTCTTGAAAAAAAGACAGGGGAACTTCTTGATTTTGCAAGAAATCACAGTCATTTTTCATTTAAGAATCTTTTTGAAGGTACCACCTCAAAGACTGAGGTCATCGTAACCTTCCTCGCAGTGCTCGAATTGATGAAGACCGGGCAGATAAAGGCGAGACAGGAAGAGATATTCGGTGACATAGAAATGGAATCACAGGTAGCATAATGGTCACAGATGAATTAAAAAAAGAACTCGAGGGAATCTATTTTGCCCTCGGAAGAAGCCTTTCCGCAGAGACTGCTGCAAAGGCACTTGGGGTAAGTGAAAAGGAGATTATAGAGGCCTCCGAGGAGCTTTCTAAAGAGTATGAAAATGAGGACCGTGGCATAAGGCTTGTCAGATATGAGGACAGCTTTCAGATGTGCACGGCCAGAGATATCTATCCATCTCTTATTAAAATCGCAAAACAGCCTAAAAAGGCAGTTCTTACAAACGCACTTCTTGAGACACTTTCGATAGTCGCGTACAGGCAGCCGGTCACGAAGTCAGCTATTGCAAAAATCCGTGGCGTAAACTCAGACCACTCAGTGAACAAGCTTGTGGAGTACGAACTGATAGAGGAGGTCGGAAGGATGGATGCACCCGGAAGACCTATACTTTTCGGTACTACAGAGGAGTTCTTACGTGTATTCGGAATCGAGTCACTTTCATCACTTCCGCTGCTTTCTGATGAGCAGATAGCGGAGTTTAAGAAAGAGGCCACCGAAGAGGCAGAGAAAGAGACAATAGATATCTAGTATTCAACAATAATTTACTTGCTAAATATGCTGAGTTGAGTTATCATAAACCCTAGTTGCGATTTTTTCGCGGAACATATAAACAGACGTTGGAGGAAAAAACTATGAGTGAGGCAAAAGTATTTTCTGCAGTCTCAAGGATCCAGAGCCTTTTAGATGAGAACAGCTTTGTAGAGCTTGGTGCTCAGATAACAGGCCGTAACACGGATTTTTCACAGGCAGCAGAAGACACCCCTTCCGATGGAGTAGTAACAGGACATGGTACGATCGACGGAAATCTCGTCTTCGTATTTGCCCAGGAGCCATCAGTACTTGGCGGTTCTATCGGAGAAATGCACGCTAAGAAGATTCTTCGCACTTATGAGCAGGCACTCGCAGTCGGAGCTCCGATTATCGGACTTTTAGACAGCACAGGTGTCCGTCTTATGGAATCATACGATGCTATAGAATCTCTTGGAAGCATACTTTCTAAGGCCAGTGAGGCAAGTGGAGTTATTCCGCAGATTATGGCAGTTTTTGGAAACTGCGGCGGCGGACTTTCAGCACTTCTCTCAATCGCTGATTTTACTTACATGACAGATGATGCAAAGGTATTTTTCAATGCACCTAATACCCTTACAGGTAACAAGGACACAGATACCTCAGCATACGCTTTCAGAAGCACAGTTGGCGGCGGAGTCGATGGTACTGGAAAAGAGGCAGATGTCCTCACTTCTATCAGAGCTCTTGTACCTATCCTTCCTGGAAGCAATATCGAGGAAGGCTGCATCGATGACTGCACAGATGATCTGAACAGAGCAGCAGATGTAGCAGGAGCTTCATACGAGAATGCGGCTGACGTATTCAAGCAGATTTCAGATGGAAAGCTCTTTATCGAAGTAAAGGGTGAGTACGCAAAGGATATGACCACAGGCTTCATAAAGCTTGATGGTATGACAGTCGGTGCTTTCGGAAACACCGTAAAGAGCGGCGATGAGGAGTTTGATGACAGACTCTCAACCAAGGCTCTTAAGAAGGCAGCAGACTTCGTTAAGTTCTGTGACGCTTTCGATATTCCGGTTCTTTCACTTGTAAAGACAGAAGGATTTACCACTACAGTTCATGCAGAGGCATCACTTCCTACTGCCTGCGCTGAGTTCGTTAACGCATATTCAGGCGCTACAGTTCCTAAGGTTTCTGTTATCGCAAAGGCTTATACTACAGCACCTCTTCTTATGGGAAGTCATGCTACAGGCGCTGACATCGTATTTGCTTTCACTGATGCCGAGATGGGCCCTATGGATTCAAAGGAAGCTTCAAAGATCACAGGTATTTCTGCAGCTGATTTCGAAGCTAAGGTTTCAGGCTCAGCTAACGCAGCAAGACGCGGTGTAGTTGACAGATTCGTAAATGGCGCAGATATCAGAAAGTATCTGATCGATGCATTCGAAGTACTTTTCACAAAGAAAGTCGATGAGGCATATAGAAAGCATGTCACAAAGTAAGCGAGGTAATCTGATGAAGAAAAAATTAAGCGTTATTTTTGCTTTGGTTGCCTGTGTCTTCGCTTTTGCTTCCTGCGGTTCTACAGATAATTCGACTTATGGCGGAAGAACTACAAAGGAGCTTGAGGCTGAGTCAGAGAATCTGGCCAGTCAGGTTGTATCTCTTTCAGAGAGTGATCTGAAACAGTATTACGAGAGCTACCAGAAGCAGGCCAAAGCCGATCCGGACAATGATGACTATAAGATGTACGAGACGATGTTCCAGAACTTTGTTGAGAATCAGCCTGGACTCGGAGCATTTGTGAACTATACCGGCTTCAAAGTAGATAAAGCTGGTAAAAATATCACGACCACTCTTACCATGAAGTATGAGAAGCGTGATGCAACGCTCGTTATGGTTTATAAGTCCTATAACATGAGCAAGCCTACTTCGATTAACTTCAACCCTGTATACTCACTTGGTGAGACAATGGGTAAGGCAGCACTTAACGTGGTTATGGGTATGGTAACAGTATTTGCTGTTCTTATCCTTATCAGCCTTGTAATCTACTGCTTTAATGTCATTCCATATCTGCAGAAGAAATTTGCAGCAAAGAAGGCACCAGGGGCTGGCGCAGAAGTGGTGCGTTCTATCAAGAGAAGATATTGATCAGGAGGAAAATATCATGAAAAATTATACCATTACAGTAAATGGCAAGTCATATGACGTATCCGTAGAAGAGAAGGGAGCATCTGCTTCAGCAGCTGTCGCAGCTCCTGTTGCAGCAGCACCAAAGCCTGCAGCACCTGTTTCAAATGGCACTCAGGGTTCTCTTCGTATCGAAGCTGGAGCTCAGGGTAAGGTCTTCAAGATCGCTGCAGCTCCTGGAACAAAGGTTAAGCCTGGAGATCCTATCGTAGTTCTCGAGGTCATGAAGATGGAGACACCGGTTGTTGCACCTAAGGCCGGAACTGTCGTTTCTATAGAGTGCAAGGAAGGAGATCCTGTAGATACTGGAGATCTTCTTGCTACAATGAATGAGGACTGATTCTAAGGAGGATTCATAAATGAGTTATATTGCACAGACGATGGGTAATCTGGCCCATCAGACGGCATTTGCGAATCTTACTGTAGGAAACTTCATAATGATACTCGTGGCCTGTGTTTTCCTTTACCTGGCCATTGCAAAGGATTTCGAGCCTCTGCTCCTTGTGCCTATCGCATTCGGTATGCTTTTGGTAAATATTTATCCTGATATCATTGCAAGCCCTCAGGAGACCTCAAATGGCGTCGGCGGACTGCTCTGGTATTTCTTCCAGCTCGATGAGTGGTCGATTCTTCCATCACTTATCTTCATGGGAGTCGGAGCGATGACAGATTTCTCGCCTCTTATAGCGAACCCGATATCGTTCCTTTTGGGAGCGGCAGCTCAGTTTGGTATCTATATGGCATACCTTTTAGCCATTCTTTTCGGCTTCTCAGATAAGGCTGCAGCAGCTATCGCCATCATCGGTGGTGCTGATGGACCTACATCTATTTTCCTTGCCGGAAAACTCGGGCAGTCGGCATTGATGGGACCTATTGCCGTGGCGGCGTACTCATATATGTCGCTCGTACCTATCATCCAGCCGCCTATCATGAAGGCTCTTACGACAGAAGATGAGAGAAAGATCCATATGAAGACTCTCCGTCCGGTAAGTAAGCTCGAGAAGATTCTCTTCCCGATAGTCGTTACCGTAATTGTCTGCCTTATCCTTCCTACAACAGCTCCTCTCGTAGGTATGCTGATGCTTGGAAACCTCTTCAAGGAGTGTGGTGTGGTAAGACAGCTGACAGATACAGCAAGCAACGCGCTTATGTATATAGTCGTTATCCTTCTCGGAACTTCGGTTGGAGCCTCAACTTCTGCAGAAGCTTTCCTTAACGCTTCAACCCTTAAGATCGTCGTACTTGGACTCGTAGCATTCGCAGTAGCTACTGCTTCAGGTATCATCGTCGGAAAGATCATGTGCAAGGCTACACACGGCAGGATAAATCCTCTGATCGGTTCTGCGGGAGTTTCCGCGGTGCCTATGGCGGCCCGTGTATCCCAGAAGGTCGGCGCTGAGGCAGATCCTACCAACTTCCTTCTGATGCACGCTATGGGACCTAACGTAGCAGGTGTTATCGGAACGGCAGTCGCAGCCGGTGTATTCATGGCTATCTTTGGTGTATAAGGAGGATTACTAACTATGGCTAAGAAACCATTAAAGATAACAGAGACAGTGCTCCGTGACGCACATCAGTCTCTTATCGCTACAAGAATGACAACAGAGGAGATGCTTCCGATCGTTCCTGTCATGGATAAGGTCGGATACAATGCCGTAGAGTGCTGGGGCGGAGCTACATTCGATGCCTGCCTGCGTTTCCTTCATGAGGATCCATGGGAGAGACTCAGAAAGCTTCGTGCAGGATTTAAGAACACAAAGCTTCAGATGCTTTTCCGTGGCCAGAATATCTTAGGATATAAGCCGTACGCAGATGACGTGGTAGAGTATTTCGTACAGAAGTCTATCGCAAACGGAATCGACATCATCCGTATATTTGACTGCTTAAACGATATGAGAAACCTCGAGACAGCAGTCAGGGCCGCAAAGAAGGAGGGCGGACACGCTCAGATCGCTCTTTCATTTACCCTTGGTGAGCCTTATACCACAGATTACTGGGTAAAGAAGGCTAAGGAGGCAGAGTCTCTTGGCGCTGATTCTATCTGCATCAAGGATATGTCAGGTCTTCTTGTACCAAAGCAGGCCGAGGAGCTTATCCCAGCCTTAAAGAAGGCAGTTTCAATCCCTATCGAGCTTCATAACCACTACACCTCAGGTGTGGCTTCTATGACATGCATGAAGGCGGTTGAAGCTGGATGTGATATCATCGATACAGCTATCTCTCCATTTGCTCTTGGTACATCACAGCCAGCTACAGAGGTTATGGTTCAGGCATTTAAGGATACAGACTATGATACAGGTCTTGACCTTAACCTTCTCTCAGAGATTTCTGATTACTTCGCGCCGATCAGACAGAAGTATTTGGACAATGGCCGCATGAGCACAAAGGTACTCGGAGTAAATATCAAGACTCTTCTGTACCAGGTTCCAGGCGGAATGCTGTCAAACCTCATCGGCCAGCTCAAGGATCAGAAGAAGGAAGACAAGCTTCAGGAGGTTCTTGAGGAAGTACCTAGAGTTCGTAAGGACTTCGGTGAGCCGCCTCTCGTTACACCTTCTTCACAGATCGTCGGAACCCAGGCTGTATTTAACGTCCTTATGGGCGAGAGATACAAGGTCGTTACCCAGCAGTCAAAGGATCTTCTTCTTGGCAAGTATGGTAAGACTGAGATGCCATTCAATCCTGATGTCGTAAAGAAGTGCCTTGGAGACGAGGCAAAGGACGCTATCACCTGCAGACCTGCAGATCTTATCAAGCCACAGCTTGCTGACATCGAAAAAGAGATGGCTCAGTACAAGCAGCAGGATGAGGATGTCCTTACATACGCTCTGTTCCCACAGGTTGCTACTGAGTTCTTTAAGTACAGACAGGCTCAGCAGACAAAGGTTGATCCAGACAAGGCAGATATAAAGAATAAGGCTTATCCGCTTTGATTTTTTAAAGACTCAAATAGAGAGTTTCCTGAATGCGTCTCAGGGAACTCTTTTTTTCTTGTAAAAATATCCGATTACTGTTATGATAGAATAAGTATGCGGAAAGGAGAAGTATGCCGGATAATCAGAAATTGACAGCAGGAGGCTTTGTTTTTTCAGATGAGGTAGTAGCAGAGAAGGCTAGGAAAGAGATGAATGCTATCTCCTATCTGAAAAAAGAAATGCTTCATTTGGACGAAAAGCAGAAGCTTGAGGCGTATAAAGGACTTATAGATAAGCAGGTTTTTGATACGGAGGCTGGCTACAGCTTCCTTAAGAGTCTTCAGTCTGAACTTATTGCATCTGATTCTATCGACAATTCAGAAATTCCTCTGATTCCGGTAGCTCAGATAAATGAGGTAAAGGATACAGAGGCTGAGACGCAAAAACTCAAATGGCAGAGAAAGTTTCACGTGCTTCTTCCGTTTACGATTATGCTTCTTGGCTGTGTTATTTTTATGTTTGTTATTACTGCCACCTCAAATAACCTTAATATCCTTAATTACAAGGATAAGATCGAGGATCAGTATTCAAGCTGGGAAGAGGACCTGACAAAGCGTGAAGACGAAGTAAAGGAAAGAGAAGAAAAATTGCTACAGGAAGAACAGAATTTACAGAAAGGGGAACCGGATTATGGCAGCGAAAAAGATACTAATAGCTGACGATGAGAGCAGAATGAGAAAGCTGATTAAGGATTACTTAAGACGCGATGGCTTTGAAGTCATTGAGGCGGCAGACGGACTGGAGGCTTTAGCACAGTTTGACCTTAATCCTGATACAGCTCTTATCATTATGGATGTGATGATGCCAAAGCTCGATGGATATGGAGCCTTGAAGAAAATCCGTGAGACCTCTCAGGTCCCTGTGATCATACTTACTGCTAAGTCAGAAGAAGAGGACGCTCTCGAAGGATTTACGGCAGGAGCAGATGAGTTTGTTACGAAGCCGTTTTCTCCAAAGGTCCTTGTGGCCAGAGTCAGAGCTATTTTAAACCGTGGTGAAGGCAGTGGAGCTGTAACAGGTACGAACGATGGTAAAATCACCTGCGGAAAAATCGTTCTCGATGAGAATGCCCATACAGTCACAGCTGATGGCAAGGAAATAATGCTTTCGGTAAAAGAGTTTGATCTCCTTGCTTACTTTATGAGAAACAAGGGACTTGCACTTTCAAGAGAGAAGATTTTAAACAGCGTCTGGGATTACGATTATTTCGGTGATGCCAGAACAATAGATACTCATGTCAAAAAACTTCGCAGTAAGCTTGGCGACTGTGGAAACTATATACATACCATCTGGGGTATGGGATACAAATTCGAAGTAGAGGATAAATAAATGTCATTTAGTTTTAAAAAAATAATTGCAACAGTACTTGCGGTTTCATCATTTTTTTATGCTACACCACTTGCGGCTTCAGCTGCTGAGAAAAAGACAGCAGTTTCGAATAATACAGCTGTTGCGAATACGGAAAGTTCAGTTTCTGCAAATACAGGAAGTTCAGTTTCTGCAAATACAGGAAGTTCGGTAGTAGCAGATACAGGAAGTGCGATTAAGGTCATAAAGGTTGTACAAGCCACACTTTCGGCAAAACCGGTTAAAGCCACAGTAAAGCTTACTATTTCGCATAAGAAGCAGAAAGGCGCTAAAATTACCGGCTACGCTATCTATAAAAAGAACAAGGCGGGAAAGTGGGTCAGAAGAACTACTGTCAAAAAGACAGGAAAGATTACCTATATCGATAAATACACCACTTCCAGCCGTAAGAACATTTACTGTGTCAGGGCTTACTACATAAAGGACGGCAAGACTTATTATGGTAAACTCACAAAGGCTGTAAGTGTAAGTGTAAAGGTTGCTGCCGTCAGAAAAAAAGTAACTGACAAGAACTCACCGGTATATGGAAAGACACTTGTTCTTTACTGCTATGCTGATGGGTCGATGGTAGAGAATCCGACCAAGTATGTAAATGAGAACAGCTTTAAGACTTACTCTCTCTATGTAAACAAGGGTAAACAGTTTGTTACAGCTTACGGAGTAAAAAACGGAGAATACTATCCACTCAGAGCCTTTATCTGCTCCCCTGGTTACGCTACACCCGTTGGAAGCCATAAGATCATCTTAAAGTACAGATGGCATGAGCTGATGGGACCATGCTGGGGACAGTGGTGTTCAAAAATAGTTAAAGATGGAATTTACTTCCACTCTATTTTTTCAAGCCAGCCGAATAGTAATAATACTATTTCGGTAAGAGCATACAACAAGCTCGGTACTACCTGCTCACATGGCTGTGTCAGACTGCAGGCAAGCTCGGCTAAGTGGATATATGATCACTGCAAGGTGGGTACTTCAGTGACTATTACTGAAAAGAAGGGGTATGAGCCATTTAAGAAGCCGGTTATCGGGAAGCTTCCTGCATGGCATACCTGGGATCCTACTGACCCGACTGCACAGAAATACTGCAAAGAGCATAAATGTCACAAGTACGCGAAGTAAAGGAAAATAAGACTACAAAGAAATACAGCATAAGCCGGCAGATCAGCAGGTATATGGTTTTTATCGCTTTTGCTGCCATTCTCGTAAGTTTTATTTTTAATGCTGTCTTTATTACCGGGTTTTCAGTAATACGCCGTGAGAATGTCCTGGCAAAAGCTTATAATGTCCTGTCTGCCACTTCAAAGACAGGAGAACTGTATGAGGACGACTACAATAACGAGTTCGAGACACTATGTTCAAATGAGAACCTTCAGGTCCTGATCTGTGATGCCTCAGGAAATGTCCTGCGTTCTTCGCAGGGCTCGAATTCGATGATGATCAGGCAGCTCTACAACTCAATGCTCTCAAGAGATGAGGACAACAGAGTGCTGGTAAAGAGTTCGTCTGACTATTCGATCCTTAAGCTTAAGGATCCTCAGTTTGAATCAGAGTTCCTTGTACTATGGGGAACACTTCCAGACAGCAATCTGATTTTGATCAGGTCTGGACTTGGATCAATAAAACAGTCAATGCATTTTACAGCCAGGGTACTTTTGGCAGCAGGAGTAATAGCTGTCCTACTTGCCTGGGTTGTGTCTATTTTTCTAAGTCAGAGAGTGACTGAGCCTGTAGTAAGACTGACAAAGATCAGTAAGCAGATGACAGAGCTCGATTTCAATGCCAAGTATGTGCCTGGCAGAAAGCCAAATGAAATCGATGATCTGGGAATCCATATGAATGAGCTCTCTGAAACGCTCGAAAAGACGATTCAGGAGCTGGTTCAGGCGAATAACGACCTGCAGCGCGATCTCGACTTGAGAGAAGAAAATGAAAAAATGCGCCGTGAGTTTTCGTCAAGTGTCTCGCATGAACTGAAAACTCCGCTTGCGCTTATTATGGGCTATGCTGAGGGCCTTTCAGATGCTGTAGCCGATGATAATGCTGAGGACAGGAAGTACTACTGTGACGTCATTGTCGATGAGGCTGAAAAAATGAACCGCATCGTTAAGGAACTTCTTGACTTAAGCCACCTGGAATACGGTGAAAAAATTTTAAGCCTTGAGAGATTTGATGTGACAGAGATCATTGAAGGCGTTATCAAGTCAAACAGTATTTTAACTGATAAGAATGGAATTACAGTATCTTTCATTCACAATGGAAGTGCCTATGTATGGTCTGACCCGTTCTTTACAGAGCAGGTTATCACGAACTATTTTTCGAATGCGATACACTATTGCGAATATGAGAAGAAGATTGAGGTGAAGATTACTGAGCGTGAGACTGATTACAGGATTTCAGTATTCAACTCAGGAAATCCTATTCCGGAGGAGTCGATACCTCATCTTTGGGAGAAATTCTACAAAGTCGACAAAGCCAGAACCCGTGAATACGGTGGCAGTGGTATAGGACTTTCGATAGTAAAAGCCATTATGGATGACCTTCATAAGGAGTGTGGCGTTATAAACCACACAAATGGTGTAGAATTTTACTTTGATCTTGATAAATCGAATAAAAATATTTGAATTTTATTCATGATAATGGTAGTATTGTACATAGATATTTTATTTTTTGCGAAAGGCTAATGAATGCGAAAAAGTATTATTCTGACTACCACTATTCTGGGTATCTCAGTCATGCTTTCAGGATGTGCCTTCCAGGCCACTGAGCTAAAAGAGGATGAACAGGATCAGGTGGCTGCCTACTGCGCGCAGATAGTCTCTAAACACGACGAGGGTCCTGATAAAGGACTTGCGGTTCTGCCGAAGACACAACAGCAGGAAACAGACAGCTCCGCCGAGATTACTGCCTCTGATGGAAGCACAGATAAGACAGCTGATACAAAGAAGACAGATGTCTCAAGTGATGCCAAGCCTGTAGAGACTAAGACATTTACAGAGGCTGTCGGTATTAAGGGTGTTTCTATCCTCTATAGAGATGCGAAGACTGCAGGAGGATACAGCTCAAACGATGTCTATGACCTGACACCGGATAAGGGAAATGAGCTTCTTGTAGTAAGGCTGAAGCTTAAGAACAATACCGCTAAGAAGATTAAAATCGATATGACTTCAAAGAATCTTAAGTTTCAGGCGGCATATGGCGATGAAACAGTTGATGCCGATCTTACACTTCTCTTGAATGACCTGACTACATATCAGGGCACTTTAAAGGCGAAACAGAGCCGGAATATGGTCATGCTTTTTCAGTTCACGAAAGGAACTATTAAGGATACATCAAAGGTGGTCTATACTGTGACAAATGGAGATACTACATCCCAGATAAATGTTGATATGTCAAAACAGCGTTAAGAGACCAGGGAGGTTATTCACATGGATACAAATATCTTATTAGAGTCAGGAACAAATGAATTAGAAATCCTCGAGTTTAAGGTGGCTGATAACTACTACGGAATTAACGTAGCGAAGATTATAGAGATTCTCAATTATCAGCACGTGACACCGGTACCTAATTCGCATCCTTTTGTAGAGGGCATTTTCATGCCGAGAGATACGATTATCTCGGTTATCAATCTTAGAAAATGTCTTGGTTATCCGGATAATCCGAATAATGAGGGCCTGCTCTTTATTACGAACTTCAATAACTTAAACACTGCCTTCCATGTCGACCAGGTACTTGGAATTCACAGGGTTTCCTGGGAGGATATTAATACTCCTGATTCTACAGTATCGTCAGAGGCCAATGGAGTAGCTACAGGAGTTATAAAGATTGATGACCATCTCGTGGTTATCCTCGATTTCGAGAAAATTGTTTCAAGCATCAATCCATCTACAGCTCTTAAGGTTTCTGATATAGAGGCTGTGTCAGAAGAAAAGGTCAGAGACAGATCCAAGTCACCTATTATGATTGCTGAGGATTCACCACTTCTGTCAAAGCTTATAGTTGACTGTCTGAAGAAGGCTGGATATACGAATCTGAATGTCAATGGTAACGGTCAGGAAGCATGGGATAAGCTCTGTGAAATGAAGAAGAATGGCACGATTTTAAATGATGTTCACTGCATCGTTACTGATATCGAGATGCCGAAGATGGATGGTCATCGCCTCTGCAAGCTTGTTAAGAGCGACGAGGATATGAAGCATATTCCAGTCATTATTTTCTCTTCACTGATAAATGACGACATCCGCCGTAAGGGTGAGAGTGTTGGAGCAGATGCTCAGCTGACAAAGCCTGAGATTGGCAAACTCGTCAAGGCAATTGATGATTTTGTAGACAAGTATGAGTCTGCAAGAGAAGCCAAGGAATTCTGATATAATTTATTTTTTCAGGCCATATGAATCTGCGTGTTCATGTGGCCCTTTTATTTGTTATTGATACTGTTAGATTATACTATATTTTAAGAGGAGGCCCATTTTGCCAGATACAGATGACATCTTAAGCGGGCTTTTGGATTCGATAAATAAAGCTCAGGATGAAGTTGATTCATCCTATGACAGGGATGATAAGGCCGCCAGAAAAAGAGCTGCGAAGCGCCGCGAGATAGGTCCGGATGATGACTTTGTGGAGAAATCAGGACTTTCTGATGTTGGTGAAACTTCCACATCCAGGAAGAATCTTAAACGTGCTCTCTCAGAGGATGATTTTCTGGCCGATTTCGAAAAGTCCATTGATGATTCTGATACCTCAGATGCTGATGATATTCCTGATGAAATTGATGCATCTTCTCAGGATGATGGAGAGGGACTGCCGGATGGAGATGAGGTAAGTCCATATTTTTCAAGTATTGGAAAGCCTCAGCCAGCTGATGATTCGAATCCTAAAGATGATCTTTTGGATAATATTGAGTCTATTGTTTCTAATGCGAAGGAGAAGGCCGGAGAGAGCATTCTGCCTGAGAAAAAACAGGCTTCAAAACCTGCTTCTGATCCAGAGCCTAAGAAGCAAAGTGAAAAGAAGCCGGAAAAGCCTGCGCCTGAACCAAAAGCAGAGCCTGAGGATAATACATCTGCATCTATTGACGATGATCCGTTTTTACAGCCGGAATTTTCATCAGATGATTTTGATAATATCGACCTTTCTGATACCAGCGCAAAGGACGTGAATCTGATGGACGAGTCAGGAGAGGGAAAAGATTTGTCCGATTTCCTTTCTGGTGATGGTGAGCTTACAGATATCGGTGACATGCTCGATGCAGATGCGAATGGAGAGGTTCTTCCTGAGAGCAGCGATGCATTTGAGAATTCAGCTGAGTCCGAGGTTCCAGACCTGGATAATGATGTTGATATTTCAGATAAAGCAAAAGCTTCTTCAGATAAGACTCCTTCAGACAAGCCTCCTTCAGACAAGCCTCCTAAGAAGGGATTCCTGGCTGGTTTAATCGATAAAATAAAAGCCATTTTTTCAAAAGAGGATGAAGACGATGATGAAGATGGCAAAGTAAAGCGAAGCGACATCATCGGTGACCATGACATAACACCGGATGAGATGGCAGCTGAGGATGAAAAAGTCTTAGCTGACATGGCTAAGGACGACAGTCAGAAGAAGGAGAAAAAGCCTAAGAAGGAAAAGGCCAAGAAAGAGCCGAAAGAGAAGAAACCAAAGGAGAAAAAGCCAAAGAAACCAAAGCCAGTTGATAATTCTCCGGTGATTCCTGGAAATGT
Source organism: uncultured Lachnospiraceae bacterium (assembly GCA_900316165.1). Lineage (GTDB taxonomy): Bacteria > Bacillota > Clostridia > Lachnospirales > Lachnospiraceae > Weimeria. The sequence goes on along the minus strand of ONBW01000026.1, from coordinate 10,724 downwards.
TATTGCGGTATTTGGCATTCTGGCACTTTCTATTTTTGCATTGATTTTTATCGGTGTAAATGTACTCCCTCAGGCTCAGCAGAAGAAAGCAGTACTCAGCGATTATTCACAGCAGAAGTATGCTGATGTATATGCGGCTCTTGCCGGAAAGAATGAAAAGGATCTGTCTGATCAGGAAAAGAAGATGCTTAACAGCTCAAAGCTGGCTGGAGAGCTTTCTGTCAAATACTCCATCTATGAATCAGCTATGAAGCAGAAGCAGTATGATTACGCTCTCGATGCTTTAGTCAGGGCAGAAGCCATTTATGAAGAGAACAAGGGTAAGGCTTCAAAGCTTGATATCAAATCTTATTATGAGGATTACGGCAGCAGGATAGAGGATTCTTTAGCTGAACAGTTTGAGGTCACAAAGGAGCAGGCGGCAGAGCTTTACTCTATTGGTGACAGGAAAGAATATACTAAGCAGATAAACGAGATTCTTGAAAAGAAAGGGCTTACACCGACAGATGGTAGCAATAGTTGATTATGACGCGGGGAATATCAGAAGTGTAGAAAAAGCCGTAAAATACCTGGGAAAAGACTGCAGGCTTACAAGTGATAAGGATGAGATACTTTCTGCAGACCATGTGATCCTTCCGGGAGTTGGAGCATTTGGTGACTGCATGGGCCACCTAAAGGACAGACATCTGATCGATGTGCTTAATGAGGTTAAGGATAAGGATATTCCTTTTCTGGGCATCTGTCTGGGACTGCAGCTTTTGTTTAATGACAGCGAGGAGTCAAGGGGAGTCGAAGGCCTTGGACTTCTCTCAGGCCATATAATAAGATTTCCGGAGAGAGAGGATCTCAAGGTTCCGCATATGGGCTGGAACAGCATTCATTTTCCAAAGAGTGGCAGGCTGTTTAAGGGGATTCCTGACGGGAGCTTTGTCTACTTCGTGCATTCGTATTATCTGGCTGCAGATGACCGCTCTATTGTTACAGCGACCTGTGATTACGGGAATACCTTCGATGCTTCGGTAGAACAAGGTAACGTCTTTGCTACCCAGTTCCACCCAGAGAAGAGCGGAGAGGTCGGACTTCAAATACTTAAGAACTTTCTGGAGATTTAGTAATGCTTACAAAAAGAATCATTCCCTGTCTCGATGTAAAAGACGGCAGGGTAGTTAAGGGAATAAACTTCGTACACTTAACAGACGCAGGAGACCCGGTCGAGGCTGCAAAGGCCTATGACAAGGCTGGTGCCGATGAGCTGGTATTCCTTGATATCACGGCTTCAAGCGACCACAGGGATACCGTAGTAGATATGGTTGAAAGAGTTGCTTCTCAGGTGTTCATACCGTTTACAGTAGGCGGCGGAATCAGGACAGTTGATGATTTCCGTGAGATCCTCCGTGCCGGAGCAGATAAGATTTCTATCAACTCATCAGCTATCGAGAATCCGTCTCTTATAACTGAGGCAGCTGAGAAATTCGGAAGGCAGTGTGTTGTAGTAGCTATCGATGCTAAGGAGATGATCGACGGTACCTGGCACGCCTATAAGTACGGTGGAAGAGAAGACACCGGCCTTGATGCAGTAAAGTGGGCAAGAAAGGCTTATGAGCTTGGCGCCGGCGAAATCCTTCTTACAAGCATGGACTGCGACGGGACAAAGGCTGGTTATGATATCCCTCTTACCAGAAAAATAGCCGACGAAGTTCCTATCCCTGTTATAGCTTCAGGTGGCGCCGGTTCAAAGGCTGATTTCAAAGAGGCTTTTGACATGGGACATGCTTCTGCGGCTCTTGCAGCTTCACTTTTCCACTATCACGAGCTGGATATAATGGATCTTAAGAAATATCTGGATGAGAATGATATCCCGGTGAGAATGTAATGGCAGGATTGGATGGAGACTGGCTTACAGCAGTTAAGGGAGAATTCAGTAAGCCATATTATAAAAAACTATACAATACCCTAAAGCAGGAGTATTCTACACATGTAGTTTATCCGCCTTCAGATGAGATTTTTAATGCAATGCATCTGACTCCTCTCCATGAGGTAAAAGTCGTTATCATCGGACAGGATCCGTATCATGAGCCGGGACAGGCGCAGGGGCTTGCTTTTTCTGTAAAGCCCGATGTAGAAATCCCACCTTCACTTCAGAATATCTATAAAGAACTCCATGATGATCTGGGCTGTTATATCCCTGACAATGGCTGTCTGGTGGAATGGGCTAAGCAGGGAGTTTTGCTCCTGAATAATGTGCTCACAGTAAGAGCACACCAGGCAAACAGCCACAAGCTGATTGGCTGGCAGGAGTTTACAGACGCTGTTTTTAAGGCTGTTGAAGCAGAGGACAGGCCTCTTGTGTATATGCTGTGGGGTTCAAATGCCCAGTCTAAGGCACCTCTTGTAAAGAATCCAAAGCATCTCGTGCTTGAGGCACCGCATCCGAGTCCGCTCTCGGCTTACAGAGGATTTTTCGGCTGTCATCATTTTTCAAAGTGCAATGAATTTCTTGAAAAAAATGGTATCAAACCTATTGACTGGCAGATATCCAACCGATATAATTGATATAGGAGTATAAATATCACTTGAAAGGAGTCGGTTAACATGAGTTTTCAGACAAACTTTTACAATACGATTTTTGGCGGAAGCAGCAGCTCACTGAGCTTTTATTCGATGGCTGCTGAGATGAAAAGCATAAACAGCGGCACCTATGGCCGTCTGTTAAAGAAATACTACAGCACTTTCGGTACACAGAAGGCTTCATCATCTACTTCAAATACCTCGAGTACTTCGGATTCCACATCTACGAAGAAGACGAGCGGGTATGATGTGTTAGCTCATGTATCAGGTCACGATGCAGTTTCTGATACAAAGAAGACTACTGATACTGAAAAGACCTCTGATTCGAAGAGTACATCAGATACCACGAAGACATCGGATTCTGTTACGAAGAAGACTTCAGATTCGAATACTACAGCAAATACATCTGCAACAGCCTTAAGTGCTGCTGAGATGACAAAGAGTTTATATACTTCCAGTGGAAACTATGCTGCATCAAATGCATCGAGTTTCAACACCGCAGTCTGATTTTTGAATGTTTTACGGCCGTTCCCTGCGGAACGGCCTTTATTTTTTGTTAAAGGATAATTATGTCACGAAAGATTACGCACTGGGAAAAGCTGGACAATTCGGCGATACTTTTTCCAGCCATAGCCACAGACAGCATGACGAATACCTACAGGCTGTCTGTTGTTCTTAAAGAGAAGGTCATTGGAGATTTACTCCAGGAGGCCTTAGAGTTTGTGCTTAAGCGTTTTCCGGGATTTCGGCAGAGACTTCGCAAGGGCTTCTTCTGGTACTATCTCGAGGAAAATGACAAGCCTGTTCCTAAAGTCAGGGAAGAGCATACATATCCGTGCCGTTCCACAAGAACCAATGATAACAACAGTTACCTGTTTCGTGTCACATATTTTGACAGAAGGATAAATCTCGAGGTTTTCCATGTGCTTGCAGATGGCACTGGCGGCTTTGAATTTTTAAAGGAGCTTACCTTTGCGTATCTTCGTCTTTCACACGAGAAGCTGATGGAGAAGCTCAAAGGCTCTTTTTCAGAGGGGACGTCTCTAAACCGTGATGACAGTTTTCTGAGAAACTATAAAAAGCCTGAGAAGTTTTCCTATGCATACGCGGTAAAAAAGGCTTTTCTGATAAAGGGAGAGAGGCTTCCTTACCATGGCTTTGGTGTGGTTAATGCTCACCTGTCTGTCTCTGAAGTTAAAAAAATAGCACATTCTTATTCTGTTTCTGTAAACGAGCTTATGGTGGCTCTGTTTATCTACAGTACCTATAAGGCATATAAGTCTGGAATCTCTGAAAAGAGACCAGTCAGAGTCGCAGTGCCGGTTAATCTTCGCCCTTATTTCAACTCTATCACCACGAAGAACTTTTTCGTTATGGTATCAGCTGAGTTTGTTCCAACAAAGCCTGACTATACTTTTGAGGAGATAGTTCAGATAGCAAGTGAGAGCTTAAGAAAGCAGATCACGAAGGAGAACCTCGAATCTATTTTTTCATTTAATGTGTCCGGTCAGCAGACAGTTCTTGCCCGTGCAGTGCCGCTTGTACTTAAGAATATGGGCCTTCGTGCCATCTATGGCAGAAGTGCGCTGGCAAATACGACTACAGTCACGAACATGGGTCAGATAAAGGTGCCTGAAGTCTACGAGGACTATATCGAGAGTTTCCAGTGCTTCCTTGCTTTTTCAAAGGGGCAGGGTTTAAAGCTTGGCATCGCCTCGTTTAAGGATGTGCTGACACTTTCATTCTCAACAGCTTTTTCTGATACGACTCTTATCATGGAATTTCTGCGCAAACTTTCAGAACTTGGCGCTGTTGCTGCTGTGGAGACGAATGGAGTTTTCTATGAGTAAAAAATGTATTCACTGCCATATAACAATATTAGATGAAAAGGCACAGGTGTGCCCGCTCTGCAACGGAGTTTTATCGCAGGATGAGAATGAACAAATTGTAAAAGTAAACGGATACCCGGACGTAACTGCTGCAAGAAGACGTACGACCTTTTTCCTGAGACTGTTGCTTACGATCTGCGTAGCTGGAAGCTTCCTGTGCGCGGCGATTAATTTTCTCAATGGGGGATTCCCATGGGCTGTTATTGCTGTCAGCTCGCTTATTTACATTTATATCGAGTTTTATCTGTTCTTCAACCCGGACGTTCATATCATTGCAAAAATAGCAGTTACGATTCTTCTGGCCCTGCTGTTTGTAGTTATGATCGATGTAGTAACCGGCTTTGACAAATGGTCGCTCAATTACTGTTTTCCTGGGGCGCTTTTACTTTTTAACGTTCTTATCATAATCATGATGTTCGTAAACCACAGCAGATGGGAGAGCTACACCTGGCTGCCGCTTCTCTCAATAGCTTTTGCGATACTCCCTATCGTGTTTATGCACTATGATCTGGTGACTGATCCTGTCGTTTCAGAGGTCGCTTTTATTTCATCTGTGCTTCTTTTCATAGTAGGGCTGTTCCTTGGAGGAGCGAATGCAAGAGCCGAGCTTAAACGCCGCTTTCATATTTAGGTTTGACAATAAAAGGGCAGTCTTTTATACTTAGAGAGGGATGGAGGTCATTATGAAGATTATTAAAAAAACTACAGGTCTATTAATTGCAGCTGTATTTTTATTCATGCTTACTCCGGTGAATGTCTTCGCCGCGAACACAATTCTTTCTATTTCCAAAAGTGACATTAAAGCCGGTGATGATTTCACTGTTACTGTTTCCGGAGCCGAGACTTCGAATCTTTCCCTTCATTACGATGGAACGATGGTTACCCTGAAGAGTCAGGGAAATGCTACGCTTAATGGAAATATCCTCTCCATCAATGCCAGGAGTGCTTCATTTGCGTTCACTGCCAAAAAGTCTGGAAGTGCTGGATTTGTAGCCTCATCAGATAAATATGCGAGAAGTTCCGTAAGGATAAATATCGGAGAAGCAGATGCAGCTGATACAACAACTGCTGATACTAATGCCGCAACTGATGATACCAAGGCAGCCGCTGATACCTCCTCTGATAATACGTCAGATAAGACGCAGACAAAAGATGCTGCTACTGATAACAGCTCAAAGAGTACTGACAGTACAGCAGCTTCAGATGCGACAGCTGCATCAGATGGGACAGTTTCAGATAGTACTTCTACAGCAGCTGATGTTAAGGACTATCCTGAGATTTCGACATCTGATTTTTCACTGAAAGAACTTGTGCTTGACAGAAGGATCACATTAATAATTGGCGCTCTTTTAGCTGTCATAATAGTCCTTGTTATTATGCTGGTTTGGAGTCATTTATCATCATTAAAGGATTATGACGAAGAGGATGAGGAGCCGGATGATATCGCAGATGACTTTGATGATGAAAAAATAAATGTTAAAGAGCAGGTTAAAGCTCCTTCAGAAAAGAAACCTGATTTTTCAGATGATGAGGATGAGACTGATAAGCTCTATGAGAGATTAAAGGAAGAGGAAAAACTTTCAATGCCTAAGACTCCTGTGGTACCTGAGAAAAAGCTTCATCTCGAGGATTTGAATAACCTCTGATTTTTTAGAAAGAAATACTATGGAATATACCAAAAGCCTTAAAAAGGCTATAGATTACGCTCGTACATATTCAAAGAAAAATGGACAGTATACTGGTACCCAGCATCTGCTTTTAGGACTTATGCATACAGGGCCTTCCATTGGAAGTCAGGTGCTTTCCGATGCCGGAGTGACAGAGAAGCTGGTTGAGACTGTCATTAATGAGATGATGATTCTCACTGACAAAAAAGCTCCCGTTCCTAAGGATGAGGACACTCCAAGGTTTAAGCAGCTTTTAGATACTACCAGTGCTATTGCCTCTATGTGTGATATGAATGAGGCGGGAACTGAGCACGCTGTCCTCGCGATACTTCGTACACCGGATTCAAGTGCAGCCAGAATCTTAAGCTCTCTTGAAATAGATATCAATGCTGTATTTAACAATCTCCTCAAAGCCATGGGTGAAGAGGGAGATACCTTCAGACAGGTACTCTATGCCAATCATGGTGGCGCGGCAGAGGAAGAGTATCCTGATCTCGATGAGTTTACTACTGATCTGACGACGCTTGCCGAAGAGGGAGAACTGGATCCTATTATAGGTCGTGAGAAGGAAATCCAGAGAGTTATCGAGATTTTAAGCCGTCGCACGAAGAACAACCCCTGCCTTATTGGTGAGCCAGGCGTAGGTAAAACTGCGATCATCGAGGGACTTGCTGAGCAGATAGTTTCACAGAATGTCCCTTCACAATTATTAGGCAAGAGAATCCTGACTCTTGACCTTTCTGGAATGGTAGCCGGTACAAAGTACAGAGGTGAATTCGAGGAGAGAATAAAGAATGTCATAGAGGAAGCTTCGGCTGCCGGAAATGTCCTGCTCTTTATCGATGAGCTGCACATGATAATCGGTGCTGGAGGCTCAGAGGGCGGAATGGACGCTGCAAATATCTTAAAGCCTGCGCTAGCCAGAGGTGAGCTACAGATCATCGGAGCTACTACGATAAAAGAATACAGACAGCGTATAGAAAAGGATGCTGCCCTAGAGCGCAGATTCTTATCTGTCATGGTAGAGGAGCCGACTGAGGAACAGACGATAGAGATTCTGAATGGGCTTAAGGACGTATATGAAAAGCACCACCAGGTGGAGATAACTGACGAAGCTATAAAGGCATGCGTTCATTTTTCAAAGAGATATGTACATGACAGGTTCCTGCCTGATAAGGCTATCGATCTCCTGGACGAGTCGTGTGCGAGAAAGAGACTCGTTTTTGCTGGTGGAAAGGGCGAGGCCTATAAACTCAGACAGGAGAAGAATGAGCTTGAAAAAGAGCTTGAAGAGTATCTTAAAAATGGCAGGCTCGACGAGGCAAATGCTGCTCATCAGAAAATTCTTGCTGATGAAAAGAGGCTTGCTGATTTTGAGAAGAAGGCTGAGAGAAAACAGAGTGGCAGAAAGCCTGTACTTTCTGAGAATGATATCGCTGGAATAGTTTCTGACTGGACTCATATTCCGGTTGGAAGCCTGAATGCTTCTGAATCGAAGAGGCTCCTTAAGCTTGAGGATACTCTTCACAAGAAGGTTATCGGCCAGGATGCCGCTGTTACTGCTGTGTCAAAGGCTATCCGTCGTGGGAGGGCCGGCCTCAAGTCTCCGTCACGCCCTATGGGAAGCTTCCTTTTCGTAGGACCTACGGGTGTTGGTAAGACCTTAGTCGCTCAGACCCTTGCAAAAGAGGTCTATGGCGATGAGAAGGCACTTATCAGAGTTGACATGTCTGAGTACATGGAAAAGGACGCTGTCTCGAAGTTTATCGGATCGCCTCCGGGGTATGTCGGCTATGAGGAGGGCGGACAGCTCTCTGAAAAAATCCGAAAATACCCTTACAGCGTTTTACTTTTCGATGAGATAGAGAAGGCTCACCCTGACGTGTTCAACATCCTTCTGCAGGTTCTCGATGAGGGCCGTCTTACTGATTCACAGGGAAGGCTTGTGGACTTTAAGAATACGATCATTATCATGACATCTAACGCCGGTGCAAGGGATATCACTGATCACAAGAGCTTAGGCTTTGGCAGCGGTGATGACGCAAAGGACCAGTTTGAGATGATGAAGACTAAGGTCGATGAGGAGCTGAAGCGTACCTTCAGACCTGAATTCCTGAACAGGATTGATGAAATCGTCTACTTCAGAGCTCTTCAGAAGAGCGACATGACAAAGATTGTGACTCTGCTTATAAATGAGCTTTCGAAGCGTATGAAGGAGAACACAGGAATATCATTAAAAGCCACCGGACAGGTAAAGAGCTGGATCGTCAACAAGGCATACGATCCTAAATTTGGTGCGAGACCGCTTCGCAGAAAGATCGAGTCTGAAATCGAGGACGTGATAGCTGATGACATCATTTCAGGCAAAATAAAATCCGGTGATGTAGTGACTATTTCTGTAAAAAATGATAAACTATTATTTAGTAATACTGACAGTTCACTGAAAAAAGTAAAAGGAGAAAAAAATGGCACAAAAAGATCTGATCATCAGTGAAAAAGACGGAACACTTACTTTTGGAGATTACACTCTCGAAGAGAAGACTAAGGTTAAGGATTTCAAGTACAAGGGTGACCTGCTCTATGTAAAGAGCTACAAAACTACTACCAAGCTTGAGAAGAACGACCTCTTCGTCTATGAGTCTGAGCCTGGAACGAGAGTTTCTCACATGAAGTACACAGACAGCTCTCTTGAGTTTCAGGTAGAAGGAACGGGGAATACTGATATTACTGTTGGCCTTTCACCTGAGAGTGAGTACCAGGTATCCGCTGCAGGAGAGGATTATGGTGTCATGAAGACTAATCTCGGAGGAAAGATTACATTAAGCATTGATCTTTCTGACGGAAAGCCGAAGTCTGTATCTATCAGAAAGGGCTGATATGGCAAAAAAAGAGACGAGTGTGTTTTTCTGCAGCAACTGCGGTTATGAATCACCGAGGTGGGTGGGGCAGTGCCCTGCCTGCCACGAGTGGAACACTATGACTGAGGTCCGCGCAGACAAAAATAAAAAGGTCTCTGTTCGTGATATTTCCGAGGTGCGCCCTATGGCGCTCTCGGAAATTTCTGTTTCAGAGGAAAAACGTACCTCTACCCATATGTCGGAGCTTGACAGAGTTTTAGGTGGTGGTATCGTTCAGGGTTCTCTCGTGCTTATTGGTGGCGACCCGGGTATTGGTAAATCTACGCTGCTTTTACAGGTCATGAGAAATCTGTCCCAGGATAAGGTCGATGTGCTCTATGTATCAGGAGAGGAATCGCTTCGGCAGATTCAGATGAGAGCCCAGAGGATTGGTGATTTTTCCGATTCTTTAAAAGTCCTATCTGAGACTGACCTGTCTCTTATAGAACAGGTCATAAAGTCCTCTAAGCCTTCTGTAGTTGTTATTGACTCTATCCAGACGATGTATTCGGAGGAGGCTTCAGGTATAGCCGGAAGCATCGCACAGGTCCGTTATGCGACTGGGACTCTGATGCAGCTTGCCAAAAAAGAGAACATCACCATATTCGTGGTAGGACATGTGACTAAGGAAGGCACTGTGGCTGGTCCGAGAATCCTTGAGCATATGGTAGATACCGTTCTATACTTTGAGGGTGACAGACATGCTTCGTACAGAGTGCTCAGGGCTGTAAAGAATAGATTTGGAAGTACAGACGAAATCGGCGTTTTTGAGATGAGGTCATCTGGACTTTCTGAGGTTAAGAATCCGTCTGAGTTTCTGCTTGAGGGACGTGCTGTAGGAAGCTCTGGCTCTGTGATATCGTGTGCCATAGAGGGCAGCAGGCCGATTCTTCTTGAGATTCAGGCTCTTACTACGCATTCGAATTTCGGTATGCCCAGACGTACTGCTGTGGGTATGGATTATAACAGAGTTAATCTCCTTATGGCCGTAATCGAAAAGCGGATGGGACTTATGATGGGAGATCAGGATGCTTATATAAATATCGCAGGTGGTATGAAAATAAACGAGCCGGCTCTTGATCTTGGTGTAGTTCTTGCTATCATATCGAGCTATAAAAATAAACCGCTGTCAGATTCTCTTATCGCATTTGGTGAGGTAGGACTGTCAGGTGAGGTCAGAGCTGTAAGTATGGCTCGTCAGAGAATAAATGAAGCCTTGAAAATGGGGATAAAGACGGTAGTGCTTCCATATGCGAATCTGAAGGGACTTGATGAGGTTCCAGAGGGGATTGAGCTCATTGGAGTAAAGAGCATAAAAGAGGCAAGTGATAAAGTGGTATAAAGAGAGTTATGAAGGTTTGTGATAGAATATTGTAAATTGTCTGAAATTCATTAAAAACTGATACAATTTTACATCTTTGAACAATTCCAAAAATTCCCTTGACGAAGACCGGTCATCGTGATATTATACTATTCGCACCGCAAAAGACAGTTGGTTCTGGACAGAGTGGTGCGGATAATTTTTTTCAAAAAATGAAAAAAGTGCTTGACAAATGCAGATGACTTTGGTATCATATAGAAGTTGTCGCTGCTAAGGACGGCACACAAAGAACCTTGATAACTAAACAGTGAAACAACCTTGAAAGATTTCTAAGAATCAATCATTCGAGTGTAACTCGAAACCTTTTAAGAACAGTAATGAA
>ONBW01000090.1:2810-10272 GCA_900316165.1 uncultured Lachnospiraceae bacterium | reverse complement strand
TTTTTTGGCGAAATCTATCAGTATGTAGCTTTCATATTCTTTTTTTCCAAACTCTTCGCAGACAGTTGATTTACCTATACGTCTGGCACCTTCAATCAACAATGCCTTTTTTCCTTGATAATCATTTTTCCAGTCCAAAAGTCTTTTGTATATTTTCCTTTTTAGAATCATAAAGATCTCCATTCAAGAATATTCTACGAACACCATTCTTTATCATGACACTATACGCAGATTTATGAAGCACATATTCTTTGATTATGCGCAGGTGCACGAATGCTTAAATTTCACATTATACGCACATTATAGCATTCGCAGACATTATGCGCAAGTATAGAAACGTCTAAAAATCAGATTATGCGCACATGTTGAAATGCTTAAAAATGACATTATGCGCAGGTGCTACCGATAGACAGTCAGCCTTTTGACCACCAAATAATAATATATAGCTCTCATGACTACGAATTTATGGTTTTCAGAACCACAAATTCATGGTTTCCATGACCACATATTTGTAGTTTTAATGACCACAAATTTTGATTTTATGATATAATGTACTTATGAAACGGAGGAAATCCAATGAAAAATGACAGATACCGCAGCCGTCTGATTGACGAAAAAATAGATAATTATCTTAAAGCATTTGGTGCTATTTGTATTGAGGGACCGAAATGGTGTGGGAAAACCTGGACTTCCGAGCATCATGCTGAAAGCGAGATCAAGCTCCAGGATTCAGCCAACAATTACCAGAACCGCAGTCTTGCCGAGATGTCACCTCTGATGATCTTAAAGGGCGATAGCCCCAGACTTATCGACGAATGGCAGGACGTTCCACCTCTTTGGGATGCTGTCCGCTCAGAGGTTGACAGGACCGGTCAAAAGGGGCAGTTTATTTTGACTGGCTCATCAACTCCAAACCGGAAGGATATAAAACACAGCGGAGCTGGAAGAATTGCGAGAATTCATATGCTTCCGATGTCTCTTTACGAGGCGGGTTATTCCGATGGAAAAATTTCTCTCAAAGACATATGCTACGGAAAAGCTGATGATGTAATGACTGGCGAAGTCGATCTCAAGGACCTGATTGATTTTATTCTGCGTGGTGGCTGGCCGGACAATATTGACATTCCACTCAGTGCCGCCTCACTGGTTCCGAAACAATATGTTGAGGCAATCATTACAGATGACTCGGCACGAATCGATGGCGTCCAGCGTGACACTTTAAAAATGCGCCGTCTGCTCAAATCTCTCGCACGAAACGAGAGCACTACTGCGACAAACCGCACCCTGATCCGAGACATCAAGGATCAGGATGGCGATGAAATAATGCCCAAAACTGTTACCGAATATCTGAATGTATTTGACAGGCTTTACCTCTTGAATGATCAGCCTGCGTATTCTTCATCAATGCGCTCTTCTGTCCGCATCAAACAGCAGTCCAAGCACCATTTTTGTGATCCGTCAATTGCTGCATCGCTGATGAACTGCACTCCTGACAACCTGATAAATGATCTGAACACATTGGGATTTCTCTTTGAAGGTCTTGTCGAGCGCGACCTGGGAATCTACGCTGAAACATTTGATGGGAAACTGTATCACTACCAGGATTACAAGGGACGGGAGATTGACGCAGTAATCGAGCTGCCAGATGGAAACTGGTGCGGATTTGAAATCAAGCTTGGCGCTGGTGAAATTGACGCCGGCGCTTCGAACCTTTTAAAAATCAGCGCCGAATTTGATGAGGATCCAAAATCAAAAAAACCACAGGCACTCTGTGTTGTCTGCGGTATGTCAAACGCGGCCTACCGCAGGCCTGATGGAGTGTATGTGGTTCCGATCACTTCACTTAAGAATTAACGCCTTATTTTACCGGCGAGACCGGACTTTATCAAACAGTCTTTCTTTTGAAGCCGGTCTCGAATTTATTTTCCAGCATATTGAGAAACTTTGTCAGGTACTCCAGAATCGGTACCGAGCAGAGCGCAAAGAGTGAGAAAAGCATCGCGCATTTTGTAGTTACCTCACGAAGCTCAAAAAGGTCTGGAAGGAATTCTGATGCCAGCAGAATACCTACGATACAGAGTATGAGCACAAAAACGCGGAAAGCATTCATAGGTCTGCTGATACTTGCAAGTATCATGAAACCTACGATGGCAAGTAAAAACGTTGACGCCACAGAGACATCCTGCTCCGAAATTCCAAACGTTCTTGAAAAAATAACCATGCCGACTATAATAAAGAAATCCGTCACTGCTGCCGGCAGCGCTGTAAGAATGACATGCCGCAGGAAATGCGACGCAGGTCTGTTCTGATTCGGCTCCATTGCCAGGAAAAAGGCCGGTATTCCAATGTTAAACATCGAGATCAGCGAGATCTGTGAAGGCACCAGCGGATAGGTCATCACATGGATAATGGAAAAAATAGAAAGGAACAGAGAGAACATATTCTTTACCAGAAAAAGCGTGGCTGAACGTGAGATATTGTTGACATCTCTTCTTCCCTCATAGACGATATTTTCCATATGTCCGAAGTCGTTATCACAGAGTACCACCTGAGCCGCCTGTCTTGCCGCGTCCGAACCGTTACCCATGGCAATCGAGCAATCCGCTTCCTTCATGGCAAGGATATCGTTTACACCATCACCAGTCATTGCCACAGTGTGATCCTCTTTTTTAAGCATCTTGATGATTGACATCTTCTGCTCTGGAGAAACACGGCCAAAAATAGTTTTTTCTCTGACCGCCTGTCTGAGCAATTCCTCATCCTTCAGAGTCGAGCAGTCGACATAGTTATCAGCGTTTTTGATTCCAACAGATCCGGCGATACGCGAGACAGTGCGTGGATTATCTCCTGAAATAACACGCAGCGTTACGTCATTTTTCTGGAAAAAGTCAAAGGTCTTCTCCGCGTTTTTACGGATGGTATCCTGAAGCGCGATGAAAAGCAGAGGCTTAAAGATGCCTTCCTTATCCTCTCCTGCGAATACCAATACCCTCTCTCCTTTATCTGCATAGCTGCCGATCATATCCTCATATTTATTAAATACTTCTCTGTCAAGAACCATCTCAGGTGCGCCAAGGCGCAGCTTTCCATCCTTTGTGGTCAGCTCACTGTATTTGTTCTTTGATGAGAAGGGGATGATATTTTCGGCCTCTATACTACTTGCTATACGAAAGCTTTTTCTAAGAGCCTGCATTGTCACATTCTGATCCGGCATCTGCTGAAGATAGGCACCGAGCATTTTTTTACGCTCCCCTTCATTTCCTCTGTCGGGCAGAATACAGTCGCTGACTCTCATCTCTCCTGTGGTGATGGTTCCGGTCTTATCCACACAGATGGTATCCACGTGTGCAAGTGTTTCAATCGAATGCATGTCATGGAGAATGACCTGATTTTGTGCGAGCCTTGCAGCACTCATCGCAAGAGCTATAGAAAGCAGCAGATAAAGTCCCTCAGGTATCATACCGATCACTGCCGCAACCATAGAGGTGACACTTTCAGCGAATGAAATTCCCTGAAAGCTGTAGCTTTGTAGGAACATAATTATACCAATCGGCACAATGAGGATTCCGGCTATTTTTACAAATAAGTCAATAGAATGTACCATCTCAGAGCTCTGCCTGCTCTTCGGCATCGTCCTCGCTTTTTTCTGAAGCTGAGTTATGTAGGAATCCTCGCCTACTTTTTCAAGGAGCGCATACCCTTTTCCGGATACAACAAAGCTGCCGCTTCGAAGCTCATCCTTCCCTTTTTCAGGATTTTTCTCTATTTCATCCGGCTCACCGGTAAGGAGCGATTCGTTGACATATACTTTTCCATGGATCAAAGATGCATCCGCGGGAATCTGAGTCCCGGATTCTACAAGTATCACATCGTCAACGACCAGATCATCTACCGGAATTTCCTTCTCTTCGCCATCACGAATCGCCGTCACCTTCGCCTGGTCCATTACCGAAAGCTTGTCTAATGTGAGCTTTGCGCGCCACTCCTGAACTATTCCAATCAGTGTGTTCGCGACGATCACGACAAGGAAGGTCAGATTCTTATACGAACCAGCAATAATCAAAAGAACTGCCAGGATCAGGAAGATCATATTGAAAAAAGTAAATACGTTTTTACGGACAATTTTCCCGAATGTAATAGAAGATTTATCATTTGTCCTGTTGACCTGGCCCTTTGAGATGCGCTCCGCTACCTCATTTTCTGTAAGTCCCTTTATGCTAAACTGTTCGTCCTGCTTTATCATAATTTGTAGTCTTTCTCTAAAAAAATATCTGCTTTTATCTATTAATTACCGTTGCCGCTATTATAGCAGAATATTGACGGACTTTCATCAGCAGATAAACCTGATGTCAAACTACTATCCAATCCGACACATTTCTCTTCTCTGTCGAGAAAACTACACCGATTTTATAAAGCTTGCGGTTATCTGCAGCATATGGGATAGCCAGCATATGGGATAGCATAACCTTTGTCGTCTATTTGTGACATAGCATCTTCGATTGGTTTATCCAGCTTGAATTCGAAGACATAGATATAATCTGGCGTTTTTACCACGCAGTCGGCTCGGCCGGTATCCATGTGCACCTCACAGCTGGTGTAAGCACCCATCAATGAAAGAATCAGGAATAACTGTCTTGACCACTCGCCTTCATACTGAGGTGCTTTGCCCTCTGGATATGAAATCGAGGCGAAAAGCGATATCAGGCGATTTATAAAAGACTCTGGATCACCCCTATTCAAATCTATAAGCATATGCTTTAGAGAGGATGGATTTTCTTCATCCCTTTGTCCAAGGGTCGTCGGAATCAGAGAGTGCATAAATCCATATTTTACTTCATCATTTGGAAATCTTAACGAATATTCATCAAAATCGCTGTCATATCCACAGATTGTCAAGTATCCGGACTGGTAAAATAGAGGAACAGGATTTGTATCATCAACCCTGTAATTCATGATCTCTTCCTCTGTAGCATCAACTCCATCCACTATCTGCACGAGGGAAATTGATGAATCTCTTAGTGTTTTTATAAGAATATCAGGAGTGCCGGTTCCAAACCAGAATCGTTTAAAATTCTTCTTCATAAATGCGGAAAGCAAACTGTACGGATTAAATACTCCGACTCCTTCAGCAGAAAAATGATATCCATCATACATCTGCTGAAGTTTTGCAAGACACTCATCATATGTGAGCTTTTTCTTTTCAGCCAAAGTCTTTATCTCTGGCTTGAACTCAGAACGCATTTCAGACTCAGTAATTCCACAGATTCCAGAATATTCGTCATCCATGGAGATATCGATTAACTGGTTTAAGTCTGAGAAAATCGATACCTTTGTGAATTTCGTAACTCCTGTAAAAAATACGAATCTCAGATATCCATCCATATCCTTTAATACAGAGAAAAATCCCTTGTACAGCTCGCGGTTTTTCTCCTCCTGCTCCGGATTGGTAATCATAGTTGAAAGCAGAGGCTTGTCATATTCATCCACAAGCACAACCACCTGATGACCGGTTTTTTCATACAGTTGTATGATAATATCTGAGAAACGGCTCGATAAATCAGAGTCAAGATATTCGAGCCCATATTTTTTCTGTATGATATTTAATGTCTGACTCAGCTTATTCTTAAGTCCATCTGGCTCATTGAACTGTCCGCCTGACAGATAGAAGGGAATCACAGGATACTCCGTCCACGCATCCTCACCACGCGCATTCTCTTTTTCTTCGATATAGAGTCCTTTGAATAGCTCCTTCTCCCCGGAAAAATAGCTCTCAAACGTAGAAGGTTCCATTTGTGTACCAGTGAGCGGAAATTGCAAGAATTGCCTTCGGCTTTCCGTATTTCGTGGTTACTTCTTTTCCGACCGTCTCCATGCCGGCCGTGATTTCATTTTTCTCAATTGCAATCATCGGACTTCCATGTCCTGAAAAAATAACTGGCATGCGCATAGTGTTACCTCCCATGTATAGTTGCATTTTTTTGCTTGTTCATGTATAACTATATCATACAGTCTAATTATTACAAGTACGATATTTTATGATACTGGTATCAAAAAGGAGCGTATCTATGGAAAAGAAAGATTTATTTGGAAAATGTCCCTATCTGACCTCTCAGAAAGTTCTGACAGGTAAATGGTCGATGTACATTATGTACCTGCTGTCAGATGGACCGGTTCGTTTCAATGAACTTCAGCGGAGAATGCCTGAGGAGATGACGCATACCACTCTATCCAGGCAACTGAAAACACTGGAAGAAGAAGGATTGATCGTGCGGAAGGAATATCAGCAGATCCCGCCAAAAGTCGAATACAGCCTCAGCGAGATCGGCGAAAAATTCAAGATTGTGTTATCATCACTTGAGATATGGGGAAATGAGTATATTCAATACTTGAACAACAAGAAATAACTTTTTGCAATGCCAGTTAATTATGGCATCCGTGACCGCAGGTTCCGGCTTCATGCGAATGCCATTTGTGCTCCACCGCCGATTCCACCACAGATCAGGACATCTGCATTAAGTCCGTTTAATACGCCTGCTAAAGCTCCGTGTCCCTGTCCGTTGGTACTTACTACCTGAGAAGATTTTACCGCATGATCTTCCACATCATACACCTTGAAATATTCTGTCCTGCCAAAATGCTGGAAGATCTCACCGGTTTCATTTTCATAAGTTACTGCAATTCTCATCTGTTTTGCCTCCATCTGATCTGTTAATCCGCCAATCCTTTGAACAGATTCCATATCCCACCTGCAGCAGCCGAACTCTCTGTCGTCAGAATAATCCACATTTCCGCCACCGATTTGAATCGTCCTGCCGTTTACGAGTGCATCGGCTATTTTTGCATGAGCACTGCGGATAATGTTCTGCGCTGTGGTTCTTGCCACATTAAGACGCCTGGCACACTCTGACTGGTCCAGTCCCTCCTGATCCATCAGCCGGATTGCCTCCCATTCATCGAGAGTTACATCGACCGTTCCTCTCGCATGGTCAGCAGTAAATGTTCTGCATTCTGGTATCTGATAGATTGTCCTCTTTCGCTGTGGTCTAGGCATCCTTTTCTCCATTCTCAGGTTTTATTACTGGCATATGCCATAAATGAATTATAACAGATGGTCACAAAAACACAACCCCAAAAATATATTCTATTGCTGCTTTTATGCCATAAAAAAATGCAGGAAGCTTTCTGCATTGAAAAAAGCATTGGTAATTGATATTATTAATATCGTTTCTTTAGATATTTTTAAAGGGAAAGGTTATAAGATGAAGATTTTTTTAATTATTTTTGCACTGGCTCTGATTGCCAGCTCCTGTGGTTTCCGTAAATACGTGTGGTTTATCTCGCTTGGATACGGAGCAGCGATTGCCCTTATCGGTGTTGGGCTGCTTTTTATTTTTCCAAGTGAGCTGACTCTTGTGACAACTCTGCAGTGTGTGCTGCTTATAATCTATGGATGCAGGCTCTC
>ONBW01000090.1:0-2786 GCA_900316165.1 uncultured Lachnospiraceae bacterium | reverse complement strand
GACCTTCAGAAAAACAAGGCAAAGAAAAAGGCTCCGGGACGCTTTGTTGATACCGGACTGTTCCGCCTGGTACGCTGCCCTAACTATTTCGGAGAGATGATTTTCTGGACCGGTGTATTCATTTCTGGAATAAATGTATATCACAATGCCGTCGAATGGATCTGCGCCATTGCCGGCTTTGCAGGTATCATCTATGTCATGTTTGGCGGCGCGAGAAGGCTTGAAATCCGCCAGGATAAAAACTATGGAGATAATCCGGAATATCAGAAATACAAATCTTCGACTCCGATCATGATCCCATTTATCCCTCTCTACTCAGTAAAAGATCACAAATGGCTGGTGGCATAATGAAAAAGAAGCATCCATTTCGTCCCATCTGCACAACGTCTTTTTCTTTATAAAATGCCCTCAAATAAGCTGTGACTGTCTTTCCATCCTCGTAATAATATGATTTCTTCCAAAAAAGGCGGATTCAATTATTAAGATTGATGAGAATTTACTTTACCGGCTTGCATAAAAGTATAAATGAGTATAAAAAATATACAAAAGTATAAACGAGTATAAAAAGAATAAAGCAGTATAAATCATATACGAAAGCCAGGTGCTATGCACCTGGCTCTTGTTTTTCCAGTAAATCAATCACATATTTTTCTTTAGATATCTACCTTCTTTTCCAGTAGATATGCTGATGCTGCGAAGGCTGCAGCTGAGCACCCGAGTTCAAAGATAATCGATGCTCCTGCTTCATTGAAGTTTTCAAACAGCTTTAACTCAAGTCCATTGGTTCCCATGCCAAGACTAACAGCATCTGCAATGTTTGAAATCTTTGAAGAAATATATACTACAAGAATAAACAGGGCTAAAAACAGCACTACACTGATCAGCTTTTCTCCCTTTTTTCCACGAAGAACGGAAGCACTGATAGTAGAAGCCAGGTATGCCAGACACAATAAATAGGTCACAAGACAAATGATGCAAATAAGCAGCTTAATTAGCGTTATTACAGTGTCACCACTGTAGAGACTGTCTAAAAGCTTTGCGATTGCAGGCACTAACGATGATGTCGGATCATCCCTCTTCATAGCACTTGCAATCAGATGAATATCCGCAAATCCTAAGAAACAGTATCCAATAAAAAGTGCACTGCCCACTATGAGGATAACGGTTATTTTTCCAAGGAGAATCTGCCATGAAGGAAGCGGAGTCATAAAAAGCATGTAGCCTGATTTCTCACGCAAATCCCTGTTATACATGGCTATGCCTTCAAATATAACTATTAAAAGCGTGCCCAATCCAGCCAGAATCAATATCACACTCATCCCTGATGAAATCCTGTAGCTGACAGCGTTGCTGATTAAAAATGCAACCTCGACTATTATCATGATTGCAATCATTACCAGATAACGGAATCTGTTTTTTATAAACTCATATTTCATTATTCTTGCCATATCACACCTCACTATAAATCTCGCGGTACTTGTCCGCAATTGACTTGTTCTCTTTTATGCGAAGCCCTTCGACATCGCTCATCTCAGCGATTCTGCCATTTTTCATAAAAATAGCCGTATCTACTAAACTCTCAAGCTCCTCGACCATATGCGATGAAATCACAAGCGAAGAGCCCTCACTCATTTCTCCGATTATTGTCTTAGCCAACGCATCCCGCGACAGCAGGTCTATCCCATTAAATGGCTCGTCAAGAAGGATCAGCTTTGAACGTCTGGCCATAGCAGCGGCTATTTTTACCTTTGCCAGCATTCCTGAAGAAAGTGACCTGACCTTCATATCCGGAGTTAGCTCCATATCCTTTATCAGGTCGTAAAATCTCGCTCTGTCAAAATCCTTGAAAAAATCATCGTAATATGCTGCCACATCACTGACCTTCATATAGCTGTAAAAAAATGGTTCTGTCGGGGTATATGATATATCCTCTCTTGCTCTCCAATCTAATTGTTTTCCATCCACAGAGATGCTGCCCTCGCTCTTTTTCACAAGTCCCGAAAGGAGCTTCATCAGGGTTGACTTTCCTGAGCCGTTCGGCCCTAACAGGGCGTATATGTGCCCGCCGGTAAGCTCGAGATTCACCTGATCTACTGCTCTCTTCGCGAAGTATCTTTTAGTAAGTCCCTCACACTGTATTTTCATTCTAGTTCCTTTCTTTTAAGTATGCCGATAACTCTGCCTCTATCTCTTTGTCATTTAATCCGAGGCCTCTCATAGTTTCTACAAATTCTCCTACGGCCTTCGTTATTTTTTCGTGTTTTAAGTCCGAGACATTTCCGTCACTGACAAAGGTCCCTATGCCTCTTTTGGTGAAAACAATACCCCGCCTCTCAAGCTCTGCATAGACACGGGATGCTGTATTGGGGTTTATCCTGTAGGTCACAGCGAGTTCCCTCGAGGATGGAAGCTTTTCCCCGACGGCAATCTCTCCAGATACAATTCTCGACGTTATATCTTCAATCACCTGCAGATATATAGGCTTATCGTTTGTAAAGTCCATTTTGCCTCCTGTTAAAGTTATTGTATTAGTGCACTAGTTATATAGTACACTATAACTATAGATTTGTAAAGAGGAAATTTTTATTTTTACAAAAAAACACTGAGAGCCTTGTAATTTCTTGGCTTTCAGTGCTTTATGGATTATTGATCCTCTTCTTTAAGATAATCCGTTAGTCCTAATTCTTTCATATAACCAATATACTCATCCTCTGTGATTTCTTCTTTTTTATAATAAAATTCACAGTCTTCGTCATAAACATCATGTGATTCATAAGAATCTTCTG
>ONBW01000029.1 GCA_900316165.1 uncultured Lachnospiraceae bacterium | reverse complement strand
GAATTTTACTAACGTCCAGGTCAGTAATGATTCAAATCTACTTGAGGTATTTTTATATGTCAACCCCCTGACACTTTATATTATACAGGAGGCTTTCTATTTTTTCAAGCGAAGCGCTTCTGGGTCTTTGTGATCAGGAAGAGCATTGCAAAAATACACGCAAATCCAAACACATCCGCAACCGTAAACGGATTCTTGAAAAAGACAACTCCAATAACCGCTGCAATCAGCGGCTCCGAGAATCCGTACAGGATGCCCCTCTCAGGTCCGATGTATGAGACGCCCTTCATATAAAGCGTAAATGCAAGTACATTTCCGACTACGATCACAAAAATAATTCCGATGATTCCACGGATATCAGGCACATAGTGAATCTCCCATGACCTGAATATCAGTGCAAGCAAAACACCTCCAAGCGAAAATGCCCAGGCCTGCATGATTGAAACCGGGTATTTCCTGATCAGATGGACAGGTACGACATTGTAGATCATTACGCAGACTGCACTTATGACTCCCGCAATTATCGCACCTGACTGCGCTCCGAGATTCGTCAGGTCGCCATGGGTCGAAACCAGTGTCACACCGGTCAGCGCAAGAGCTATCGCAATGATCTGCACAAATGCCGGCCGCCTTCGTTCCCTTATGCACATGACTACAATGATAAAAATAGGCGAGAGGTCCTGCATTATCGTTCCAAGCGACGCTGTCGAAAGCTGTATCGTAAGGAAATATGTAAACTGGCAGAGCGCCACTCCCGGCAGGCTGTAGATCAAAAGCTCCAGGCATTCCGTGCGGTTCGTCCAGGGTTTGAATGTCCTTTTCCCGAATTTAACGAGACAGAATATCATCATCATGACTCCTGCGAGTCCTAGTCTTATAGGCACCAGCCACTGTGAATCCATGCCAAGCACTGAGAACATATACTGTCCCATGCACCCCGACATTCCCCAGCAGAGACCTCCTGAGACAGTCAGAAGCATCCCTGCAGTTCTGCTATTCATAAAAACAATTTCTCCTCAAAAAATATTTCCACCCCTCTTTTATCAGTTCTTGCAGCGGACAGATCTCCATCCTGCTGTCAAAAGTCATATCAATCATTTACTCTTAAGACTGTCCAGCCGCTTCTTGATCTCGACTTCTTTCCCTTGGTCAGACGGTTCATAGAAGACAGTGCCCTCGACTGAGTCAGGCAGGTACTGCTGCTTCACATAGTGCCCTGGAAAGTCATGTGGATATTTGTACCCAATACCATGACCGAGCTTCGCAGCTCCTCCGTAGTGAGCGTCCTGCAGATAGGCAGGCTCTGCGTCAGTCATCGTATTCTTTACTACATCCATTGCCTTGTAAATCGCATTTGTAGCGCTGTTTGACTTCGGCGCGCAGGCCACATAGATGGCAGCCTGAGACAAAATCAGCTGGCTTTCCGGAAGGCCGACTCTCTCTACCTCGGAGGCCGCAGCCGCTGCGACAACCATAGCCATCGGGTCAGCATTTCCAACATCCTCTGACGCACAGATCATGATTCGTCTCGCTATGAATTTGATGTCCTCACCGGCAGTCAGCATTTTTGCCAGGTAATAAACTGCCGCGTCGGGATCTGAGCCGCGCATACTCTTGATGAAAGCCGAGATCGTATCATAGTGATTATCGCCGTTCTTATCATAGCCGATGACACGCTTCTGAATGCACTCGGAGGCTACGTCCATATCGATATGGATCACCCCGGTGCTGTCCGGCGCAGTCGTCAGGGCCGCAAGCTCCAGGGCATTTAAGGCTTTCCTGGCGTCACCATTTGCCACGTCCGCAAGAAAATCAATCGCGTCCTCGTCGGCTTTAACGTTTAATTTGCCAAGGCCTCTTTCAGAGTCTGTGAGCGCGCGCTTCAGGAGAGTTTTGATGTTCTCAAAACTGAGCGGGTGCAGTTCAAAAATTATCGACCTCGACAGCAGAGCTCCGTTCACCTCGAAATACGGGTTCTCCGTCGTCGCGCCGATAAGGATTATCGTCCCGTCCTCGACATACGGCAGCAGATAGTCCTGCTGTCCCTTGTTGAACCGATGGATCTCATCGATAAAGAGGATCGTGCGCTTTCCGTACATGCCAAGCGCGTCCTTCGCCTTCGCGATCACGTCCTCCATATCCTTCTTTCCGGAGACTGTCGCGTTCAGCTGGCAGAATTCGGAGCTTGTAGTGTGCGCGATAACCTTTGCTATCGTGGTCTTGCCGGTTCCTGGCGGCCCGTAAAAAATAACCGACGACAGCTTGTCTGCCTTTATCGCGCGGTAGAGCATCTTGTCCCTGCCGATGATGTCCTCCTGCCCGACGATCTCATCGAGCGACTGCGGCCTCATCCGCGCAGCAAGCGGCGCCTCCTCCTTTTTCTTCTCCCCAGCCATATATTCAAATAAGTCCATTTATTCTCCTCGAAAATGCAGCCGCCAACATTTTTTCTTCCAGATTCATTCTCTTCTTCCAGAAAAAATGCGGCCCGCAACTTCGTTAATTTCACTGCTAAGTTATTGTATCACAAACTTTTGTTTTGTGGTACTGATATTTTGCACTCTACCAATTGCAGGTGCAAAGTGTTAGAATAATGAACAGTTGAGAAAAGGAAAGAAACGGCGTACTGCGTTTATTTTTTCAGGAAAAATAAATGCAGACATTTTCAGGGATACGAAAGAGGTATTATCATGAGAAAAAAGATTGGCTTTATTGGCGCAGGAAATATGGGCAGTGCAATGATAAAGGGTATCATTGCAAACGGGCTGGCTTCAAAGGATGAGGTAATTGCATCATGTCACACGCAGGAGACGAAAGAGAGACTTTCTGCAGAGCTTGGTATCGAGATGACTCTTGATAATAAGGAAGCCTGCGATGCTGACGTTTTATTTTTTGCAGTAAAACCGGCAGTACTTCCGGGCGTTGCAGCTGAGGTAAAGGATGCGCTGACCACAGAGCAGCTGATCATTTCGGTGGCAGCAGGCTTTGATTTAAAGAAGCTTCACGCGATTTTAGGCGATGAGCTTCACATCGTCCGCACGATGCCAAATACTCCTGCAATGGTCGGCGAAGCCATGAGCGCACTCTGCGCAGATGACAAGATTTCAGACGAACAAAAGCAGCAGGCTCTTGGCCTGTTCAACAGCTTCGGCAAGGCAGAATTTGTAGATGAGAAGCTGATGGACGCTGTGACCGGAGTTTCAGGTTCTTCACCAGCTTTCATCTACATGATAATCGAAGCGATGGCTGACGCAGCTGTGGCCGAGGGCATGCCAAGAAAGCAGGCGTATATTTTTGCAGCACAGTCAGTTTTAGGCTCTGCAAAGATGGTACTTGAGACCGGCAAACACCCAGGCGAACTAAAGGACGCAGTCACATCTCCGGCCGGCACCACAATCGAGGGTGTCGCCGCACTCGAGCGTGACGGAATGCGCGCCGCAATGATCGACGCAGTGCGCACTGCGGCGAAGAAATCGAAAGAGATGCAGTCAAAATAACATTCACAATGGAGGATTATAATGTATATAGCAAGCGAATCGCGTTACGAGAATATGAAGTACAACCGCGTGGGAAAAAGCGGCCTGATGTTCCCGGCTGTATCACTCGGGTTCTGGCACAATTTCGGTTCAAACGGCAACTATGAGAATATGCGCCAGATGATGCATACGGCTTTTGATTTAGGCATCACGCAGTTTGACCTCGCGAACAACTACGGACCTGAGTACGGCAGAGCCGAGATAAATGCCGGCCACCTGCTGCACGAGGATTTCATGCCGTACCGTGATGAGCTCGTGATCACGACGAAGGCCGGCTTTGACATGTGGCCGGGTCCTTACGGAAACTGGGGCAGCAGAAAGTATCTGATAGCAAGCTGCGACCAGTCCCTGAAGCGTCTCGGACTCGACTATGTCGACATCTTTTATCATCACAGACCGGACCCTGACACTCCGCTCGAGGAGACGATGGAGGCGCTGCTTCAGATAGTACAAAGCGGTAAGGCGCTCTACGCGGGAATCTCAAATTACAACGCAGAGCAGACAGAGGCTGCGGTAAAGATTGCGCGAAAAATTCATCTGCCACTGATCGTAAACCAGCGCCGCTATTCTATTTTTGATAGAAAAATAGAACGCGAGGGGCTTAAGGGAACCACTAAGGACTGTGGCCTTGGGATCATCGCCTTTTCACCGCTCGCGCAGGGACTTCTGACCGACAGATATATAAACGGAATTCCATCAGACAGCCGGATTGCCCATGATGGCCGCTATCTCCACAGAGAGGACCTTTCTGAAAAGAAGCTTTCTGCAATCAAGCAGCTGAACGAGATCGCCGCCGCCCGCGGACAGTCACTTGCCGATATGGCACTCTCATGGATTCTTAGAGACGGAAGCGTCTGCTCAGTCTTAGTTGGCGCCTCGAAGCCGGAGCAGATAAAGGACAGCGTCCGCTGCCTTAAGAACACCAGCTTCTCATCTGAAGAGCTTGAAAAAATAAACGAGATTTCGAAAAATATAGGGTAAATTGTTTCTTCTCGTCTTTGAACAGGATTTATCTTAAAAAATCAAACGTACATCATTGTCATGATAAAAAAGGCCGGAGCACTTTCGCTCCGGCTTTTTTCAAATCTTATAATCAATGCACACCCTCGATTTCACGTTCGGGGCGATAATGTCGTCTTTTATTTTTACATGAGCGGGATGTACTGCGTAGCCCTTCAGGGCGTCCTCATCATCCATCGTGCAGTCGAGCATCATGTCAGCGTTTGACGACGGAAGGCAGTCAGTCCGCACATGAATCTCAGCAAGTCCCGGAACGACACCCTTCAGTGCCTCGAGACCGCTTTTTATCTCAGCCTTCAGTTCGGTCTTTTTCTCATCTGACAGCTCATCCTTAAACTGCCACAAAATAATGTGTTTTACCATTTAGTACCTCCATTCACGCGTTCATCATTGGAATAATGAATTTCTCTACGAGGATGTAGCCGTAATCGTTTGCAGCTGCCCAGCCACGAGTCTGCGCGCGGTAGCTCGGCGAGTGCTTCTCACCGGTGGTGTACGGATTGTCCTTGATACCAAGCCACTGGACGTACGGCGCGTTGCCAACACGGACGTACTTGCCACGCGGGTCGATCGTGTTGTCCAAATTTTTGACAGCGCCGGCATAGAGCGCGAGGTGAAGCGCCTGCGAACGAATACCGACAGCAACCGCGTGCTTTTCAGCCGAGGCCGCTGACTTGTAGCCGAACGCCTTGTAGTGCTCCCTTGCATACGACCTGAAATCGATTCCCGAGGCGCCGTTACCCGTGGCTCCAACGCCACCGAAGTTACACTGGTAAATGCTTACATCACCGCCGAACCGCAGGAACCCGGTCTCATTCATCATCTGCGCAAAAAGCACCTCTGCGCGGATATTATACCTGGCCGCCTCCCTGTAGACAATCCTTGTAAAATCATCAATAGTCGCGGCGCCCAGATTTTTATACGCCGACGGATAGGTCGACTTTTTTGACCTGTAGTACTTCGCCATCTTCGCGGCACTTACCGTAGACTTTCCTATGATCGAGTAGCCCGTCCTGCCAACTGCCTTCGCGCTCTTTTTTGAATAGGTGTATTTCTTGCCCTTCTTTTTGTACGCGCGCACCCTAAAGGTGTACCTCGTGTTCTCCTTGAGTCCGGTCACTGTGACCTGGTTTACGTCCATGCCGGCAATCCGCTTTACGACCTTGCCCTTCGCATTCAGCACCTCGTAGCCACTCGCACCGTAGATCGGGTACCAGTGAATCGTCAGAGATGTGCCGGTCTTTTTGGTGATTTTGTCGGTGTCGCAGTCGTACGGCGTCGCAAAATCATAGCTGTCGTTGTCGTAATTGTATGTGTCCGACGAGCTCCGGTTCATGCAGTTCGTATACGGGCTCCGCAGCTTGATCCGCTTGTCCTTAAGCGCCGCCTGCGCCCGAATTGGAAACGCCGCGAGCAGAAGCACCGTAGCCATTACCGCGCCAAATATCCTTTTCTTCATTTTGCTCATTTGTCTGATTGATTTCTTTTGTTACCGGCTCTTATTATAGCTTGATTTCTAAGAAAAATAAACGCTTTTCTTTCGAGAGAGTGTGTGGTTGCAATATGGTGTGGTTCCTGCAAGAAAAAATACAATGCGGAGCCTTGTAGCCGGGTCGTGTTTCAATATAGTGGGATTTCTCGAAGAAAAAATACAACGCGGAGCCGGAAGTTTTCTGCGCCCCAGAGCCATTTGCAATATAGCAGTACTTTCAGGGAAAAAAATACAAGTGCGCTCCGCGAGTTTCAATATAGCGTGCTTTTGGGCCGGGAAAATACAAATAGAGATTTCCAGTTGCAATATAGAGAAACTTTTTGCCAAGAAAATACAAATGAAAATTTCTAGTTGCAATATATGGCAATATCTCTGACAAAAAATACAAATCTTTGTATTTTTTTGATTTCGCCGTGCTGTATATTTCAACTGGGAAAGGGCGATTGTATCTTTTTAGAATTTTTCTGCTGTATGTTGCAACTGGCAGCAGGCGTTTGTATTTTTTTGATTTCGCTCCGCTATATGTTGCAACTGGAAGACAGCGATTGTATCTTTTTGATATTTTTATGCCACATGTTGCAAATGCTAGTGACGGGGCGCAGTTCCTGAAAAATAATATACTTCACGGAGCAGGAGGTTAAATAAATTAATAGAAAGCCCCTAATCCTTATCATTTCCAACATTAAAAACAGGCGCCGCGCCCTCATGGGCGCGACGCCTGCCTCTCTTAAAAAGACTCTACACCGTATAAGTGATTTTTGAATAGGTCTTCTGTCCCTTCGAGGTGGTCTTATAAGCCTTGAAGCTTATTTTGACTTTTTTACCTGTGTTGGCCTTTAATGAATAAGAGGTTTTAGTTGTAGTTTTCTTAATTGTCTTATTACCGACCTTTATAGTAAGTTTATACTTGCAGCCTTTTATTTTATTCCAGGATAAAGAAACCTTGTTACCAGACCTGTTAATCTTGAGTTTCGTGACATTATTTGTAATGGTCACTTTCTTACTACTTGTAGTGGTAGTTTTTCCAGTATCGGTATCTTTTCCTGTATCGGTATCCTTACCGGTATCTGTATCCTTACCAGTATCTTTACCGGTATCTGTATCCTTTTCAGTGTCGGTATCTTTTCCGGTATCAGTATCCTTTCCAGTATCGGTATCTTTTCCGGTATCAGTATCTTTTCCAGTATCAGTATTATTTCCAGTATCGGTGTCCTTACCAGTATCAGTATCTTTTCCAGTATCTGTGTTTTTTCCTGTATCAGTGTCCGTTGCAGCCTTGCCTTTGACAGTGACAGTTACTGTCTTAGACGCATACTCGTTGGAATAGACGATATCGAAGGTTCCCGCAGCAGTTGCTTTTACAGAATTTCCAGACTGGACGGCCACATCAGACTGACTCACAGTCGCAGTCACTGAAATATCAGTTGGGATATATCCCAGATAATCCCAGGTCCCTGAAGTCTTGAATGAACATACTGCATCAGGGATCGTAACAGTATCACCGACATTCATCTGCGAAATCTCTGAAGACGGCTCAATATACCAGGTGACATCCGATGAATCCACATCTACCGGCACAGTCTGATCTCCATTGCCTAATGAAAATGAAATATTTGAAAAATCACCGCTTCCAAATTCCTCAACCCAGCAGTCGATGCCATTTACAGTTGCATGGCCGATACCTACAGAAGTGAAACTGCCATTCAGCATATTTCTGCGGTGGCCCTGGCCGGAATAGTCCTTATCATCCTCACGCCAGGCCTTGTTTACAGCACTTGCAGATCTCTGACCAATGGCAATATTTTCGCCAAGCGCGCGATAATTAGAACCGCTTTCTATCGAAAAACAGCTCTCACCATTTGGTCTGCTGTGGTCATATGATACCGCGATCTCAGCCGCTCTCTGCATCGCCGCCTGCTCGAGGCCCTCGTCCCAGGAAAGCTCGCCGAGCCCGGAACAGGAATATTTAGAACCATCCTGATTGTAGTACCAGGCGTCGCTTCCAGTCCGCATCTCATTTATCATATCAAGAATCGAACGCGCGTCGCTCCTGTTGAATGATGCCTTCACAGGAATCGAAACAGTCGCAGCATTCGCCGTGACTTCGCTCCCCGCCACTCCAGTAAACACACTTGTAAAAATAAACGTTACTGCCGCCACTGCCGCCGCGGCTCTTTTAAGAATCCCTGCTCTCATATGCTGTACCTCTCTTTATTTGATTTGTCCGACCGATCTCCGGCTACATTACTGCTCTTTATTATACCACCATTCTCTTGAAAAAATAACCGCTTTCCGGAACAATGCGGAGCCAGAAGCTTCTCTGCGCCAAAGGCCAGTTGCAATATAGCGTGCTTTTTGGTCAAAAAAATACAAATAGAGATTTCCAGTTGCAATATAGATGATTTTTTTGCTGGGAAAATACAAGCACCCACGCCTCCGTTGCAATATAGCGCGTTTTCTCCGCCAGAAAATACAAGTCTTTGTATTTTTTTAATTTCTCCGCACTGTATATTGCAACTGGAAGACAGCGATTGTATCTTTTTAATATTTTTACGCCACATGTTGCAACTGGCAGCTGGCGTTTGTATTTTCTTGACTTCGCCCCGCCGTATGTTGAAAATCCAAAAGAGACTTTAAAAACATCAAGCACATGAGAGTGGCGTTTATTTTTCCAAGAAAGTAAAATTAGCACTCACCTATTGACAGTGCTAACAAATCGTGATATAACATAATTGTTTCTACGGAGAGAGTTTTGAAAGGAGGTTTACCGTGAATATTCAGAAGTTTACACAGAAAAGCATGGAAGCTATTGAAGACGCGCAGAAGCTTGCTGTCGACTATGGCAACCAGGAGATCACGCAGGAGCACCTGCTCCTTGCTCTGATGCAGCAGGACGGCGGTCTGATCCCTATGCTTTTCCAGAAAATGGAAATAGATGTCAATTATTTCACCAATGATGCGACGATGTTGGTCCAGAACCTGCCAAAGGTGTCAGGTAACGGCCAGAATTATGTCGGTAAGGGCCTTAACGATGTGCTGATCCATGCTGAGGACGAGGCGAAGAAGATGGGCGACGACTATGTGTCGGTCGAGCATATTTTTCTCTCGATGATCAGGTATCCGGACCGCACGATCGAGGCGAAGTTCAAGGAGTTCGGCATCACCCGCGACAGGTTCCTGCAGGCGCTTTCGACTGTAAGAGGAAACCAGAAGGTCACGACTGATAACCCTGAAGACACCTACGATTCGCTCGAGAAGTACGGCGAGGACCTCGTTAAAAAGGCCCGTGACCAGAAGCTTGATCCGATCATCGGACGTGATGACGAGATCAGAAATGTCATCCGTATCCTGAGCCGTAAGACGAAGAACAACCCGGTTCTTATCGGTCAGCCTGGTGTCGGAAAAACTGCGGTTGTCGAGGGACTGGCCCAGCGTATTGTAAAGGGCGATGTGCCAGATAACCTGAAGGACAAGACTATTTTTTCACTGGACATGGGTGCCTTGATCGCCGGCGCCAAGTACCGTGGTGAGTTCGAGGAAAGACTCAAGGCTGTCTTAAATGAGGTGAAGAAGTCTGAAGGAAAGATCATACTTTTCATAGATGAGCTTCATCTGATCGTAGGCGCCGGAAAGACTGAAGGGTCTATGGATGCCGGAAACCTCTTGAAGCCTATGCTTGCCAGGGGCGAGCTGCACTGCATCGGTGCCACGACTCTTAACGAGTATCGTGAGTACATCGAAAAGGATGCTGCTCTCGAGCGTCGTTTCCAGAGGGTTCTTGTCGACGAGCCGACTGTGGACGAGACTATCACCATCCTTCGTGGTCTGCGTGAGAATTATCAGACCTACCACGGCGTTCGAATCACAGATAACGCGCTGATTGCCGCTGCTGAGCTTTCGAACCGTTACATCACCGACAGATTCCTTCCGGATAAGGCTATCGACCTCATCGATGAGGCCTGCGCCCAGATCAAGACCGAGAAGAATTCAAAGCCTGAGGAGATCGATGAACTCGAGCACAGAAATATCCAGCTAAAGCTCGATGAGATGTCCCTTGAAAAAGAGACCGACGACATGTCGAAGCAGCGTCTTGATGATGTCAGAAAAGAGCTCGCTGAGAATAATGAGAAGCTCACTGCTTTAAACGCTGAATGGGAAAATGAGAAAAATGCTGTCGATCGCCCGGCTAAGCTTCGTGAGCAGATCGCTGATCTGCACAAGCAGATGGAGCGTGCTGAGCGTGAGGGCGACTATACGAAGATGGCCGAAATCCAGAACGGCCAGCTGCCAGCTCTTACTAAGGAGCTAAATACCGAGGAGGCTCAGGTCAAGGCTGACAGTTTGAAGCTGGTTCATGAGGCTGTGGACGAGGATGAGATTGCTGAGGTCGTAAGCCGCTGGACCGGAATTCCTGTGACGAAGCTGAATGAGTCGCAGCGCTCGAAGATCCTGCACTTGGGCGATGTCCTCCACAAGAGAGTTGTTGGTCAGGACGACGCTGTTGAAAAAGTAACCGATGCTATTTTACGTAGCCGCGCCGGTATTAAGGATCCGAACAGACCTATTGGTTCGTTCCTCTTCCTTGGACCTACTGGTGTTGGTAAGACAGAGCTCGCAAAGACTCTTGCCGAGGCACTTTTCGACAATGAGAATAATATCGTCCGTATCGATATGACTGAGTACATGGAGAAATATTCAGTCTCCCGTCTTATCGGTGCGCCTCCTGGATATGTGGGCTACGATGAGGGCGGTCAGCTGACTGAGGCTGTAAGGAGAAAGCCTTACTCCGTTGTACTTTTCGACGAGGTAGAGAAGGCTCATCCTGACGTGTTTAATATCCTGCTTCAGGTTCTTGACGATGGCCGTATCACTGATTCACAGGGCAGAACCGTTGATTTCAAGAACACGATAATCATCATGACCTCAAATCTTGGTTCTGAGGAGCTCTTAAACGGCATTAATTCTGATGGCACGATTTCTGACAGTGCAAGAGCTGCTGTTGAGGCTGACCTGAAGAAGGCCTTCAGACCTGAGTTCCTGAACAGACTTGATGAGATCATCATGTTCCATCCGCTCACTAAGGATAATATCGGTCACATCGTTGGTCTACTTATGAGAAGACTGAACAAGCGTCTTGCTGACAGAGAGCTCAAGGTTGAGCTTACTCCTGAGGCAAAGAGCTACATCATCGACCACGGCTTCGACCCGGTCTATGGTGCCCGTCCGCTGAGACGTTACCTGCAGAAGAATGTGGAGACTCTTGCAGCCCGCATTATTCTTGAGGGTAAGGCCAATTCCGGCGATACGATCGTAATCGATAAGAAGGCTCCTACAAAGCCTGCCGAGCCAAAGACTGCCAACGGCGACGACCTCTTTACTGAGGATGGCCACGTCGAGAACAACCTTGACTCACTGACTGGCGGAGCTGCCACAAAAGAACTCTACGCTTATGTGAAGAGATAAGTTTGACACCTGTGAAAATAAAAGCCGGGCGCGGGGTTTGCGCAAAAGCGTTTATTTTTTCAGGACTTCTATGAAATCAGTCTTCGGCATCGGCTTGTAGTACAGGTAGCCCTGGATCATGTCGCAGTCGGCATCCTTTAAGAAGTCGTTCTGCTCCTTAGTCTCGACGCCTTCGGCGACAACCAGCGCATTTAAGCAGTGTGCCATATCGATAGTGGAGCGGATGATGGCCTCAGCGGTGTGGCTCGTGCCGATTTTGCGGATGAAGCCCATATCGAGCTTTATCGTATCGAACGCGAAGCTTTCGAGGGTGGACAGCGACGACATACCACTGCCATAATCGTCCAAGAGGATTTTGATACCCATATCATGGATTTTATTCAAAAGCCTGATGCCGTCGGCCTCAAGAACAGCGTAAGCCGATTCAGTAACTTCGACCTTTATCATATCCGTGACGCCGCTGGTTTTCTCGAACTTGTCTATCAGGTAGTTCACGAGCTTCGGATTGTAGAAATCGATTCTCGACAGGTTCACAGCACACGGAACCGGCGTGAGACCTCTGCTCTTCCTGTCCTCGTTGAACGCGATCACGGAATCGACCATGAACCTCGTAATCTTCGAGATGTCGCCATTCTCCTCAAAAGCAGGAATGAATTTATATGGAGCCAGCATTCCGAAACTGTGATGGTTCCACCTGATAAGAGCTTCGGCGCTGACGATCTTCCCCGTAGCTACATCGACGACAGGCTGGAAAAATGGCATCAGCTCCCTGTCCTTTAAGGCGCCATCGAGATCCTGAATCAGGACCTGTTTGTCCATGTAGTCGTCGTGCATTTTATCATCATAGATAGAGACAAACTGCTTTCTGTCGGCGCGGACATTTTTCTCAGCCAGATGAGCGCGGTCGAGCATCATAGAAATATTCGCGGAGCAGTCTGTGATATGGTAGACACCGACGCGGATATTGAAGGAATACTCCCTCGAAACGTCCTTGAAAAACCGCGTAGTTACGTGCTCTAAAGCCTCATCAGTCAGATTCTCATCCTCTGTGATCAGCCCGAAATGGTCCGCCTCGAGACGGCCGATCATCACCGGATGCAGCTCCTCTTTCAGAGCATGCTGCTCGTTAAAAATAATCATGTCGCCGTTTTTTCTGCCAAAAAGAGTATTTAAGGCCTTGAAATTATCGATATTCGCGTAGCAAATGGCGTATTTCTTAGAGCCGTCGCAGTCATCGAGAAGTGCCCTCGCAGCCCTGATAAAGCCCTCTCTAGAGTATTCATCAGTCATCCAGTCATGGTCAAGGATCAATTCAATGTCCATAATTGTGGCAATCAGCAGATCAGGATCCCCAGGGTAGGGATAAATCTTAAGGCTTAAGGCCCTGCTGCCGTCATCTGAATTCACATGGAAGGTTCTCGTAAAAAGGCCCGTGCCCTTTATCTCATACAGTATATTCGACATCTCAGTCTGGTCTACCAACACCTGTTTCTCATCGTCCACGGACATTTTTTCAGAAATGGTACGGAACAACTCATGGTATTTCTTTATCGAGAGGTCGCTTATTCCATTCTTTAAAAAATAATCGTTGTAGTAGATAAAATGTATCGACTGATCTGTGGGATTGATCTGAAAAACAGCATCAAAGCCGGACTCACTGCTCACATCATGACCACGGCGGGTATTGAGCCCACTGAGACCGACATAGACCGGTCCGTTCTTCAATTCATAAAGCTTTCCATTCTCAAGAGCCCAGCCCTTCCCGTAGAAAGATGTGAGCATTCCCTTAATCACGAAATAGCTGCCGTCAGTTATCAGATAAAACCGACGCCCGTCGCTTTCAGGCTTCAGGATATCCTCGATCAGTCTCTTCCCATCAAAGGTCTGTCTGACATAATACTGGATATGTGGGATAACATTGAGCTGAGTGAGACCAAGCCCCTTCATATGATAAGGGAAGTCAGGATCAGACGCCTCGCCAGGAAATTCGGGAAACATAAACACATCATCAGCCGCATTTATAGAACCCGCAGAAAGGCCTATAAAAATACCCTCGAAATTCGAAAGCGCTTCCTTGAGGCCAGCCTCATTTATATAATCATTCTCCGTCGGGCCCTTTCCGCCAGCCAGATATACAACATCCGCCCAGTTCATCAGGCTCTTAAGGTCCTCATCACATCTGCTGTCAAAGACCTTTATCTCATCTAACGAAAAGCCAGCGAGACGGAAACAGTCCTCAAG
Organism: uncultured Lachnospiraceae bacterium; assembly: GCA_900316165.1. GTDB lineage: Bacteria > Bacillota > Clostridia > Lachnospirales > Lachnospiraceae > Weimeria. Next base: position 10,858 of record ONBW01000029.1, on the reverse strand, counting down.
CTCCCTCTTCTGGAAATCATTCTCAGAAAAATCGTCAGGATCACCTGCAAAATAAAGCACCCGCGAATCCTGCTTCCAATACTTCTTCAGGTTATCAATAAAGCCAAAAGAATTCTCTAAAGGTTTCGGGGTGTAAGTCTCTTCAGTTGCGTAATCTATGAAACTGCTTGTAAGAAAAATGACCATTTCATTCAACTCCAATGAAGTAAAATCTATGATATTATTTCTATTCTATCATAAAAGAGGAGTGAATTGAAATATTTTATTATGATCTTACTACCATTTGGACTTTTCTGGATCTGTGTCGCGGGTCATTATGTCACGCTTTTGACCGTGATATCATATCAGCCGAGTCCATTCAGAAGCAGATCAGCAGCCTGGCCTGCAAGCGTATCGAGGTCGGTCTTCTTCCCTTCCTCAGCTCTCCATCTGAGGTAGATATCAGTCATCGCGGAAAAATAACCGGGCCCGAGCTCAGGTACTGCCATCCTTTTATAGAAATTCTTGAAAAAATCATCGTTTAAAAACTGACTCTCCAGCCCACGGAAATAATTCAGATACTCATTGTCAAAAAACAGCTTCTGGAGCGCCGGATCATCAGTATTTAACAAATGGTAAAATAATGATACCCCCCCCCCGGAGATTTTCGGGGTCTAGAGCTTTGAGGCCTTCTGAAAGCTCCTCTGCAAAGTCAGAGCAGATGCGCTTCGGCACATCACTTAACACAGTAAAATGCCGATAGAATGTCTTCCTGTTGATCAGTGCTTCATCTGCGATATCTGAAATCTTGATTTTGTCCATCGGTTTCTTGAGGATAAGTCTCAGAAACGCCTGCTTAATCTCTCTAATACTCTTTACAACTCTTAAGTCTTCACCCTTTGCCATGCTTTGATTCCTCAATTGTTTGAATTCCAGGTCAGAAAATGTGCCTTGATGACCCACCAGTAAAATTACATTTCTTTTGCCTTTGAAATAAATCTATCAAAAAAATCGCCCCTTTACGAGGGGCAATTTTCTACAAGTCTTGATTTATTCTATTGTTCGGCCAGTTTTGACCCTTATTTATTGTTTTATTCGAAATCCACGACATTTACATCGATTTCCGGTCAGATTTACATGCAGAATTTGCAAATATTGCTTTCTGACGTTTCAGGATATTTTTACATGCCTATGGTTCCGGTTTTAGAAACACTGAAATACGGCATTTATTTTTTCAAGGAAACGATATCACTTGATAGGATACTTCTTGATGAGTTCGTCGTACTCGGCCTCGAAATCAGCCTGCTCCTTCTGTGAGAAGCTCTTTAAATACTCGTGTGTGTTGTAGTCGTTGTCGTAGATGGTGAGCATCTCAAGGGCGATGTTCGAGCAGTGGTCAGAAACACGCTCGAGCCAGGTCAGGATATCCTCGAGGATGAAGCCGATCTCGACGCTGCACTTGCCCTTACGAAGCCTCTTGATATGGTTCTCCTTGATCTGCTTCGTCAAAGTATCGATGACTTCCTCGAGCGGCTCGACATGAGATGCCTCAGTCAGATCGTCCTTACAGAAGCTGTCCTTGGTCATCTCACAGATGTCGTTGATGGCTCTCGACAGAGTCTCAATCTCTTCTCTGGCGTGCTTTGTGAACTCCAGCTTCTTCTTGTGAATCTCCTCAGCAGACATTACGACGTCGATCGCATGGTCGGAAATTCGCTCGAAATCGCTGATACTGTGCAGGATGAGCGAAAGGCTCTTACTGTCAGCTGACGAAAGCTCCTGGCTGGAAAGCTTTACCAGATAGGTGCCGAGGACATCCTCGTACTCGTCGCCCTCGTCCTCAAGTCTTCTGACCTCGGCTGCTTTGTCGGCATCGAAATCAAGCAGGGTCTCAAGTGAAAGACTGATGGCCTTGACTGAAACCTCAGCCATCTCGCGGGCCTTTCCTCTGCAGAGCTCCATAGCGAATGCAGGTCTGGTAAGGAATCTCTCGTCGATAGCGATGCTCTTCTTCTCCTCTGCAAGCTCTCTGTCCTCTTTTTTATCAGGGATAGTGAGCTCAGCCAGTTTAACGAGCTTATCAGCAAATGGGAAAAGTACGATCGTCGCGCCGATATTAAATCCGCTGTGGATTACAGCTATTCCTGCAGGATTAGCTGATGTATTAAGAAAAGCGAAATCCAGGAAGTGATTCAGCGAATAGAAGGCGATCATGAAAATCGTCGTTCCAATCAGGTTGAAATACAGGTGGATCATAGCAGCGCGCTTTGCGTTTCTGTTCGCGCCAAATGATGAAATGATACAGGTGACGCAGGTTCCGATGTTCTGGCCCATGATGATTGGGATCGCAACTGAATAGTTGACAGCGCCAGTCGCGCAGAGTGCCTGCAGGATACCGACCGAAGCCGATGAACTCTGGATGATAGCCGTGAGCACGGTTCCTACGATAAGTCCGATGAACGGGTTGCTGAAGGTGGTCATCAGACTTGTAAAATTAGGATCATCCGCAAGTCCTGATACCGCTCCACTCATCGCTTCCATGCCGTACATCAGGACTGCAAAGCCTAAGAGAATGGTTCCGATGTCCTTTTTCTTCGATTCGCTGCCGGTAAAGAGGATAAGTATAATTCCGATTGCAGCTAAGACCGGTGTAAATGAGGTCGGCTTCAAAAGCTGCATGAAAAGTGAATCGCCGCTGATGCCTGTGAGCGAAAGCAGCCACGATGTAACGGTAGTTCCGATATTCGCACCCATGATGACGCCGACTGCCTGCGACAGCTTCATGATTCCTGAGTTAACGAATCCTACGACCATAACCGTTGTCGCTGACGACGACTGGATAATAGCGGTTACGCCTGCACCGAGGAGGACTGCGTAAATCCTCTTCTTGGTAAGTCTCTCGAGGATGCTCTCCAGCTTGCCTCCTGCCATCTTGGATAGGGAATCGCCCATCACTTCCATGCCGTACAAAAACAGTGCAAGCCCGCCCAGTAGGCTTAGGACATCAAAAATGCTCATACATTTGCCTCATATATCTTTTCCAAAATTTACCTGTAACAGTATAACCGAAAAAAATGCGGATGTAAATAATAAGAAAAGTATTTGTAAAAATAAACGTGTTTGAGGTTATGGAATATTTATATATCTAGCGGCTCCGCGGTGTATTTTTTCTTGCAGAAACAGCGCTATATTGCAACATACCGAGGGCACAGAGAACTTCTGGCTCCGCAAAACCCGGAAATGCGGCCAAATTTCAACATGCGGTGTTTTTTGTGGGATTTTATACACCTGGCGCCTGCCAGTTTCAATACACAGCGATTTTTTGGGATTTTATACACCTGGCATCTGCCAGTTGCAACATACAACGGTTCTGTCGTAAAAAGATACAAACGCTCACTCTCAGTTGCAACATACAACGGTTCTGTCGTAAAAAGATACAAACGCTCACTCCCAGTTGCAACATACAACGGGGCGAAATCAAGAAAATACAAAGATTTGTATCTTCCTACGGAGAAATCGTGCTATGTTGCAACGTCTGCGTCATCACTTGTATTTTCTCAGCAAAAAAGCCGCATATAGTGCAACTAGAAATCTCTATTTGTATTTTCCCGGCCAAAAAGCAATCTATAGTGAAACTCGCGGAGCGTACTTGTATTTTCTGTGTGAATTAATACGCCATAGTGAAACTGGGCGCCAGGCTCGAAAAGACTTCCGGCTCCGCGTTGTATTTTTTCTTGCAGAAACAGCGCTATATTGCAACACACCCCAGGCGCAGAGAACTTCTGGCTCCGCGGTGTATTTTTCCTTGCAGAAACAGCGCTATATTGCAACACACCCCAGGCACAGAGAACTTCTGGCTCCGCGGTGTATTTTTCCTTGCAGAAACAGCGCTATATTGCAATACACCTAAGGCGCAGGGAACTTCCGGCTCCGCGTCATTTTTTATTTCCTGGCGGCCCGGATGTAGGACACAAGCCTCACCAGCAAAACGCCAGCAGCTGCGCCTGCGGTATCAAGCCACACATCACTTATCATTGAGCCACGGTGACTTAAGATTTGAATTGACTCGTCAACGAATGCGGCGAAGAAAGCATACTCCACCGATTTCAGGACTATCCAGCGGTTCTTTGAGAAGAAGCTTAGAAGCCCAAACAGCTCCATTCCCAGGACAAAATACTCCGTGAAATGCGCCATCTTCCTAACCAGATGATCAGTGACAAGCTCAGGTTTAAGAAATGAAGTCAGCACCGGGTAAAGCAGTTGCAAAACAAATCCACTCTCATCAGCTGACGCTGGCCTTGGTACCATCGAATGTCCCCAGATAAAGGCCAGAGTACATATAAAAAGAATAATTAAAACTCGTTTTTTCATGATAATAAAAGACAAATCAATCCGTTAATTACGATACATCCTTCTTTTTCAGTTCATCCTCAACAGCTTGTCTTTCCTTACCCTGTAAGCCTATTGCATTCATTGCCTGATCCAAACTTATTTGATAATTGATCATCAGATTTCTAACAGCATTAACATTTGCACGATCTGCTTCGATCCTGCCACATTTTATTCCGTATTCTTTTACTGCATCACACATATCCAACTGACCTCCATAATTTCTATCCTATCACCTGGCAAAAAAATGGTCAATATACCAAAATCACCTCAAAATAAATGCCCGGATCATGTCATTTACCAGCTCAGGATTTAGATGTGCGTCTCCGGTTTCGATGCTGTAAATGAAATCTTCATACGGAACCAGGCCAGACGACAGATATTCGTTTATTTTTTCAATGGCAGACTTTTGATACTCAGGGACGTCCCACATGCCAAAATGTTCCCAAATCACAATCTTTTCATCCGAAGGCCTCTTGATCATAAAATCCGGATAAACACTGCGGCCGTTGAGTGGAAACTCGCATTCATAGCGATATTTGATGTCATGCATTACAAGCGCCATCCCTATAATCACCTCAGATTTGGAACGCATTTTTTCGTCGAATGGCCCCTTCACAGTCATTTCATCACGCTTGTAAGGGTTCTTCTGATAAGGAAGACTTGCCCAATCATCCACCTTTGAAAAATCAGCGATATCCTTTGCCATATATGAATTCGTATGAAGAATCGCCTTCGATTTTTCTGGGAGGTAGAGCTTTTTAAGTGCGGAGCTGCTGCGGTCGAGAATGGCCAGCTCTTTCTTGAGAAAATTCAAACGGTCGATATCCTGCTGTTTCCGCCATAGCTTGCGTGCTGTTTCCTTCTCTGTCTTTCGGATATACTTTTTGCTTCCGTCCGGCATTAGAAGAACCCACCTGGAATATTGCCCGTTTGCGTATACGCGCAGCCTGCCAACCGGAGCGGCAGTGATGCTGCTTTCCAGTGATGAAATTTCGTTCTTAAGATACGAGATGCGGTGATCAAAATAATCGAACATGATTTTTCCCTCCCTTTTTTGCCTTCTTGGTTATAACGTTTGTCTTTGTCAATAAAATATCATGTGGAAGAGAAAAGGTCAATAGATTTAGCGATAATTTAATAATTGTTAATAATATTTATTTTTTGTTCGAGTTAGCCCCCAAATACTCCCTTAAAAGTCGAAAACTGTAAAAGTCAAAATGTCCACTAAGCTACTAGATTCAGGTGTTTTTAGACTTGATCAATGGAATTGGTATCGAGTTTATAATTGTTTATTTTATTTATCTTTTGTTCGATTATGCATCGAACAGGCCATCCAACAATAAAAAATCAGGTAGGCCAAAACGCCTTCAAAGTCGCATAATTCAAGGACTTGAAAGAATTCGGACAGTGAGGGTATTTACAGACTTATATTTGTTTATTTTCTTTATTTTTTGTTCGGGTATTATATTTCTTCCAGTTACCTGAGTGGCCTTGCGGAGCCGGAAATTTCTTGGTGCTCTGAGCGTCTTGCAATATAGCGTTGTTTCTGCAAGAAAAAATACAACGCGGAGCTAGAAGTCTTTTTGAACCTGGCGCCCAGTTTCACTATGGCGCATTTATTGATACAGAAAATACAAGTGCGCTCCGCGAGTTTCACTATAGATTGCTTTTTGACCGGGAAAATACAAATAGAGACTTCCAGTTGCAATATAGATGGCTTTATTGCTGAGAAAATACAAGTGATGACGCAGACGTTGCAACATAGCACGATTTCTCCGTAGGAAGATACAAGTCTTTGTATTTTCTTGATTTCGCCCCGTTATATGTTGCAACTAGAAGAAAGCATTTGTATCTTCTCGAAGCAAAAACGCCGTATGTTGCAACTGGGAGACACCGGATGTATATTTAGGAACAAAAAGCGCCGTATGTTGAAACTGGCAGATATAAAAAATTTCTGGCTCCGCGATATGCCAATAATACTGGACCACCTCATGAACCCGCGTCCTCAATCTCCCTCTCCACCTCCGCATTCATGCGATCGCGCTCGGGATCGTGCCACCAGCCGTACTTGTTGAAGTACTTGATGGCGCTCGCGGTGTGGTGGCAGAGCATCTTCAGGGAATGGTAAGAGCTGCGCTCGTGGTGGTGCGTAATCTGCACAAGCGGATAATAGATAGTCTTTCCAATCCTGTGCAGACGCCGCATCAGATCGAAATCCTCGCAATACATGAAAAAACGCTCATCAAAAAGCAGGTCGTACTTTGCAAGCGCCGCGGTCCGCATGAACATGAAACAGCCAGAAAGACACGGAACATTCATGATATGGTTGTAGCCGGAACTCAGAAGCACATAGCGGTCATTCTTCGCAGAAGCCGAAGGCAGAAATGATAAAAATCTGCGAAAAATAAGATCCGACGGCGTCGGCAGCAGCTTGCACAGATGCTGAATCTCTCCCACCTCGTTGACAACCTCCGGAAGCATATAGACGACATCCTCATGCACGCGGGCATAATCCGCAAGCTCATCAATAACAGATGGCTCAAACGACAGATCCGGATTTAAAACAACATGGAATTCACTCCCCAGCTCGATAGCCTTCTTAATCGCGATATTATGAGCAGAGCCATAGCCCAGATTTCTCCCCGTTGAATAATAATATATATAGTCTGTGATATTCCCGGTTTTTGAAGTGTTGTATTTTGATTCGTTGACTGCATCACACCGCACACAATCGCTATTAGCCTGTGACTCATCAAAAACCCGATGCCCCACAAGAAAATTTTCCCCCGAATTATCCACAAAAATCAGCCGTCTGTCTTCAGACGGCTTGAAACTTCTTATAATAGTATCAATCTGCTCCTGCGGAGTTTTATACAGAACAACCGACGCAGTAATCATTTCTTGTCAACTCCCGAAGAATCCAAAAAACTCTCCTCAAACCCCTGCGTGCTCTCCTTCTGGAACAGCGTGCGGAACGTCATCAGCACCAGCTTGATGTCGAGGATGATCGAATAGTTTTCTATGTACATCAGGTCGAGGCGCAGCTTGTCATAGGCGGTAGTGTTGTACTTGCCGTAGACCTGCGCGTAGCCGGTCAGGCCAGCCTTGACCTTCGTGCGGTATTTGAATTCGGGGATTTCCTTCTCGTAGAGCTCGTAGTTCTCGATGCGCTCAGGACGCGGGCCAACGATAGACATGTCACCGCGGATGATATTGATAAGCTGCGGCAGCTCATCGATGCGGCACCTCCTGATAAAATGCCCGACCTTCGTAATCCTCGGGTCATTATCGACAGTCAGCTGCGCTCCGTATTTCTCAGCGTCCTCATGCATGCTCCTGAACTTTAGAATCGTAAAAATCCTGCCGTCCCGCGTCACCCTCTTCTGCCTGAAGAACACGCTCCCGCCGTCCTCAGCCTTTATCGCAATCGCAGTAATCAGAAACACCGGTGAAAGCACGCCGATAGCTATGGCGCTAAGCACAATGTCCAGAAACCTCTTCACCGCCTTCTGCCCGATACTGAGGCCCGTGCCCCTGACCAGAAGCAGCGGCGTGTCGAACAGGTTGATATTCGAAGCGCCGCCGATGATCACGTCCGAGATCTTCGGCACGATATAGGTGCGGATGTCCTTCTCGTAGCAGAATTTCAGGATATCGTTCCTGATCTCGGCCGGCACGTCGTTGATAATAACGGCGTCGTGAGAGAGAAGCTGAGCTTTTATTTTTTCAAAAGGTTCAGAAGAACTGATGATGGAAGTGACGGCGTACTTGTCCGGGCGCTCGAGGATCTTAAACCGGAGGTTCAGGGCGTTGCGCTTGCCGTAGACCAGGACCATGTCGCGCGGGACGTACGTCAGATGGTAAATCCATGTAAAAATAAACGGCAGCGCCACAGTAATCCCTAAGTCCAGAAGCGTGAGCCACAGCATCGGGACAGGATCCGTCATGATATTCAGGATAAGGCAGATCTGCCAGAACGTGATGAAATTCGTCACAAGAACGGAAATCCACTGTGAGACAACGACGTCAAACAGCTTCAGATTTCCGAAGCGCAGCCCCTCGGTCAGATACATAATCACATACATGATGATAAAATAAATGCCCATCATGACTATTCGGCCGCGGCCGTAGAAGGTACGGACGTACATGACGCTGTACTGGGTTTTCCATATATAAAAATAGAGCACGGTCAGAAGGAACACCTCAGCCATTCCCTCGAGCTTTCTGGCTAAGTCTTTCTCTTCCGACCGCTTCGCGATATCAGTCTTCATGACTCTTATATTAATATAAAACCCGTTCCACCGCAACCCTCTCAAAGTCCGAAGCACCATACCTGCTTCGTCACTCACAATACAAACTTATATATACTTCAAAGCGAGGCAGAGTAAAAGTCAAGATTCCCCTTGTATCACCAGATACTATACCAGAGGCAATCAATCTTCTCCTATAAATATTCATATACTGTGAAGTAACGCCAAGCTCATTTCTGATTTCTCCCACCTTTGTCTTACCTGAAGCGATGATCTGAGCTACTTTTTTATCATTTGGCGACAGCTCTGCCCAGATCTTGTCATAAGCATACTCAGCCAGATCTGCATCATAATCAGGAATCAGCTTTTTTAGTGGTTGCCTCTTTTCCCACCTCAGATAACCAAGTATCTGAAATGCAAAGGAATATCCTTTAGTGGCCTTTGCCATCTCCGCAGCTTCCATAGCGTCTATTTCAAAAATCTCCTGATATCTGGCTGAAATCGCCGGAACGCTCAACGGTTTCAGGACTATTTTTGTTGCTCTATACAAAAATGTAAGCGTCTTTTCATTCTGAATATTGCTGATATTCTCGTAAAGACCTGCCATCAGCAGGTACACAGGCCGCTCCTCACGAAGCCATATCTGAAACTGTCCAGCAAAAACCCTGATATACTCGTTGCTGACTATTTCATCTATGACAAAAAGAACCCGCTTTCCACGTTTGTCGATTTCATCCAGAAGGATTTTCATCCTCGATGTATCATTCAAATCCTTCTCTGCGTTTTTGATAGTCACAGAACCGGCTACTGGGATATTGATATTCGCGGAAATGTCCAGTTTCTTTGAAGAGCTCATCCTGTTTATCTCAGATATTGAATCAGTCATCATATCACTGTCTGGATTAAGATTAATAACGATCCAATCATCCTTAGTGTTGAAATGCTCTGAAATTTCTGAAAGCGAAACAGTCTTGCCAGCGCCCCTAACCCCTGCAATCATGAAGACATGGTTTGTCGGACGATCCATTTCAAAAGTATCTGTTATCTGCCTGAGCTGATTTTTTCTGGAAATCATCTCCATAGGTTTTTGGCCAAAAGTCAGAGAGAACGGATTTTCCATCCTGACACACCTCCGTTTTAACTATATTTACACCCTTACTGATAATTTCTCATCAACATTATATCACAGTAGATTTATTTGTTCTATATATTTTTATTTGTTTTTTTATGTTCGTTTATGCTTTTACTCATTTTTTATGTTTTTTATAAACTTTATAAAAAATAGGATGCCAAGCTTCCCACTCAACATCCCTGAAATCCACATTTTCTCTCTTTAAAAAATAAAACGCGCCGCGTAATACTTACGCTTCCACCTCTACCTTCTCGAAGTCCGATGCTCCATGCTTGCAGATCGGGCAGACAAAATCAGGCGGCAGCTCCTCACCATCATAGATATAGCCGCAGATACGGCAGCGCCATACAGTCTTTGTCTTCTTACCAGCGGCAGGAGCCTGCTGCTTCGGCTTGATGTGCTCCTGATAATAAGTATACGTAGCCGACGGGGTATCCTTGTCGAGAACATCGAGATCCGTCACCTTCGCGATAAACAGAGTATGAGTTCCCAGGTCAAGCGTCTGCACTACTTCACCAGAAATATACGCATTGGTCCCCTTCGTCACATAGAGAAGACCATTCGCGCTCTTCTCATAGCAGCCCTCGAAACCTGCGAACTTGTCAACGTCGCGTCCCGACTGAAAACCGAACCTCTTAAACGTGTCAAAATCAGCCTTCTCCGAAAGCACCGAAACATTAAACTTCCCATTCTTCATGACCAGATCATGCGTGTAGTTCGCCTTGTTCACAGCGATAGAAATCTGATTCGGCTCCGTCGTCACCTGAATAGCTGTGTTAATGATGCAGCCGTTGTGCTCGGCGTGAGTCCCATCACCCTTCGCCGTCAGCACAAACAACCCGTAGCTTAAACGATAGATAGCAGTGTTGTCCATGATGTGCCCCTTTCTTTAAAAAATAACCGACTGCCACCGCAGTCATCTGTCTTTTTACATCTCTAAAGCCATTATATACGGTAGCGTGTGGATATTCAACCCCGTTAAGTTTCATGATGCTTTGCCAGATAATCCTTTACATATGACACAACTATCTGAACCTCTCCACGCCTTGGCTGTTCGATCACTCCTGAATCAATAAGCCTTCTTTTGTATAACTGAACATATGCA
>ONBW01000034.1 GCA_900316165.1 uncultured Lachnospiraceae bacterium | reverse complement strand
TCCCAACAATGAGAACAAAAACGGAATAACAGCAAGTAAAGCGAAGGAAAGATCCTCCGCTTTACTTGTGATGCATTCAGTTCTTCTGTGAATAGTAACGGTCTGTAAGAAATTATTTAAAAAATCTATCAAAATCCTAGATTATTTTATCAGCTTCATGTAAAATAAAAGTGATAAAAAAATATCTAATGCAAGACCAAGCAAAGGAGGCAACCCCATGATCGTACTTAAAATACTCGGGAAGATAATCGCGCTGCCGCTTATACTGATCCTGTCAGTTCTCTGGCTGCTCTTATATATCTTTATGCATCTGTCGGGGATAATCCTGATACCATGCGTGTTTATTTTTGGAATGGGAAGCTTATATTTTCTCTTTAAAACATCATGGTTCGATTTTGGGATAATGTCATGCATAACAGTTGCGGGATTTCTTTTTCTGACATTTGAGGGCTTCATTGTTGTCTTACTTGAAGAGGCGAGATCAGGGCTGGCACGCTTCCTGTTCAGCTGACCGGACATGTAAAAAATAAAAATAAATACGGGCTGTTCGCAGTAAAAAAAGCTGTGAACGGCCCGCTTTTTTTGTAAACGGAGGTATAGATCATGGCAGCTACAAGACTTATCCCGCTGCACCTTAACAAAGGAAAAACTGTCGCAGACTGCCTTAAGGAGAGACTTGATTATGCGCAGAACCCTTTCAAAACAGAGGAAGGAGAATACATCTCTTCCTACCAGTGCGATCCACACACAGCGGCGATGGAATTTCTTCTTGCGAAGGCTGAATATGATAAGAAAACAGGCCGCTTACGCAAAGGAGATATTATAGCTTATCAGATCAGGCAGGCATTTAAACCGGGAGAGATCTCACCGGAGGAAGCCAACCAGATAGGCTATGAACTTGCGATGAGATTTACCAAGGGAAAGCACGCTTTTACTGTCTCAACACACACGGATAAGAAGCATATACACAACCACATAATCTTTAATTCCACAGCGCTGGACTGTGAGCACAAGTTCAGAAATTTCTTTATGTCGGCGTTCGCTTTGCAGAGATGCAGTGACATTTTGTGCTTCGAACATGGCCTTTCGATCATAGAACCGAAGCCGTATAACGAGAGAGAAAAACGCACGGATTATCCAAATCGTCATACCAGAAGAAGTGAAATAAAGCATGTGATTGAGAAAATCTTTCGTGAGAAAAAGCCGAAGGATTTTGATGAGTTTTTGTTTCTTCTTGAAGCAGAAGGTTATGAGATAAAACGCGGCAGACATATCGCACTAAAAGGACGCGGACAGAAGAGATTTATCCGTCTCGATTCGCTCGGTGAAGACTTTGACCAGGAGAGTTTACGGGAACGTTTTGAAGAAAAAAATCATTCAGATCAGACGAAAAAAAGAGAGCATGAAGGTGTCACAGTAGTTCCTGATCTGCTCATTGACATACAGAAAAAAGCACTTGGCAGGGGAGCAGGTTATACAGTCTGGGCGAAGAAATTTAACCTGAAACAGACAGCAAAAACTCTCCAGTATCTTCAGTCAATGAACATAACAAGCATTGAGGAATTAAATGAGAAAGCAGGGCTCGCATCAGAAAGACATGATGCGTTAATGACAGAGATAAAATCAAAAGAAAAACGCCTGAGAGAGATTGCAGAACTGAAGAAACACATCATAAATTACAGCAGGACAAGAGCATGTTATCAGGAGTACAAAAAGAGCGGATACAGTAAAAAATTCTTCGAATCACACAGGGAAGAACTGACTCTTCATAAGGCAGCAAAAGAGGCGTTTAATAGTCTTGGTGGTAAGAAAATCCCGAAGGTAAAAGACCTAAGTAATGAGTATGAAGAGGTACTTGCTGGAAAGAAAAAACTATATGCCAGGTACCGTTTGGAACGAGAAGAAATGAAGGCATTACTCAACGCAAAAAAGAATGTAGAAATGATCCTTGGCAGGGAAAAAAATGAACGGGAAAAACAGGAACGTGACAGCAGAAAGCGTCCGTAAGGACGCGCAGCCACCGCCGGTTTACCGGCGGTGTTCAAGGGGCTTGGGGCGCTTCCCCAACGAGCTGCGAAAGCAGCGTGTGGCCACACACGCATTGCTCGCGCAGTAGTGACACGGTACTACAGGGCATGAATTTTTAATTAAGAATTAAGAGAGCCGCTTGCGGTGAAAAATAATTCTTATAGTGAAAAGGCAAGATGACGAGCTGTAAATCATTTTTCGATGTCATAGATTGTTAAAGCTATTTATAAATTATCAGCTTGCAGATGTTTTTTGCTGTTCATATTTATTTTTCGTCACAGTGAACAAAAATATTTCTCGATATCTATTCATTCTGTCAGGGACTAAAAGTATATATTTATAAAAAGAAAAGTAAATCACAGGAGGCAGAAAAAAATGATAAAGAATGAAACAGGAAAAGAAATACATGATAAACAGAAAAAATACGTGCTTCAATCATGGAATGCACAGAAAAACTTAGATCCTATACCGATAGAGCATGCAGAAAATATATATCTGTATGATTATGACGGTAACAGATATACTGATATGTCTTCTCTTCATGTCAATGCCAACTTGGGACACGGAAATAAAGAGATAAATGATGCGATAAAGAAAAAGCTGGATCAATATGCCTTCATAAGCGAGTCATTTGCCGATAAGGATAGAGCTGATCTTGCTGAGATGATAATAAAATTGATGCCTGGTATGGAAAAGGTGTTTTTTACAAATGCTGGAGCAGATGCAAATGAAAATGCGATAAAAATTGCAAGGCTCTATACCGGACGTGAGAAGATTTTTTCAAGATATAGAAGCTATCACGGTTCAACCTTTGGCGCAGGAAATGCTACTGGTGAACAGAGGAGATTCCCACTTGAACCAGGAATACCAGGATTCGTTAAATTTAGAGACCCATTCATGTATGATGACAATATGCCTTTTGAGACAGAGGAAGAATATACCGAATGGCAGCTTAAAAGGTTAGAGGAACAAATCCTGTTTGAAAATCCAGATAATATAGCTGGGATAATAATGGAGACAGTCACAGGAACGAACGGTATCATAATCCCGCCTAAGGGCTATCTGCCAGGAGTAAGAAAAATTTGTGACAAATACGGGATAATGATGATTTGTGATGAAGTAATGGCAGGATGGTGTAGAACAGGTGAGATGTTCGCATATCAGAATTTCGATGTGGTTCCTGATATAGTGACTTTTGCAAAAGGAGTTACCTGTGGTTATGTACAGTTAGGTGGAGTTGCGGTATCAAAGAAGATAGCGGACTATTTTGATGATCATGTGCTTATGTGTGGACTAACATATAATGGTCATCCACTTGCCTGTGCGGCAGGAAAGGCCTGTGTACAATATTACATCGATCATGATATATGTGGTCATGTAAAAGAAGTCGGAAAAGTTCTTGGAGAAATCCTTGAAGATGAGAAGAAAAGACACATTTGTATAGGCGATGTAAGATATATCGGATTATTTTCAACAATAGAACTTGTAAAAGACCGTAAGACAAGAGAACCTTTCGTACCATATGGCAGTGATCCAGATGGAAAGATGAAGAGGCTTATAGGAATGCTTAAACAGAGAGGATTCATTACTTTCAGTCATGAGAACATGATAATGATAACTCCTCCTCTTATCATTACTGAAAAACAGATAAGAGAAGAATTGAAAAAAGTTGATGAAGTGCTTTATGAAGCGGATAAGATGATTTAGGAGGAACAGATATGTCACATTTTACTATGCCCTCACATGTATTCAGCGGAAATTGCGCTTTTGATGAATCACTTCCATATATAGTTGCATCTGTAAAAAAGCCGCTTATTGTTACAGGAAAACATGTAGTAAAAAGTCCAGTAATGGAGAAAATTATTGCCGGACTTAAGGAAAAAAATATTAACCCTGTAGTATTTGATGGTATCACAGGTGAACCAACAGATCAGATGATAACAGAAGGAGTAAAGGCTTATAAGATAGGAGGTTGTGATTCCCTTATAGGAGTTGGAGGAGGAAGTCCTCTTGATTCTGCAAAGGCTATCGCAGCGATGACGGTTCTTGACGGAAGTATTGCTGATTATAATGGAAAAGTTCTTAATGGAAATTTCCCTGAGATAATAGCTATACCTACAACAGCAGGGACAGGGTCGGAGGTGACACAGTATTCAGTTATCACTTCAGTTAAGGACGGAATCAAGATGCTGCTTAAAGGAGCAGTGCTTCCAGATATAGCAGTTGTAGATCCGTCATTTACCTATGGATGTCCACCATCTGTTACAGCTGCAACTGGAATGGATGCGTTCACACATGCAGTTGAAGCATATACTTCTATCCATGCTTTTCCGCTGTCTGATGTATATGCTCTTGATGCTGCAAAGAGAATATACAGATATCTGCCGGGTGCATACAGTAATGGAAATGACGAGAAAGCAAGAGAGGAAATGTCACTTGCAGCTCTCGAAGCTGGATTTACAATTAATAATTCTACAGTCACTATAGTACACGGAATGAGCAGACCAATCGGAGCACTTTTCCATGTGCCACATGGTATAAGTAATGCAATGCTTATCTGCGAATGTCTTTCATTTGCAGCTAAAGGAGCACCAAAAAGATTTGCAGATCTAGGAAGAGCACTTGGAGGAGCAGATGATAAGACATCAGATATAGAAGCTGCTGAAGCATTCATCAGATGTACAAGGAAGCTGTGTAATGAGGTAGGAATCCCGACACTTCGTGAATATGGTATCAATCAAGAAAAGTTTGAAGAAGCAATTGATAAGATGGCTCATGATGCAATAGCATCAGGAAGTCCTGGAAATACAATAAGAGAGGTTACGGAGGAAGATGTAAAGGAATTGTACAGAAAAGTTATTAGGGCATAGAAGCTCGGGAGGTGCAATATGACAGGTTTAATGAAAAAAAGAACAAATACCGCCCAGGTGAGCAAGTACGCTGAGGCAGAATTCTCCGATGATAATGAGATAGAGATTGAAGTAAAGGACCTCGGAGTTACCTTTCATGACAATTCAGGTAATGAAGTACAGGCACTTACTGGAATTAATCTTGAGATAAAAAAGGGAGAATTTATTTCTCTTGTAGGCCCTTCTGGATGTGGAAAAACTACCTTGCTTCGTACAATAGCTGATCTTCAGGAACCTACTGATGGTTCCATACATGTAGCGGGAAGACTTCCAAGAGAAGAGAGAATGATGCAGAAGTTCGGAATAGTTTTCCAGCAGCCGGTTTTATTTGACTGGAGGACAGTACAGAAGAATGTAGAGCTTCCACTTGAACTCATGTATTACTCAAAAAAAGATAGACGTGACAGAGCAAAAGAAATGCTTGAAATGGTAGGCCTTTCTGATTTTGCAGATAGTTATCCATCGCAGCTTTCAGGTGGTATGCAGCAAAGAGTAAACATTGCGAGAGCTTTTGCAATAAGGCCAGAGATACTCCTGATGGATGAACCGTTTTCTGCCCTAGATGAATTTACAAAAGAAAAGCTTCATGAGGATCTGCTTCGTATGTGGAGACAGACAAATAAGACAGTGCTTTTCGTAACTCATAACATACAGGAAGCGGTATTCTTATCAGACAGAATTTGTGTCCTTTCACCGCATCCTGGTAGGCTTTCGGCAATAGTTGATGTTGATCTTCCTAGACCTAGAAGTACAGAAATGAAGTTCACACCGGAATTCAATGCGCTCGTTGAAAAAGTAAGAAATAGTTTTGAAGGAGGCAGCATATGAAAAAAATCGTTCAGAAAAAATGGTTTTCAATTCTGTTCTGGGTGGTAGTTCTAGCGGTGATATGGGAAATTGCTGCCTCATTTGTGGCAGCCACTAAGAGAGGCCCAGAGAATATCCTGCCTCATTTGTATCAGATAATCGGAGCTGCTTTTTCCACACAGAAGGTAAATCAGACAATGACGGCATCACAGCTTGTGCTTTCAAGCACGGCGACAACAGTATTCAGAGCAGCTCTTGGATTTGCAATAGGTGTTGTAACAGGATTTATATTAGCGTTTCTAATGAAGCTTTCTGGGGCTGTTGAGAAGATAGCATTTCCATATCTAATGCTTATCCAGATGATTCCTATACTTGGAATGGCACCAATAATCCTTTCTATCACAGGTAGTATCAATGTAAGTCGAATAATGATTGCGGCAATCCTTACATTCTATCCGGTGGCCACAAACACCCTTGAAGGATTCAAATCAGTTGAAAAAGAAAAATATGAACTTATGGCATCATATGCGGCAAAAAAAAGAAGCCTTTATACGAAGGTTCTGATACCGCAATGTATGCCTTACTTTTTTACTGGGATGAAGATATCAGCTCCGATGGCAATAACAGCAGCTATCCTTGTTGATACTCTTCAGGGAGACGGAGGACTGGGTTGTGTCCTTTCACAGTCACTCAGACATGCAATGAGTATATATGTATTTTGGCTTATTGTATTTTTCTCAGCCTTCCTTGGAATAATTAGCTGGAAACTGATGGGATGGCTGGAGATACTATGTACTCCGCAGAAGAGGCCTTCTTTAAGAAAGAAAAGGCCGGGGAGCAGTGAAGAAACATTGAAAAGAAAGGAGATAAAGGTATGTACGAGAGAAAAAAGCCGATTTGGAAAAAGATTTCACAGAGCAGAAGTTTCGGGTCAGTAACAGCAGTGCTATATCCAGTACTGTTTGGCATTCTGCTGATCGTGTTGTGGCAGACCAAAATACTTCATGCCATACTCCATACGGATACTTTCACGCTTCCACTTCTGGGAAGAATCAACGGAGTAATAGCAGATAACTTTTCTACTATAATGGCAAACACAGGAGTTACTGTTCAAGTGGCTCTTTTAGGGCTTCTGATAGGTTCGATAGCCGGATACCTTATAGCAGTTCTCGTTGTCATATTTCCAACACTTGGAAAGGGAGCTCTTGCAGTGACATCTGTGTTTACGGCAATACCTATCGTAGCACTTGCTCCTGTAATGAATAACTGGACAAAAGATACCAGTAATGTTGTGTCTGTACGTTCGGCAGTGTCAAAAATTATTGTGGTTGCCCTCGTATGTATGGCAAATATGAGCATTAACGCATATAGAGGACTTACGGAAGTAAAACCATTTTCAGAAGATCTGATGAAGGCTCTTGCAGCAAGCCGTTGGAAGATGTTTATAAAGCTTCGTATTCCAAACAGCGTCCCTTATATTTTTACTGCACTTAAGGTAGGTGTTCCATCAAGTATCATAACGACTATAGTTAGCGAATATTTTGCCGAATATCTGATGGGAATAGGAAGGCAGATAAAGGAGAATATCCTGATGGCACAGTATGCAGCTGCCTGGGCATATATTGTCACTGCATGCGTGGTAGGTATTTCGCTATATGCGGTACTTATGATAATACATGCAATCGTAATGAAGAAGAGAGCACCAAGGAGTTAAGGAGGTTTTGTTATGGATATGATAATAAAAAATGGGACAGTCGTATCTCCAACAGGAATGTATAAGGCTGATATCCTTGTTGATAATGGAAAGATAATGGCAATTGGCTCCTTTGAAAATGTTAAGGCTGAAAAGGAAGTAGATGCTAGAGGACTGTATGTACTCCCCGGTGCTATTGACGTACATACGCATCTTGCAGCTCCGTTTCAGGGAGGCATATCTGCAGATGGATATATGTCAGGAACAAGGGCTGCGGTTTGCGGAGGAACAACGACTGTCTTTGATTACCCTGTTCAGCATAAAGGACAGACTATACATGAAGTCGTAAATGAAAAAAAAGAAATTTGTGAGAAGGAAGCATGCAGTGATTATGCGTTTCACTGTGCGATAACAGATTTCAATGGCGGAGAAATCCTTGATGAAATGGAAGATGCTGTAAAGGACGGCATCGCAAGCTTCAAATGTTATCTGGTGTATAAGAAGGAAGGACAGATGGCCGATGATGGCATGCTCGTGCAGTTGATGATGAAAGGAAAGGAACTCGGTGCTATGATAAATGTACATGCCGAGAATCCTGATCTTATAGATGTACTTACTGAAAAGTATGCGTCAGAAGGAAAACTGTCTCCTTGGTATCACTATATGTCAAGACCGGAATTCGTTGAGGCGGAAGCAGACAAGAGGGTTGTACATTGGGCTACACATCTTGATGCACCTATATATATCGTTCATATGGCAGATAAAGAAGGACTTCTTGCATGTCTTAGGGCAAAGGCGGAAGGGGTTCCAGTCTTTGTTGAGACCTGTCCTCAGTATCTCGAATTTACCTGTGACGTGTATAAGAGAGAAGATGGAAGAAACTTTGTATGCTCACCTCCGATGAAAGGTGAAGAGAGCAGACAGGCGCTATGGAAAGCTGTAAGTGACGGCATGATAGATGTTGTTGCTACAGATCATTGCCCTTTCATGAGTTATGAAAAGGACTGGGGCAAGAATGATTTTAGGAAGATTCCTAATGGATGTGCAGGAATAGAAAACAGATATCCATATATGCTTGATGCAGCAAACAGAGGAAGGATAAGTTTTGAGAGAGCTGTAGAATTATGTGCTTCTAATCCTGCAAAGATTTTTGGATGCAGCAATAAAGGAACGCTTACACCTGGGAAAGATGCAGATATCGTGCTGTATGATCCCGACCTTGATTTTACAGTTCATATAGAGAATATGCATTCAGATTATGATCATACGATATGGGAAGGAATACAGATGCACGGGTATCCTGTACAGACTTACCTCAGAGGCAAGCTCGTGTATGATCATGGTGAATATGTAGGAAAACCGGGTGATGGAAATTATGTAAAAAGAGATCCGGTAATGCGTTAAGGAGGCAATATGGATAATTATGTTATTACCATAGCCAGAGGATTTGGAAGCGGCGGAAAAGACATAGGTACAAGGTTATCAAAAAGACTTGGAATTCCATGTTATGAGAGGCAGCTTCTTACAATGGCATCAGAAAAAAGTGGCATAGCTGAGAGTGTTTTTGTAGAAAATGATGAAAGACTTCGTGGAATCAAATTAACAGGCCTCATGCACAGGCTGCCACAAACTAAGGCTACAGTACTTGAACCGCACGAAAAAGCCTTTGTATCAGATGAGAACGTGTTCAATATACAATCGGAACTCATAAGAACCTTGGCAAAAACTGAATCCTGTATCATCATCGGAAAATGTGCCGATGATATCCTAAAAGAATATGATAATGTGCTTTCGGTCTATATAGAGGCTCCAAGATCTGCATGTGTAGCCTCTATTCGGGAGAAGATGCATGTATCGGAAGAGAGAGCCAATTATTTAATAAGAACAACAGATAAATACAGGGCAAAATACTATAGCTATTATACAGGCGGAAAAGACTGGACGAATCCAATCAATTATGATTGTATCTTAAACAGTGATAGGCTCGGGCGTGAGAACTGTGTAGATGTTATATGTGATATGTTAAAAACAAAACTCAAAGTAAATTTCAATTAAAGAAGGAGCTGTGGAGTTGATCCACAGCCCATTTTTTATTGTATTACCGCGACGGCTCTTACTGGAGAACCATCGCCATTTTTTATCTTAAGGGGCAGAGCAATAAATATAAAATCTTTGCCGATGAGGCGGTCAAGGTTTGTCAGATTTTCTATTATTACCTTATCACCATTGCAGAAAAGCTGTCTGTGATGAACTAGCATCTTGTCCACAACTGGATCGAGACCTATTACATCGACTCCTATCCCTTTTTTTCTTGTATCGTTTATATACGAGATGACTGAATCATCGACCGCAGGATAATCTCCGAAGTATTCGCTTTTTCCCCAGTAAGAATCCCATCCTGTATAAAATAGGAGAAAGTCAGCGTTGTCAGTAGCTTCTCTGTATGGTAAGATATCATCAATTGTTATCGAATCTCCTTCACTCTTATTACTTACATCGATGACTATACCAGGACCTACAAAGTGTTTTACATCAAGTCCGTCTATCGTAGGCTGGTTAGGAAGCACATGGACCGGAGGGTCCATGTGTGTACCAGTATGTGTAACCATATTGATGCAGCTTTCCTTAAAGCCGTCTTTTTGATAAGTATTTGTAAGAGAGATGACAGGTGGCATGGTGCCGGGAAACACTGGCATATCTTCTGATATCGTATGTGTTAAATCAATTACCTGCATATGAGTCCCTCCTTTGCTATCAGTCGAGTTCTTTTCCTATAGCCTTTCCGGCTTCAGCACATGATAAAAAGATTGAGATATTTCCATCAAGAGCTTTTTGCATATAGTCTACACGGACCTTATCATAAGGAGTATGTGCATACTGCTCCTGCATCGGAGAATATCCGATAGAAGGCTTCTTATACATTCCAGCAGTTACAGAGAGATCTGTAGCAAATACCCAGTGAGTATACTTAACTTCTTGACCGGCATTAATAAGACCTTCAGCGGCTGCTTTTGCAAGAGGATGATCCTTCTCAATCTTCCATGGATAACTGTTTTTTTCATCGCTTACTGTTTCTCCAGTATAAGTTGTATAGGTTCCATGGTTTACATCCACATCACATTTGAAATCAGGATCCTCATCAGCAATCTGTTTTGCCACATCTTTGAATTGATCTAAGACTTTTTCAGGATCCTCACTTGGAATGGTCCTTCTGTCAAAGGCCATAAGACAGGTATCAGGTACTGTTGAAAGAGCGCCAGGAAGGCAGGAAATGATGTTAAGTGAGATCGATGACTGACCAAGATCAGGATCTATAGGAAGTGAAGGATACAGTTCATCTTTTACCTTTGTGATGAACGGGATTGCTTCATATACTGCATTGATGCCAAGCCATGGAGCAGAGCCATGTGACATACGTCCGTGGGTCGTAGCGAGATATTCGATACGTCCTCTGTGACCAAGTGCAAGCTTTAATGAGGTTGCTTCTGATGATACGACGCAATCATAGTCAAGCCCTCTTTCTGGAAGAGTATAACGGTGAAGAAGTTTCATACCTAGATTCTCACCAGCTTCCTCAAGGATAACTCCTGTAAACATGAAGGTTCCTTTTAATGAGTAGCCTTCTTTTTTAAGACGGGCAAGAACAGCTCCTGAATAGATTTGAACAGCACCACCTGATTTTACATCGCTGGCAGCTCTTCCATGAAGACATGTTGTCTTTTCAACGGCTGTTTTTTCCTGGTTATCAACCTCACATACATCCTTGAGACCGCCGTAAGGGTCATATCCTTCCCAGTTTTTTACATCTCCTTCATCTACATGATCCATATGGGAGTTATACATTATTGTAGGTCCTTCAGGATCGCCTTTTACAAGTCCGACGACATTACCGTATTTATCTCTGAAGTATTCATCATATCCGAGCTTTTCCATTTCCGCAAGATAGAGATCTGCAACTCCTTTTTCATGTCCACTAACTGCCTTTACTCGCAGAAGCCTCTGTGCAAAGTCAATCATGTCATCTCTGTACTCGTCCAGATACTGCTTTGCATCTGAAAAATGTGCGTATTTCTTTTCCATAAAATATACCTCCTTTATAATGTAAAATTTTAACAGGTTATAATCAGTATAATTTTGCCCAATGATACAGGGTGCACAAAAAGAAACTTGTTTTTTTGGATACGATGTTTTTTCTTTATATTGTAATATTGCCATAACACAGAAATGCATATGAAGTAAGGAGGCAACATTATGATGAAAAGAAAATTAAAAAGAACTATGGCTGTAGTCTTTGCAGCTGCACTTGCAACGTCATCACTTGCAGGATGTGGTTCTTCACAGCAGTCTTCTTCAGAATCTGCTTCATCATCAAGCACATCAAAAAGTAGCAATGGTACATTTAGTAAGAACGATTCTGTGGAAACAGTCTTAAAAGCAGCTGCAGCTGCAGGATCAATTGGAGACTGGGGCAACGGAGAACAATACGAGATACTAGCACTTCTTAATAAGTATGGTATTGATGTAAAGGGATCTGATCTTCTTAATCAGGGATTTGATATGAGTGGATTTGATGATGGTTCAATCATGCTAGCCTCTGCAATGTCATATAATGAGCTTGGTCTTCTAAAAAATGACTATGACGGAGCATATGGTTATGGTGATTCAATCGGCGAGATTGACTTCAACAAAGAAGGAATAAGTATGGTTGAAGACAATCTCATCTGCAAAAGATCTTTTGCTGAGCAAAATCCTAATACGGTAAAGGCGTTCATTGCCGGAACAATAAAAGGATGGCAGTATGCATCAGAGCATCCTGATGAAGCCGCGCAGATTGTGGCAAATGCAGGATCAACTCTTTCAGAAGATCATCAGAAATATATGGCAGAACAGATGGCAAAGCTTGCTTCAACAAAGATTGATGGTACAAAAGTTGATAATTACTGTGAGCTTTATGATGATGCACTTCAGCAGACTCTTGATATTTCACAGAAGTATATCAAGCTCGATGATTCACAGGCTCAGGAAACACTGTCAAAGATGACTCTTGATAGTTTCAGGGATGCTTCATACTATAATGACGCAAAGGATGGTAATTTCGGTACACCAGAAAAGACAAGTGTAACTATTCAGCTCAAGTGGTTGGCACAGTCACAGTTCATGGGATATTATGTAGCTCTTGATAAAGGATATTATAAAGATGAGGGACTTGATGTTACTATCACACCAGGTGGTGGAGATATTTCAGAAATCACCCAGGTAAACTCAGATCAGGCTGACTTCGCATCATCATGGACAGTGCAGACTATTACAGCTAATGCTGGTGGCATGGATCTAATAGAAGTAGCACAGCCAACTGAATCTGCAGGAATGACAATGGTCTATAAACTTTCAGATTGAAAAGGTGAGTAATGCTTATGGATTATTCCAGACAGATAATGAGGGACGCTGCATCGGAATGTCTGTTGTGTACCGAAAGTGCCTGTCAGAAGGCATGCCCTAAAGGGTATGCCACAGGTGATTTGCTGAGGAGTGTCCGCTTTAAAAATGAGGAAGTTGCTGCCATGAATGCAGGCAGCACTTCCATATGTGCAGAGTGCAGTAAAGAATGTGAAAAAGCCTGTATCAGAGGAAAAATGGACCGTCCTGTGAATATATCTGGCTTTATGCAGTCTCTTGGGCAGCTTAATAAATTTCAAGAAAAATGTACAGCAGACACTGATCCAGATCTATCAATAGATTTTCTTGGCTTTAAATGTATAAACCCGTTCTTTCTTTCTTCATCTGTTGTAGGAAGCAATTATGAGATGATCAGCAAAGCTTTTGATCTTGGATGGGGAGGTGTGGTTTATAAGACTATAACGAGTTTTCCTCATGATGAAGTTTCTCCGAGATTTGATGTAGTACATGACACTCCATCATCATTTATCGGATTTAAAAATCTGGAAGAATCATCTGAACATACTCTTGAAGAAAATAAAGAAATATTTAGAGCGCTAAAAAGGGACTATCCGGATAGGATGCTAATAGCGTCTCTTATGGGAATGAACGATGATGACTGGACCTATCTGGCAAAAGAACTTACAGAAGCAGGTGCGGATGCATTGGAACTTAATTTTTCATGTCCGCATATGGCATATGATGGACTTGGAAGTGATGTAGGAGTTCATCCAGAACTTGTGGAACAGTATGTTAAAGCTGTACGCCGCGGTTCTTCTCTTCCGATAATAGCAAAAATGACGGCCCAGGCTACAAGCATCATTCCACCAGCTATGGCAGCTATAGGTGCCGGAGCTGATTCCCTTGCAGCAATCAATACGATAAAGAGTATTCTTGATGTCAATATAGATGATTTCTCATCCGGACCAGATGTAGCTGGAAAGACAGCAGTAGGAGGACTGTCAGGTAAATCAGTAAAACCGCTTGCACTGCGATCTATATATGACATGGCAACATATGACAAGCTGCACGGAGTCCCGCTTTCAGGTATAGGCGGAATAGAATCATGGAGAGACTGTCTCGATTTTATCTCTCTTGGTTGTGTAAATATCCAAGCAACTACTGCAATAATGCAATATGGCTACAGGATAATAACTGATATAATCTCTGGCATGAAACATTTTATGCAGAAAAAAGGCATCAGACATATTGACGAATTGGTCGGATGTGCACTTGGCAATATCGTAAAGCCAGAAGAATTAAATCGTCATTCGATAGTTTATCCCAAATTTTTGCTCAATAGATGTATTGAATGCGGAAGATGTGTATTATCCTGTTACGATGGAGGGCATCAGGCACTCACAATGCATGATAATGGAAGAATCACGATGGATCCGAAGAAATGTGTCGGATGTCATCTCTGCCTTAAAGTATGTCCATCTGATGCAATAATAGAAGGTCCAAGGATAGAGCGTAAGAAAGACATTATATAATCTCTTGACAAATATCAAAAAAGACATATAATTTTTATTATATTTGATGCAAAGGCGCATTGCCTTTGCATTTTTTTGTTCTGAAAGGTATTTGGTTTTTATGATGAGTTTTTATGACATTCTCGAACTTGATTGTATGAAAGGTACCCGCTTGCTTGCCGGAAAAGATAATCTTATTCATCCAGTACAGTGGATACACATAATCTATGAAAAAGATATCAGCAAATGGATATCAAAAAATATCCTTGTATGTACAGATGGAATGGAATTTTCAAATCCTGAGAAAGATTTAATGCAGATTCTATATCAGTTACATGATGCGAATGCAGCTGGACTTATCGTACTAATAGGTCTTCATATCAATGTCATTTCAAAAAGAGTGATAGCTCTTGCAGAAGAGCTTCAGATTCCGCTTATATCAATGCTTGATGGCAATGAGGCTAGAAAGATGATATCTGAAGTAGGAAATGCATGTGTCAGAAGCCAAAAGAATGATATCAGGTCTGATATATTAAAGAAACTTTTGTACTTTCCACAAAATGATAAAACAAGGGCAAAGTATAGGAAAATCCTATTTCCTAATGGCGAGGTTTATATTCCTGTGTGCTTTGAAGTCGATAGAGATGAAAATACAGGAAATGGAAGATCGGCGCAGTGGGCACAGAGACATATGTTTTCACTTCTTAGAAAAGAGAGCAGAGTATCAGTAGATAAATTTCTCTGTTACCGCGAAAATGATTTTTGTGCAACACTAATACCATCATATGAGACAGATACAAACATATTATATGAAAAAATGGATTCAATACGGAAGGAAATCTTTAAAAAAACAGGATGCACCTTTTCTATAGGTATTGGAAAAGCGGTATCCGATATAGACCAGGTAATGCAGGGAATATCGCAGGCAAGGGCGGCTGTTGATTCTATTCATATGTGTCATAAAAGAGATACTGTTCGAATGTATGAAAAAATGGGGATATACCGTATATTTTTTTCAATGAGTGATGACAGACAGTTAAAGCAGATTTCTGCTAACATTCTTGGACATATTCCAGAAGAAGAGGAAAGTCAGAGTCTTCTTGAGACTCTTAACTGCTATATATTAAACGGATGCAATCTTACGAAAACAGCCGATGAATTATTTATTCACAGAAACACATTGAAGTATAGACTTAACAGAATACGAGAGATTCTTGGTGAGGATCCCGATGATGTAAATCAAAATTTCAGGTTACAGCTGGCTTTCAAGATACGCAAATATCTTGAGATGAAAGCACAGAGGGCCTGATATATGTATATCACTTCAGAACAATTCCTTTTTGAAACAAAAGATTCGGGAATATCTATTATCGCTGGGAAAGGTGGTATGTGGAAACTTATTACTGGCTCACAGGTAACAGATATAGATGATATAACAATGACAAGTCTTGAGAGAAAACTGGTATTTACAGCTGGTGTAGGTATAGGAGGTGAAGAGTCTCTTCTTAAGCTAATAACCTATACTTTTTCACACGCTGCTTCAGGATTTGTTATAGAGACAGGACAATTTATAAAATCTATTCCAGATAGCGTAAAAGAGTTTTGCAATCAAAATGATCTTCCTCTTTATGATCTTCCATACAGAGTACCTGTAGGAAATATTACATACCGGATTGAAAATCTACTAGAAGAAAAAAAACAGAGACTTGAAATTGCTTCTGGAATATTAAAAAAATCAATTGCTGGTAAGAGTATCAGCATCTTTCCAGGTCAGATATCATACTATGGATATGATAGTGATAGGGAATATTTCCCTATAGTTATAGAGAAAGATAATGATAGAACCGAAAAGATAAAGGTCTTCGAAGCTCTAAACAGAGCAAAAATAACAACAGGTCTTTGGGATGAAAAAGACAATAGAATTGTATTCATTTTTGAATATGATGATAGAAAAAAAGAGAAAATAAACACACTCAAAGACTACCTTGATAAAGAAGATGGTGGAACATATAGCATTGGTGTAGGACCAGACATCTCTGAATCTGATGAGATAAAAGGATGTATCCTTGAAGCTGTAGAAGCTCTTGATATGATACGGCAATGCCATAAAATAGATGAAGTCAGATTCTTTGAAAACACCGGAGTATACAGACTTTTCTATGAATATGGCAATAATAATGAGTTGAAGGACATAAGCAATGAAACTCTTATGCCACTCATTGAATATGACACAAAAAACAAAAGCAGATTAACGGAGCTTGTGGAAGATTATCTTGAAAACCGCTGCAATCTGTCTGTTATTGCTAAAGAATACGACCTTCCAAGAAACACAATAAGATATCAGATTGAAAAGGCTGGTGAAATCCTTAATATG
Source organism: uncultured Lachnospiraceae bacterium (assembly GCA_900316165.1). Classification (GTDB taxonomy): domain Bacteria; phylum Bacillota; class Clostridia; order Lachnospirales; family Lachnospiraceae; genus Weimeria. Next base: position 4,975 of record ONBW01000034.1, on the reverse strand, counting down.
GATTTCAAAGATGTAAATCAGCGATTTACTCTTAGACTCGCATTCAAGATCAGAAAGTATCTCGATCGTGTATAACGCAAATTTATGAAAAACAAAATCATAGCTCTTGCTGAATGAAATAATAGATTTGGTATTTAGTATAGTTAGTATAAATAAAAAATATTATTATAATTCTGTTTTTATAACTAACGGATAAACGTAGATTTAACCGATATTTACCAATCGCAATATAACGCAGTTATAATAATATTATATCACTGCTGTCGAATTCATCTTTTTTCATCCTCCTCACTATTTTGACATAGTCAACGCAACATTTTGCAATGACCTTGGCAAAATGAATTTACAATCACAGAGTCTCTCACTCTGCTACTGTCCCACCTGACTTTTTCGTAAGCTCCGTATCATCGCCACCTATAGCACCAGTCCAGGCACCATTTACAGTAAATCCTGAGCTACTGTTTGCATCCGGATATACAGTCACAGTCCATACAGCAGTTCCTAGAGTCTTCGACTTTCTAGAAATGTTCCCAGCCGCTGAAGCCACAGCTGATTGCAAATCAGTAATATTATTTGTGCAAGTAATAGTTCCGGTTCCGCCAGTAGCTGTCCAAGTCAGCGTCGCATATCCAGCGGTCGTAACCTGCTGACTTACATTCGAATCTTTAAGAGCGGTTTCAGCCGCAGCCAAAATATTTGAAGCCGTCTTACAATCCTGGCTGATTCTATTATTTTCATTTTTCCTTATAACTGGCGGCGCAATAAATCCTATCAACAATGCAATAGCCGCTATAATCAGCATGACAGCCGGAGCTGATATATGTAATTTTTTCTTTTCAGATACAACATTCTGTTCCATGATTATCTCCAATAGTTCTATTTGAATGACAGGTTATCTATTATTTGGTTTCAGAGGCTTTACTCCCTCCTGCTTAGCCATATCTGCAACATTTGCATATCTCCCAGTTATCTCCACTTGATAATCGTAACATAAATTCATAGTTAAGATTTCCCCTTTAACAGGTTTATTGCTACTCCAATCTTTTATTGCGGTTGATTTTTTACAATTTTTAAGTTGTTCATTTGTATCCATTAATAATGGCAAAAATGGGAAATTTATCGTGTGCCCAACCAATTCTGCATCCTTACCAATACAAGGAACAATAATCTGAAATCCGTAATTATCAAACTCCAGAGCAAATATGCAGTAAGGCACTTTCTTTCCAGCTTTTCTTCGTAATAAAACAGCACTGAGTGGCAATGGTTTTGCTCCAGCAATAAACCTCTCTACAATATGTGATGAATAATCACACATGTTGTATTTTGATTGCTCTTTACCTATAAGCCCTCTGTCACCTTCATTGATCCAATCAATGGTATCTGTAAAATTTGAAAGTTCATTCTCTGGCATAATCGATAACGCCATGAAAATCAGAGCTTTGAACACCATCAAGGGTACATATGTGTCCTTTGGCAATTTGAAACTTATTTCCCCCGGCTTTTTGAAATCTACTTTATTATTTCCGCTAATCTCTTGTATGACCACACCCTTGTCTGTTACATCCATCCTGAATTTTCCATCGACAGATTTATACGAAGGTACTCCATTTTTTCCTCTTGTCTGTGTTAATGTTCTAGCAGGGCCTAAATATTTTGCAAATTGATCTTCGTAAATCTTTCCAAAACGTTTATTACAACTTTCACATTCAGACTTAAGAAAAAAAGTCTTGTTTCCTATCAACTCTGAAATAGCATGACAATTATCGGAGAATTGAACTTCCGGTTCCGTCTTTCCACAAAATCTGCACCTATATGGTTTCTTCACCGTATTATCAATAAAAATCTTATGGCCATCCTGGTTATTACAACTATATTTTGCAATAAAATCATAATTATCAGTATAGAATTTCATATGCTTTTCAGTCTCTGTCATTGGTACAATAAGTCCAGATGGTCTTTCAACCCACTTTGTATTATCTAATGTAATGATTTTATCAGACATTGATAATTACCTACTCATGCTAACATTGGTTTCTGGTACATCTCCATCCCAATAGTATCAACAAAACCATGGCGGTATATCACAAGAAAATCAAATCTCAATGTTCGATACCAGCCTGGATATTATAGATTCCATTCGTTATCTATGAACAAATGTATTGTCAACTTCCTGAAAAATTAACTATCTAACTCAATCTTCGTCAGCATTGTCTGGATTTTCGCCATTGATGTAAGCAAGGATGTCGTCATACGATCTATCACTTTTTGATATAGCTTTTATAAGCTCCTTGCTTCGTAACTCGTCCCGCCTGGTCATGAGCTTGTTCAGCTCTTCAACAGCAGAATCATACCGGTTCTTGGCTTTCAGAACAACTTATTTCTGCTTCTCGATCCTGTCATCTATTGTTATGCGATTCCTTGTGCGCGCCATTATTATGCCTCCTTAGCAGTCAGAGACTGTATATCCTTATTGATCTCTATCGCCTGAGTCCTGATTTCATCAGCTGTCAGTCCGAACGCCTTCAGTATCTCTTTCTGTGTCTTTGTGACTGCGTGATCAAGCCGGTAGTTATGGTCAGTCTGTCGTGTGATCTCTATCTTTTCGAGTTCTTTTATTGCAGCCGGTACGGTAAGAAAATTTTTCCTGCCTTCCTTTACTGCGTGATCCTTGAGCTGGGTATAGATACGGTTTCTTATGATCAGGGCCACAAACTCAACAAACAGTTTCGAATCAAGAGACGCCCTGTTATGTGACCGGTAGCTTTTGTTTCCGAGATAGGATTTGTCCGCCCTGAACAGTTTCTCTGATGCATCCCTGCTCTTATACAGATCAAGTGCCTGTGCTGCTGTCATTTTTTCGGAGGTTATGATGACAAAATATCCGCATAGGTCGATCTCATCGTCTATAACATCATATTTTTCGGTGTAGCACATGAATTTCTCGTCTTCATTACCTTCGTGATAGTAGACAAGATCAAAGTATTTCTTGAAGTGTTCCTTCAGATTTACATGTGTTCCTTCATGACGGTCCAGATAGTCAGCATAGCGGTCTATCCTGTCTTCAATCCTGGCTTTTTCGCCGCTCTTTTTGAAGTCATCGTAGAAAATGTGGAAGTACCGGATCCTGTCATCCGAGTCATATAGATGTGCCGGAACGGTGATTCCATGGACATCATGACCCTTGATGCTGTTTTCACGCTTGTCTTCAAACGTCCCCTTGTTATGGATTACAAGCTGTTTTACCAGTTTCTTCATCCCTTTCATCATTATGATGAAGCTGTAGCCACATGAATCCATGTACTGGATATTCCCTTTGCTGAAGTATCCGCGGTCAAGGATGAATCCGATATGCTTGTAACCATAACCCTTTGCTTTCTCCAGCATCAGCTGTAGCTGGGACACATCGACAATGCTACCTGGATACTCCTCATAGAAGAGAGGCACAGCATTGTTGTGGTCAAATGCCACTGATTGGTTTATGACCGGCTTTACATCATCAACCTTCGGATGTCCGAACTCTGCAAGGTCTATATCGCCTGCACTGCAGCTCCTGTTGGTTGAATCATAGGAAATATATATCTTCTCTCTGTGATCCTGTTTTGCGTTCCATTCATTGAAAAAATCTTGGCTCTGATCCCTGCTCAGGCTGTTCATAAATGACGATACTTTGGAATCACTGTAGACCTTCATGCCATCCGTGAAAAGAGGATGCCTGAACGCATAGTCCGGATAATACCGGCCGGCATTGTTTTCCTCGATGATCGAGTATGCAGCAAGGTCGAGAAACAGGCCGCTGTCCACACCGACTATCCTGTTGATCATTTCATCAAGATGGTATTCGGCGAGTATCTTTCTGATAATGATAAACGCCCCAACACTGAGACATCCGCTGCGTTCAGATTCATCAAGCTCATCAGGTATGTCAGCCTCAGGAAAATACAGAAGGTATTTGTCATTGGGATACATCATATCAGACTCATCAGGAATAACTTTGCCGATTGATGTATCTTTAGGAACAGTATGCTTCTTCTCCGGACTGTATATATACGCATATGTGTAATACACATATGATATACCACGGATGGTCTTTCTGGATATTCCTTTCTCAGAATCGGGTATCCTGACCTTGTATTTCATGTACATTTTAACCGCCTCCACAGCCAGTTAATTAACTAGTTATATTATACAACAAATGCGATAGAAATACAAGAATAAAATGCCGATTTTCCGCTAAAAATCAACGTTTCTGAGGAGTTTAATTAAGCACAGGAGATGTAGATAGTTAATTATCAAGAAAGTTCACAAATAAGTTTTCATTTCTAACTTCTCCAATAATAACGATCATTACATTTCACACTGCATATTTCTGATCTAATAGATTCGGTATATCGTCCATTGTAGGAGATTTGTATTCTTCAGCTTTCATCATCTCATCAAAATTAAGCATTCCCATCTTTGGTGCTCCAGAATTTTCCTGACAAAGTTTTACTAGATTTTCATCAGAAATAACATCTTGGGACACTTCTCTTGACAAGAAATAATTCTCACTGTATTTGAAAGTAAGCCAATTTAGGTACTTCAGCTTTTTACCATCTGTAATAGAATGAAATTGATGAAGTAACCCTTTATAATTTCTATCACGCTTGTGATAAAATGCCATGACCACTGAACAGTCACTTAGTGGAAAAACACATAGATGCATATTTTGCATTCTTACATTGGGTGAATCATCAAACACATAATTTACATCAGCACCTTCCATATCAGACATAAGAGCAAGCATTGTCTGCACTGCAATAGGGACTTTATATGGTAATGCCTTCCAAAAAAGAATATGGAAACATCCTTTTTTATCTGTATCAATTATGTCTTTATATAAGAGGCTTCGTGCACATGTGTGGGTAGGAAATAGCCTCCACCTACCATAAATTACAATTGAAAAGGTCATCGATTTCGCGTAATGTATAGTTGACAA